>JANQEC010000023.1 GCA_028278585.1 Cyclobacteriaceae bacterium | reverse complement strand
TACTAATAATGAAAAGAGATGATCTAATTAAGAAATGGTCAGAAGTCGAAGGCAAGATGAGCATTGCCAACGAAGACACTTATGTAAAAGAAAACCTTGCTCAGTTGCTTGAAAACCAAGAGACAAAAGATTTGAACAAAGAGCTCATGGGTGAAGCAACAACTTTCAGCACAAGCGCACCTACAAGTCAGGCAACAGGTCAGTTTCAACCTATCGCCTTGGCACTTGTTCGTAGAACTTTCCCAGCATTGTTCGCTAACAAGGTAGTTGGTGTACAAGCTATGAACGGTCCTGTTGGACTTGCATATGCACTACGTTTCAGATATGACAACGGTGCAGAAGCAGCATGGCAAGATGTTCACACTCACTCTGGTTACACAGGTAGCACTCCGGGTGTTTCTGGTTCCGCTGATGCCGGTACTGGTGCCGCACTTGCAACTGCAGAAGCCTTCCAGTTAGATCCTGGAACAGGTAACATGCCTAAAATCAACCTTACTCTTGATAGAACTGCTATCGAGGCTAAGACAAGAAAACTAGCAGCATCTTTCTCTTTGGAAGCCGCACAAGATATCAAATCAATGCACCAAGTTGACATTGAAAGAGAACTTGTAAACGTTCTTCAGTATGAAGTTCTTGCTGAAATCGACAGAGAAATTGTTGGTAAGTTGAAAGCAGTTGCTGTAGACACAACCAAGAGTGGTGTAGCCGCAACATCTCTTGACGTTTCCGCTTCCGATGGTCGCTGGAGTCAAGAAAGATTCACTAACGTTCTTAACGTTATCGTGAAGAAAGCAAACGACATCGCAACAGCAACAAGACGTGGCGCTGGTAACTTTGCCATCGTTTCACCAAGAGTTGCAACAGCCCTACAAGCCGCTGGAAAACAGTTCAACGGTAACACTGCTGAAGTTTCCCCAACTGGAATCTTGGCAATGGTAGGAACAATCAACGGTACAATTACTGTTTATCGTGATTCTTACGCAACAAGCGATTACGCACTTGTTGGTTACAAGGGTCCTGGTATCAGTGATGCCGGCGTTATCTTCTCACCTTACATCACAGGTTTGATGAGCCGTGCTACCGCTGAAGAAGATTTCAGCCCAAGAATCGGTGTGATGAGCCGTTACGCTATCACCGATAGCCTCTTGGACGCTGGACGCTATTACAGACTTATCAACTATAGCAATTTGGACGCTGTACTTGGTGACTAATCTGGATAGTTAGTTGAGAAACAACAAGGGAGAATCGAAAGGTTCTCCCTTTTTTGTGCGCTTTTATTTTCTAAAATAATAAATACTTATGTAAACCATAATGTGATCTGAAATCATATCAAAGGAGGATTTATGAGTATTCTGGTTCAAAATTTTATGCCGTACTCTATAGCACTTGTCGAGGGAGGCATTCACTACAGATTCTTAAAGGGAGAAATAAAGGAAGTTCCCGATTCTATGAGAGGAAGACATACAGCATGTCTTAGGGAAATTCCAAGACCACAACAACAAGAAGAAAAGGAAGCGCCGGAACAAGAACCAACACCAACAAGTCCGGTAGTGGAACCAGTAGGAGAACCAGTAGTACAACCAGTAATAGATCCTATAGCCGAAGAAGATCCTCTATTGAGAGAAGCATTGGCTGCAATTGAAAAAACAGAATCACAAAGACAACAAGAAGTCGCTGATGTTTTGGACAAAGAAATAAACGAAGAACGAGACAAGGAACTAAAAAAGAAAAAGACAACAAGAAAGAAAAAGGTTGTCAAGAAAAAGGTAAAGACCAAGAAAAAGAAACCTTTGTCTGGTGTTAGAATAGACAAAAAGAAAATCAAAGAACTTAGAAGATTAGGCAAGACAAGCCTGTAACATGGGGAGTAGAACATGGCAACCATTACTACATTAGATGGGTTTGTGAGCTACATAAAAGTAAAGTTGGGAGATCCTGTAGTCTGTGTCGAATTGGATGACAGTCAAATTGAACAATGTATTGAAGATGTTATACAAGAATTTCAAAGATACAATTCGGGAGAAGGTAATTACGAAGACTACATGACATTAACTTTAACCTCTGGTGTAGACGAATATTCATTATCGGGTAGTGATGTTTTGAATGCTATTGATTTCAAACTATCCTCTGTGGCAGGACAACTAAATACTTTGTTTTCGCCAATCAACTTTGCTCTTAGTGACTTTCTTGCACAGGGCGTTATCACATCAATGGGATTGATAAATTATCATACAGCAATGACCGTGGTAAAGGAAATAGATAACTATTTCGGTGTAAGATTTAGAGTAGACTTTAGACCGGCGACACAAACCGTAAAAGTAATACCAACACCAAACGAAGAATACATGGGAGTGATACACGTTTACAGAGCAGAAACTGCAGTGAATTTGTATAACAATCCATTAGTAAAAAGACTTGCGGTTGCAAGGTGCAAAATTCTTTGGGGTGAAATTCTTTCGAAGATCACCATGACATTGCCGGGCGGTGGTACATTAAACGGCGCGGAAATTATTGCAAGAGGAAAAGAGGAAGAAGAAAAAGCTTTGGCCGACATTAAAGACGAAGGCGAACCACCTACATTTTTCATAGAAGGATAAGCAATGGCCAGTACATACTATTATCCAAGAACAATCAAGAACATAACGATTGCGTTATTGGACATGTTCAATGACATCACAATCAAAAAGTATGACAAGAACAATACGGCAATAAAAACTGTGACCGTTCCTGTTATGTTCGCACCACAGGAAAAATTTCAACACATAAGAAGAGAAAGTGAACGAAACAAAAAATACTTTTTGCAAATTCCAAGGTTAGCATTGGTTCTCAATGGAATAGATTATGATGGTGATAGAGCAACAGGCGCAAATGAAGTAAGAACTTTCTACAATAACACAATATCATTGGATAATCAATCTGCCTTTACAGAGGATTACCAACCATCCCCATACAATTTTTCATACACACTATTTATTAGAACGGATTCGTTGGAAGACTATTCTCAAATCATGGAGAATATACTTCCATACTTCAATCCATCATTACATTTGAGAATAAAAGAATTTTCTTTCTTGAACATCGAAAGAAATGTACAGGTCGAGATGGCAGGAGTTTCTACAGATTTCACAGATGATCAAACAGAAGATATGACACGAATGGTAAATGGTTCTGTAAATTTGACAGTTAAAGGATACATGTACAGACCAATAGACGAACAAAAAATCATTAAGAGTATCAAGACACAATACTTCACATCTGTTATTGGTGATGACGATATAGACGATATTTTGACCGAAACATATTCAACAAGTGGCGCATCAAGTGGTGATACCTCTGCTGTTCCAACATCTGCTGAATATGATTTTAGTGGAACAACCGATTCCGATAATACAGATACCGGAACATTGAATTACTATGTGTCCGCATCAAGTGAATTATAGGAGAGTTTATGGATGAAAAAAATCAAGTATTTGACAACTTAGCGAAATCGTTTGATTCGTCTTACAAAGAAGAAAATATAGATAAACTGTCAACAGAGATACAGGTATTTGAAGACAAGAAAAAACAGTTAGTTGACAGTTCAAAGAAGATAGAGTTCGGTGATAAAAACTTTCTCAAAGAGGAAGTGAAAGACGTTATTGGAATTGGTAAAGCCGTCTTAGACAAATTGTCGAACGAATTAAAAATTGGTAGTCCACCACGAATGTACGAGGTGTGTGCAAAAATGTTGGAGAGCGTCATAAGTGGATTGAAAGAACTTCGGGAACTAAACAAGACAATCTATGAAATAGAAGCTGCTCCAACTGACGGTGAAAAGGGAAAACCAAATGTGAATATTACTTTCACCGGAACAGGGAAAGACTTGTTGGATATGATTAGTAGTGCAAAAGACAAGAACGAACTGGATAGAGTAGATGCCGATTTCAAAGTAGAAGAATGATAATTATCTATAAGGAGAAAATATTATGGATTTAAAAGACAGAATCGTAAAGAGATTGAACGAAACAAAAATGGGCAGAACAAGTATGGACAATGACCATGCCCATGATTATGAGATTAATCATTTGGGTGATGGTTATACCACAAGTACCATACCAGAAGAATTTCATCGTCCACATTGTCATTGCGTTACAAATTATGAAGTAGATCCTGTTCGCCACGATGGACACAAACACTCTCTATAGAGGGATGAAAAATGAAGTTTAGTAAATTCTATCTTATTACCGAACTTTTTGCGAATTGGGAATACTTTGTCCCGTGGGATAAGAAGTTTAGGTTATTTGACTTTTATGCTATCACTTATATTAGACCAAATGAATTGTCCGATATAAACATGAAACTTGCATTTAACGAAGCACAGGAAAAAATTCTGAATGCACTAATAGAAGATTTTAAGTTTGCTTTGATGTTTTCTCTTGCTTCTGAGTTTAGACATGTGGGTGGTATTAGACCCATGATTGATATGCAAGATGTAGATCAACAAAAAGCATTAAAGTTATTTTTCAAATCCATTGGAGAAGAAAAATTCATAAAGGATTTTGAAAAAAAAGTTAGAGGAGATTGGGGCAGAGAAGCATCATACAATGCAATAAAGAAACTAAAAATATCACCATTGAGAATGGCAAGTATTTTTGAGAAGACATTTACCAGTACGTTGTTTACTCACCTTTTGGGTCCACAATATGGTGGAGAAAAATGGGCAGAGATTGCGAGGTCATGGGGAAAGTTATATACGGTCAAAAATCCCGGTGACAAAATGGTATTAATAGATCATATCTATGATCTTCAACATAACAATGATACAGTATTCAACAAGGTAGTAGAGTATGCAAAAGATGGCCGATATGGATGGTTAAAAGATGCATTGGATTTTAAAAGGGACATAAAGAATCCTTTAGAAATGTATGATGAAGTGAGTCCTGGCTTGAAAGATCCATTTGTATATGCTGTTAAATTAGCAACCGGGATGACTCTACAAAAAACAAGAGAAGATACCGGAGAGGATTTAAAACTCATTAAGAATATGTGGGTAAAAATAAAAAAGCTCAATAAGGGAGAAGTTTTTGGCCATGGCAAAGAACGGGTAGAAATAAATGATGAACATATAAAAGATTTGAGTGGAAAGATAGTAAAAATATATTATGTATACGAAACACTAAAAAATATTTTTGATGTACTTCCAAGGGGCAAGAAGAGTGGATTTACTACAATTCACAGAGCAATGGTAGAAAAGGTTGTACCATCAAAAGATGTGAAGATGTCTGCAAAAGAAATAAAACAAACCATGATAAATTTTCTCAAATCTGGCAAACACATGCATGCAGTGGATTTTTACATGATACACACAGGAAAGCCTTTTATTGCAGCAATGAAACTCAAAAACAAATTATATGATAAAATGCCAAAGAAAACAAGAGAACAAGATAGGATAGAAGCGATCATGTTAATGAAGAATAAAAAGTTGAAAGAGGGAGACAAAGTACAACTTAGAAAGAATTTGGTAATTGGAAGAAAATATGGTCAACTTCAAATAGAATACGAAAAAGATTTTGACAAAATATTGAAACGAAATGATTATATAGTTACGGTTGGTGCACCTCCAGCAAAAGACGGAAGATCATTTCTGACAGATTATATTTCTGCTGGTGGTGTAGGGGGAAAGTTTGTTATAACAGTTGAAATGGTGTCAAAGATATATTCAAAGAATTCAAAAGATAGAGATGAAGCTGACATTCTAACAAAACTAATTAAAGATTTCGAAAAGCTGGGGTAGAAATAAATGAGATTCAAGAAATTTTACCAACTACTAAACGAGAGATTCAACAACTGGACATACTTTGTTCCAAAGGATAAGGAACATAGGTTGTTTGATTTCTATGCTACATCATTGGTATTTCCAGATAGTCTTTCTGATATTAACATGAAAATTGCATTCAAAGAAGCACAGGAAAAAATTGTGAATCAGTTGGTAGAGGATTTCAAGTTTGCCCTTTACTTTGCATTGGCGTCAGAGTTTAGACATATTGGTGGGGTGGAACCAGCTGATCCAGATGAACGTGCTGCAATCGCTCCGAGTGCAAGAAGATTTTTCGATAAGATAGGTCAAAAAGAATTCTACTCAAAGTATGTTGCCTTGTTGAGAAAAACAGATTGGGAACGGGGAGACAGTTTCCGTGCTCTGAAAAAAATCAACATGGCACCGAACACAATGGCAAAGATATTCGAAGACGCAATGAATGCACAATTTTTTAATAGGTTTATGGGTGCTGGTTATGGTGGACATGCATGGGGAATGGTTGCCCAAGCTTGGGGAAAATTGTACAATGTGAAAAAACATAGTGATAAAATGGTTTTGGTAGATCACATATATGACTTACAACACAACAATGACACGGTATTTGACAAGGTACGATCATACTACAAACACGATTCCCTTAGATGGTTGAAGAAGGCATTGGACTTCAAGAGAGACATCAAGGATCCATTTGCACTATATGATAGAATCAGTCCCGGTTTACAAGACCCATTCGCCTATGTTATGAAAATGCAGAATGGAATTACACTACAAGCATTTAGAGAAGAAACTGGATCACAGCCGCCAACAAAGATTGAACCGGGAATGTTTGTCAAATTAAAACGAGTCAAGAAAGGCGAGCAGTATGAAAATTATAGAGTGACCAAGGCACAGGAAAAGTTTAGCAACAAAATAGTAGAGATTGTTTCTTTAGATGAAGATGATGGGTGGTTTACAATATTTGAGGATAAAGGAAAATTTCCTTGGCACGGAGATATGATTAAACAAGCCATACCATCTCCAAAATGGACGCCGAAGATGTTTGTTGAAAGGTTTAAGCATATTGTGAAGTATGTTGATGACATTATGTTGGGAGATTTTGTACTGTACATTAAATCCAAAACAGGACTTGATTTGAAAACGGCCGAATCGGTAATGTGGAAATTGTTAAAGAAGGTTCCCGGTACAAAAAGAGTCATAGAGGATTCCCGCATGACTGCGGCTGATATGATAGATGGAGAAGATTACAATTCTGGCGATTTTGTTTTCATCAGACGAGATTTGAAGGTTGGTAAGAAAATGGGAGTGCGACACATTCAAAAAGCTTTGACAAAACAAGACCTACAATTATTCAAGTCTAAGAAGTATGTATTGACTATACGGGAAACATCTAATGATGGTGCACTTTTCAAAACAAAGGAATCAAAAACATGGTTCGTGACAGAAATAGCAGAGTTCATTATATCAAAACCTGAAAGAGATCAAAGAGTGGCCGTTAGGGTATTTGAAGAAAGTTTTTACGCTTCAATAAATTAGGAAGAATATGTATCAAGGTGACAAGACCCTTCGGGGCACAGATGAAAAGATAGACTACACTCCCGAACTTTTACAGGAATATATACGATGTAAAGAAGACATCGTATATTTTGCGGAGAAGTATTTCTATATTACAACATTGGATAAAGGTAGAGTTATACCGAAACTTTGGGAATTTCAAAAGAGATGCCTAAAGGTATACGTTGATCCCAATTCTGGACTGCCGGAACAGAATCAAGATAAACGACATATTGTTTTCTTGGCAGCCCGGCAAATTGGTAAGACAACCATTTCCAAAATATACATGACCCATTACATTCTTTTCAACAAGGACAAGAATGTTGCTATTTTGGCAAACAAAGAAAAGACTGCTCTGAAAATTTTGTGGGAGATAAAGGAATCATACAAGAATCTACCTCTATGGCTTCAACAGGGTGTTGCCGATGCTGGATGGAATAAATCTTCGATCAATCTTGAGAATGGTTCCAGAGTTATTGCGGCTTCTACTGCCTCAAGTGCAATTCGTGGTGAAACAATTTCACTATTGTACCTTGATGAATTTGCCTTTGTTCCGCAGAATATTGCCGATGACTTTATGAGAAGTGTTTATCCTACCATTTCTTCTGGTAAGACATCGAAGATTATCATTGTATCAACACCACATGGATTGAATCATTTTTACCACATTTACAGGAATGCTATACGAGGCGAAAACGAGTATCGAGCGATAAAAGTGAATTGGGATGAAGTACCAGGTAGAGATGAAAAATTCAAAGAATCGGTTATACGAAATAACGATATTATTTTCTGGAATCAAGAATATGGCTGCAAATTTTTGGGCTCATCAAACATACTAATTGATTCGGAAATTTTGGAACGAATGGATACAACAGAACCCGTTGACACAAAATTAGGAGACTTGTTGCAAATCTATGAACAGCCACAAGAAGGAGTAATGTATATTCTCGGTGTAGATTCTGGAAAGGGAACAGGAAGAGATTTTAGTGTGATACAAGTTTT
Organism: Cyclobacteriaceae bacterium; assembly: GCA_028278585.1. Taxonomy (GTDB): domain Bacteria; phylum Bacteroidota; class Bacteroidia; order Cytophagales; family Cyclobacteriaceae; genus Ekhidna. The sequence goes on along the minus strand of JANQEC010000023.1, from coordinate 101,803 downwards.
GAAAATCTTAGATGAATTTGACGTAGAACAAGTCGCAATTTATAGACATAACATGATTGAACCATATGGGTTTGCACAGGTATGTATTGAGACATCAAAATTTTACAATGGTGCATACATGATGGTGGAAAATAACGATGTTGGTTCATCGGTTACAGATTCTATTTGGTACAATTTTGAATATGACAAGATAATCAATTGTGACAAAAAAGGACTTGGTATCCGGTCAACAAAGAAATCAAAGTTGGCTGCTAACATATTGTTAAAACGATATTTGGAGAATGGTTGGCTAAATTTGGTGGATAAAAGAACCGTATTTGAATTAAGTAGATATGAGGAAGTTGCACCTAACATTTTCCGTGCAGGAAACCATGAACATGATGATTGTGTGACCTCATTATTGTGGGGAGTTTACTTTCTTTCTACTACATTTTTTGATGGAAAAAATCTAAATGTCCACAGGATAGATGAGAAATTCAAAATACAAGAAGACAATGAAAATAGTGTCCCGCCTACTATTTTTGATGAAGGACCAATGTTGCCGTGGTAGTAGATTTTTCCACATTAGAATTATAAATACTTATGTAAAATAGTGGCATACTATGTTTGAAAAATGATTATGAGATAAATATAAAGGAGGATTTAAAATGGCACAATTTTCAGCTCCAGGCATTATCCGTCAAGAAACAGATTTAAGTGAGATTGTATCGCCTGTAGGTACAAGTATCGGAGCAACTGTCGGTGAGGCAGAAAAGGGAATTGCTAATAGTAGAGTATTGCTAAGCAGTGATAAAAATTACGTTGATACATTCGGCGAACCCAACTCTGTAAATTTGGATTATAGTGGTTATGCCGCTATGGAATATCTAAAAGAATCAGATGCACTTTACTATGTAAGAGCAACCCAAGGCGATGAAACATTCGCAAACATGTGTTTCGATGCCGCAAGTGGTGAAACATCTGCTACAGGTATTACAGCACTTAGTTCAACAGCATTGGTTGCAACATCTCAATACGAAGATGGAAACAAGTCAGACGATATTCAAGAATTGGAAGCAGTTTCTCCAACTGGCGCCCTTTCCGCTTCATTGTTTTGTGTAGCAGCAATTGGTCCAGGTGCATACGGAAATCATATTGGTGTTAGAGTAACAACAACATCTGTGGCCGTTACTGGTGGTTTTGATTGGGGTAACGCATATTCATCATCTGTTACTGGTAGTGTTTTCAAAATCGAAGTTTTCGTAGACGCAGAAGAAGATGGAACATTCCCTACTGATCCAGAAGAAACATTCTTTGTTACAAAGACATCAGCAAAGGATGAGGCTGGAAGACAGTTGGAAATGGAAGAAGTAATTAACGGAAAGTCAAAGTACATCTATGTTAAGAATTTGTCTACATCTGGTTATCCTCTACCAACAACTGTTGTAAGTGGTGTTCCAAGTGTTGTATCACTTTCTGGTGGTGCAGATTCAGCTGGTGCCGTTGGAAACGGTATGAAAGAATCAGCATGGAGTCTTTTCACAGATAGAGAAAAGGTAACGATTAACATTTGTATCGAACCTGTCGATCCTTCAACATCTAATGCAGCATCACTACAGAATTACGTTGGTAATACTGTGGCAGCAGCAAGACTTGACTGTATCGCAGTGGTACAGGTGGGTGCAAGTACTGCAACAGTTGCACAAACAATTGTTGACGGTGATACTTCTACCTCGTTTACAAGTCCATCCTATGTTGCAAAATATGCCGGATGGGACAAGGTATATGACAATTTTAATGATAGAAATATTTTCATTCCAAAATGTATCTTCGGTGCCGCAGTTATGGCAAGAACTGATAGACTTGGAAACACATGGGATGCACCAGCTGGTGTAAACCGTGGTATCCTTCCTTCTATCGGACAGAACATTGTTTGGAATACTTCTGACATTGGAACATTGTACGATGCCAATATCAACACCTCTAAGTTCATCAGAGGTTTTGGTAATGTTCTTTGGGGTCAAAAGACTGCACAAACCAAGAAGTCAGCATTGGATAGAATCAATGTAAGACGCTTGTTATTGTACATCCAAAACAGCATCGAACCATCACTCTTGCCTTTCTTGTTCGAAGGAAATACAGACAAGACAAGACTTCGTGTCTTTAGCATTGTAGATTCTTTCTTGAGAACAGTTGAAGCCGGTGGTGGAGTAACACAATATCAAGTCGTAGTAGATGAGAGCAACAACACACCAACAGTCATTGACCAAAACAAGTTGTTCGTGGACATCTATGTTCAGCCTACTAAGACCATTGAGTTCATTAAACTTCAAACAATCATCACAAGAACAGGAGTTTCATTCTCTGAGGTTTAATGGGAGAGAAATAACATGGTGGGGAGAGAGTTCTCCCCACCTTATAAATAAGAGAAATAAGTAGGAGGAGCGAAAATGCCAACATTTGCCATACAAAAATTGTTCGACAATACGCAAGATATTCAAAGAACCTATATGTTCGATCTCAACATCCCGGACATGGGTGCCTTTGGAATCGAAGACGATCAATTGATTATTAGATGTAGAACAGCAGTGTTGCCTTCAAGAGGAACAGAACCTATTGAATCTGTATTCATGGGTATGAAAAGATTCTTCCCTGGCAAACCTGTATTCACACATACACTTGCAACTACATTTGAAGAATTTCAAGATAGAAAGGTTTCAACAGCATTGTATGCCTGGCAGCAACAAATTTTTGATATTGAGAATGCTGGTGCTGCAACAGTTCAAAACAAGTCTGACCTTGTTAGAACTATTACACTTCAATTGTACGGATACGATGGAGAACCTATCAACGGTGGCGACAAGTCCAAGATTGAGTTCTACAATGCATGGGTACAAGAAGTAGCTGAAGTTGCCCTTGATTACACAGCCAATGATAGTGTGAAATACGGTGTCACTTTCCAATATGACCGTTGGGAATTGAAATAGGGGAACTAACATATGACATTTAGAGAATATTTAGAGGAAGAAAAAAAATTGGATGAAGCAATGGATCCAAATGAACAAAAAATAAAAGCTTCAACAAAAGAAATATTGATGAAGATGACAAAACTTCAAGGGATGCTTCATAAAATGACAAAAAACAATCCTAAATTAAATAGGGAAGTTACCGATCTTGGATCATTGGCATCTAAATATGTTTCTGGTGTTAAAGTGATTGGTTTGAAAGTAAAAGAAGGTATGAAGTAAGAAAGCAATCTCACCTCTCAGGTCAAAAATAGGGAATCTTTTGGTTCCCTATTTTTTTTGCGTTATTCCTGAAAATATAAATACAAGTAGAGAGAAATCTAACCATAAGAGGAAAATATGGCTGATAACAAAATACAAGAATTTGTTCGAAAAGGTTCCCGGGCATCCGAACTGAAAAGTTTCTATGACAAGAAGACTGTACAACATGCCTATAACTTTTTTGTTACTATTATCAATGATGACAGAAGCAACATTACCAGAAGTACAACCAATGATTCAAGTAGATTGACAAATTTTGATGAAATGCCACTCTTAGAAACATGGCACATCAGAAACATTGCATTGCAAAATTATGACTTCAAAAGAGAGATTCAAAAACATGGTGTGTTGCCAAGATCGTTTCCTGTATTGGAGTTTGATGGTTTTGAAGTTCGAATAGAGTTTGAAGAAGATGATAGAGGAACCATCGCCTACTTCGTGAATTGGTTACAAAGAAGAATCATAAACGAAAAGGGAATTTACAGAAACCCCGGTTTGAATAAGATAGACAGAATAATTGTAGATGTTAAGGATGAATTGGGAAATAGAATTACATCATACGCATTTTTAGACGCATACTTTTTGAAAGCAGATCCTCCAACATACGATTATACAAGTTCAGATACCGTAAAGATCGGAATAACATTTGGAGCAGATTCATTCATCCAAGATTTCGAAAGATATACAGAAGGTGACAATCAATCACCATTGAATACCAGAACGAATACAGGCTCAGGTACATTTTTTAACAGATAACATATTAGGAGAAACTTGATATGAAAATGGAAGAGAAAAAACAAGAAGTGGAAAAGGTGGAACAGGTAGTAGAAAAAACAGTTCAAAAAGTAATGCCACCTAAGAACAACTATTGGGAGATTGAAGACTTACCAAGTAAATATCGTCTGTATCCAGAAGGCACCAAGATCAAAGGTAGACCAATGAAAGTTTTGGATACAAAGTATCTCGCAACAATTGATGAAAATAATTTTGGACAGGTTATTAATGAGATATTGAGAAGATGTTTGAGAATAGAAGGAATGGATTTGGGTTCTTTGTTGGTTCCAGATAAGTTGTACATCTTGTTTTGGTTGAGAGCCAACACATACAAAAATAGTGGGTACTCTGTAGACTTCGAATGCCCAAAGTGTGAAAAGGCATCAAGTTATGATTTCTCTTTGGATTCTTTGAATGTCATTTATATCAAGGATGGTTTGGATGTAAACAAACCCATCAAATTGCCAGTATCCGAGGATGAGATAAAGGTAAGATACCAATGCATCGCAGATGAAGTTTTGATAGAGGAATGTATCAATAAACACGAAAGCCCATTGGTAAAATTTGATACCGACATTCTTAGTGTGGCAAGTATTATTACAGACGTAAAAGGAAATACTGATTGGTCTGTAAAGAGAACGTATGATTATTTGGTTTCATTAGATCCATCAGATTACGCATACATAGAATCATATATCAAACACATTGACATGGGAATTTCATCGACAATAGAAGTGAAATGTAACAAGTGTGGAGGATCGGCCCTAACAGGGGTCACGTTTCAAAGCGACTTCTTTGTTCCCAAGTATAAGTTTGAATGATATTCTGGAAATAGAATTCCAGATTAGTTACTTTATGAAAGTTGCATTTGATTATGACAATATGGATTTCATTCAGTTCATGTGGTACTATGATAGATTGAAAGAACAGAAGGAAAAAGAATTAGCCGGAGGAAACGGTACAACAAATCTACTTGATGATATGGAGAGTTTGAAGAAATTTTCTGGTAGAGGATAAATCAAATGGCAGACGAAAAAACAATAAGGGATCTTGAGAATACTATTCTTGAGCTGAACAAACTAATTGCTAAGAAGTTGCAACAGTCTTCTGGTATTGAAACTGCATTCATTAAAGGCAGAAAAACTATGCTGGAGAAGGCAGAATTTCAATTGAAGTTGGAAAAGGAAATCATAGCAAGAAAAGAAAAAGAAGCCAAAATAGAACAAGAGACTTTAAAGGTCAAAGAACAGATTCAAAAGAACGAAAAGAAAACTCTTGTAAAATTACAGGAAGGCGATACCCTATTGGGAAGAATTAATACGGTAAGAAAGTCTTTCTTCAAAAACAAAGCAGATGCTTTGAAGAGAACTTTGAGACTTGATAAAATTTCGGCTGCTAAAGATTTCATAATGGGAACAGAAGAACAAAGAGAAAGAAAGGCTGCAGTCAAAAAACAAAAACTTGCAGACAAAGAATCTTTGACAAGAAAAGAAGATCCTAAATTGAAGGAGATGAAGAAACAAACAATCCTCAGTAGAAAGACATTGGAGATGACAAGAAAACTTGCAACTAAAGGTGGCATCGCCGGTTTACTTGCTGGTCTTGCTCTTCTTGTTGGTGCCGGTGGATTGTTAGGATTCTTCTTAACCGGAAAGAAGGAATTTTTGTTTAGTGTTATAAAAGGATTCACAAAAGCTGGCGGAATACTTGGAAAGAAAATGTTGAAACCATTTTTGGGTTTGGGAGAAATGGTAGGAAAGCGTTTGGCTAAATCATTCAAACCAATTGGCTCACTTGTAGGCAAACTTCTTAGACCTGTAGGAAAGGCATTTACCAGAACATTGAAACCTATTGGGTCTGTTGTTGGAAAACTTCTTAGACCAATTGGAAAAGCATTCGGTTCTATTTTCAAAGTATTCGGTAAAGGTGCCGCAAAAACTGCGACAAAAGGATTAGCAAAAGGTGGTGGTAAATCACTATTGAAAAAGATTCCCGGCATAGGGTTGTTGATGGGTATCGTGTTTGGTGTTAGTAGATTCAAGAGTGGCGATATTATTGGTGGATTGTTAGAGATCGGTTCCGGTCTTGCATCAACTGTTCCCGTGGTGGGAACAGCAGTAAGTATTGCTATTGACGCGATAACTCTATTCAGAGATTTCAAGAATATTGGTGCAGATGAAGGTGGAGAAGGACCAACTGAGGTCAAGGAAGGACCAAGTATATTGTCCGGTCTATTCAATAGTATAAAGAGTGTTGTTACCATGACAACAGATTTCTTCAAGTGGTTGTCAGAATCAAGTCCAATCAAAATGATTGGAAAGGTTTTTGGTGCCTTGAGTTTTTCAAACATAAAGAAAATGGCATCAAAAGTTATGAAAGGAATGAAAGACGATCCTGCCAAATTAATCGGTAACATAATTGGTGGTATCATTGGTGGAATTACTAATGCGATTATTGGAATTGTAAAATCCGCATCTAAGTTACCTCTTGTTGGAAAGTTAATCGCAAAGGCATTTGGTACGGATGAATTGCCAGATGACGTAAATTTGATGAAACCAGAAAATCTAACACCACAACAACCAACAACTGCAAAACCGGGAGCACAACATGGTGCTATTGTAACACAACCACAGGAAGTATTTGTTGGTGAAGGTGGTGTACCAGAAGCGATTATTCCATTGAGTAAATTGGATGATGCCTATAGAGAATTTATTGGTCGTGATTTGAGAAAAGATGCAACGGGAGCAGTACCAACAGCAACAACACCAGACCAAATAAGAGAAATTAGAGAAGAGGGAGATAAGGGTGATGCTCGTCTGGAAAAACTTCAAACCTTTTTGATGGAAAATTTGGTTCCAGCAATGGCCAGAAAAATTTCAGAGGAAATAGAAAGAAACAAAAATACAACATCGCCGGAAGTTCCTGCAGGTGTATTTTAGGAGATAATGATGCCTATAAAAAACGTATTCGATAAAGATTCAGTATACCGTACTGCAAAAAATAGTATTGCTCAGGTAGTTCTATGGGATTCCAAATCTCCGAAGCCATCGGCAGGTGGTGGAGAACCGGGTTCCAATTCAATATCGGGAATACTGAATAGTAAAATTGTATTACGAATGAATGCACAATGGGATACCATTATGAGTTTGTCTTCTGGTTTGTCCAGTTTACAAACATTCCTTGGAGCTGCTGGTGTTTCGGTTTTACGTTCCGGTATTTTCACACGAAAATTTTTCAAAGGTGGTGGTTACTTGGAACTACAACCAGAGTTCAGAATTGTAGATTGGGATGGAACCGGAAATGTTATCAGTTCGGCCAAGTGGTTGTTGAGTAAGTGTGTACCACAAAGTAGAGGTGGTGTGTCCGAAGGAATCGGAAGTATACTTGATAAGATCAACAAAAACAAAGCTGGTGGCAATGAAACAAAATCTGATTTTGCAAAAAAGGTTCAGGGTTGGGCAGAGAACTTGGGAGATACAATAGATTCTTCTGTAGGTGGAAACCCATCAACAGTTCATGTAAAATTGTCAAACTATTTTGATTCACAATTAATGGGCAACGTAACAATGATTATTCAAAATGTGACCGTTACATTTTCATCTGAAATAACAGAAAGTGGTCCTTTGTATGGAGATTTTTCTGTTCTTCTTTCATCAAGAGAACAATTGATTTCCGATCACTTGAGAAAATCAGTAATAGAACGATCAAGAATTACAATCGTATAATGAGGTTTAACGATGGATAAATTCAGTAGAAGTAAATTTCTAAAGACAGTAGACATCGAATCAACATTTGCTGAAAAAGATTTGATTACCAATAATATTGCAGATTTTGATTTCAAACGACCAATGAGATTCCACACGGTTACTGCAAGTGAAATCGGCCGGCCGGACATGATTAGTTTTAAGAATTACAACCAAGTTAATTTGTGGTGGATAATTGGGAAGGTAAATGGAGTAGAAGATTTCTTTAATGACTTACAGGTAGGTCAAGTATTGAGAATTCCCGCACGTGCTGATATAGATGAGATGTACTTGCAGAATAGAAAAAGAAACAAATAGGTGAAAAGAAATGGCAGAAGATAGAAAATCGCGTGGTGTAGACTATTCCGGTTTAACGGAATATGTTTCCAACGTCACCATAAAAAACGTTGACATAAATCCATTAAACATTAAAAGTATTGTAGTCAGAGAATGGATTTTTGATGTGTTTCCCACAATAGAAATTGTGTTCATAGACAATGGTGTATTTTTCGATTTGTCACCATTGGAAGATAATGCAGAAATTGTTGTGGAAATTAGCAAATCTAAGAAGAAAGAATCTCCAATTTCAATGACATTCCTTCTACATGATTTCGATGTATACAATACGGACATAGAAAGAGGATCATCTATGATGATTCGTGTAACTGGAATTTTTGATTGTAGAAATATGGTATACCCTATTCATAACAGATCATTCAAACAAAGAACATCTATTGCTGCCTTGGAAGAAATTGCATCCGAATGTGGTGTAGAAGTGGACAAGAGAATTAGTACAACTAATGATGCCATGGTATGGTTGCAATTGAATCAAAACAATTATGATATGATTTATCACATATTGGAAAGATCATTCAAAGAAAAGAATGATACAATGTTTGCATACATAGACCGATCTGGAAAAATGGTCATAACATCTTTGAAGAATGAATTGGAAAAGGAAGACCTAATTACGGCAAGACATGATATCAAAAAATCTACTTTGGACAAACAAGAAGATGAGGAACCAGATACAGAAGAAGCCGCAAACGAAGACAATCCAATAATATACTACAATAATTATGGTTATAAGTACATAGGGGGAACCATAAACAAAATGATTGGTTATGGTATGACCCACACATACAACGACACTAAAGATGTACAGACAGTTACATTAGATAGTGATGAACATTTATTGAGTGACTTTTCATATAAGGAAAAAGATAGTGTTGGTAAGATAGTCAAACATATATCTTACGGTACAAAGTTTGATGTAGACAACACACATGATAATTACTTGACTGCATTATCACAGAATGAATATTTGAGAAAGAATTTCTTCACATCGAACCTCACAATTTTCATCAATGCTACAAACAAAGTCAATCTATTTGATAAAGTATCATTGGTACTCCCTACAATGTTGCCAACAGAATTGACAAATGATGTACCGGAAATAAACGAAGTATTTTCTGGTGAATACATTGTTGGTGGAATTCTCCATCAAGTCTTTGACAAGGGACAATACAAAATGGTATTGAGTTTGTTCAGAAACGGTATAGATAAATCGGCATCAGATGAGGCAGAAATTAATCTTAACGGCGATCAAGAAGCCGGCGCAGAGTTGCCTTCATTGCCTTCGTTGCCTTCATTGTAGGAGATAACATGAGTACAGAGAAAACAAAATTGAGAGAAGATGTTGCGGAACTACTGAAAGCTTTCGTCAATAAAAGAATAACGGAATCCTATAGAAAAACATACACAGGAAAAGTCGTTGACAACGATGATCCAGAAAAGAAATATAGATGTAAAGTACGTGTGTATGGTGTTTATAGTGACGAAATTCCCGATGAGGATTTACCTTGGGCACTAATGGATGCAACTTTTGTTGGCAGTAAAATTGGTTCGGTTGTGATTCCCCCTAATGATGCCATTGTAAGAGTATACTTTGAGGATGGAGATATATACAAACCCGTATACACAACAAAGATGTTGGATAGTGATAACCTATCAGAAGAAGCTTCCGAAGATTATCCAGATACTATGGTATTGTTCGAAACAGACGCCGGGGAGTATTTCAAAATCAATCGCGCGACAAACGAAACAGAATATCATACTGCTTCGGGTGTACTAATTACAGTAGATGAAGATGGAAATGTTGCTGTTAGTACGGAAGATGCCCAAGAAGGAACATACGGTTTGACTGTAAAGGGCGATATGGACATAACAACAAAGGGATCAAGTAATATTACCATAACGGTAGGTGGAGATGCCACAATTAATGCAAAGGGAACAACCAAAGTTAAAGGAACAAAGGTGATATTGAAGAGTGTTGATTCGGTTGCATGGAAACCAAACATACTACCAAACTGTTTGTTTACGGGTGCTCCTCACGGTGGGCAACCAACCATTAATAATTTGAAGGGGTCATAATGCCTGGTTCAACAATTAGAAGTTTGGTATTAACAGAGATTGATAAACTGGCCGATGATGAAAAGGGAAGTTCAACAAAGTTGTGGCCAGCGATTGCAAAAGGAATATATAATTACTTTAGTGATAGTGGGAACAGAACATTTACTTCAATTGCGTCAGGAGTGATTACGACACCTGTACCACCATTTGCTGTTCCCGGCGTTGGTCCTGTCGAACCAAGTTTAGTAGTGCCACCGGGAGAACTAATGTTGCCAAACCTTCAATTATTATCAGTTGGTAACATACCGGGATTTTTCAATGCACTTGCTATTTGGATGAATGCTCCGCCATGGCCCGTGACAATAGGAAAAAAAGCTACTGATGTAGTTTTTGGTCCGGGTGTAACGGGGGCAACGGTATTGACATTTCCAACTATAGCAACATTGGGTGCAAGTTGTCAAGCAACAATGTTGGCAGCAAAACCTTCATCAAGAGAAGATGCATGGGACATAATAGGAAATTTTATATACACAGGGGCATCCACTAATGTTGTGTTGCCAGCACCAACAGCAGATCCAGTTACAGTTACACCACCGGGAGTTTTTGCTGGTGTAACAACATCTGTTTTGGTATGGAGTTAATATGGGAAATTTTCCAGACTTGCAAATTTGTTTTGTTCCAACTGATATTACAGGAACTTTTTATCCATGTGGAGGATCTCCCGATGATGCAACATATAGTTTTGAATGTTCCGCATCACAGGTATCAGCATTTGCAACATCAGCGGAGACAGATGCCGCCAGAACAGTAGAGATTAATGACTTGAATACGGGTCTTGCAGAACAACGTGCAGTTGCAGCTGTTTCAGCAAATGACCTATTCGATCAAGCGGAGGAAGAAATGGCACCGGATACACCAAACCCAATATCACCTGTAGATACAGCAGTAGGACAGGAATTAACAATATCTGCCGTGTGGATATGGACACCGGCGTTAAGTGGCCAGTTTTATGATGTACAAGTATCAACAAGTGGTGATTTTGCTGTCACAGGAAGTTACATATACAATGAAGGATATATTAGTCAAGACAATCTTGGTATAACTGGAGCAGACAATACGATGAGAGTTTTGATTTCTGGTTTGTCATATGAAACAGATTATTGGTGGAGAATGAGGGCAAGAAAAACGGGTGGTGGAGGCGAAAGTGCATGGACAACTATATGGAAGTTTACGACAAAGGCACGAACAGTCCCAACCTATAACAATACATTAGTTGCAGTCGATACAACGAGAAAATTGCGTGGAGTATTGAGGAATTAGGAGATAGATTATGGCATTACCAAGAATTTCGCCAGGTGGTCCAGACAAAATGTTTTGTGATTTGTTGCGAGTGCAATATGCCGCACTAACAACAAGTCTGCAAGCAGCATTGGTTCTTCCATTGAAATTTGTCAAGAGAATAAAATCGTATATCAAAAGAATAACACAAATTGTTTTCCGAAAACTCTTGACAGAATTGGATGCATTGGAAGCAATTTTAATCAAGATTTTGGAGATGGATAAATTCAACAATGGTTTAACCAATTGTGATTTTTGTTGGATTGCATGGAACTGTGAGGCAGTATTGGACTTGTTGAAAACAAAGGCAATCTTTCCATCAAATGCCTTCGACAATTTCGAAAATTTCACTAACTTTGTTTGTAACCAAAATCTTCAAGGATTGGTGAGTTCTTTCATAGATGATAGAATTCAAGAGATACAAGATGCTTTAGATGATATAGAAGAAAGGGCATTGAATGCTTTGGATTTGGATTCGTTCATTACACAATATCAAGACTTGTTGGATACACCTATTGCTGGCAAAACAGTTTTTGAATGGATAAACGAATTGGACAAGTATGTGAATTGTGCCTTTGCTATATGTGATTATGCCGATACAGCATTGAATTTGAAAACAGATACACTTGAAAAATTAGCACTACAAATTACCGGAAATACCGTTATCGTTTCTCTTGATCTATTGACTGTAGGTGCTGATAATTTGGATGCACAGGTATCAGCAAAAATAACTTCGATGAGAAATAGATTGGCCGAATTCGCAACCCTTCGTGGTAGAGAAGGTGAAATTGCTACAGCATCTAAGGATCAGATCGCCGGGTTTAAAGATGACACTATTGCAAGAGCGAAAGACCTTTTCAGTTAAATATAAATACTGATAGAACATAAATTAGGAGTAATCCCATGGCAGATGACATTTTTGGAATAAGAGATCACTATGCCTATGATATACACAACAAACCTATATCAAGGGGTGAAGCTTTCGATAAAGAGGCAATCAATATCAGTATAGAAAATATACTTGCAACATTTTATGGTGAGAGAATATTCAATCCATTTTTCGGTTCACGATTACCAGCAACTATTTTTGAGAACTTGGCATCAGAAGAAGAGATCGAAGAACTATTGGAAAACGTAATATCATCCATAGAAAAATGGGAAGATCGAATTGTTATCTTGAAAGACAAAGTAAGTGTTAGAATGATACGGGACGAAAACGTAATGGAATTATATCTACCTTATGTAATAAAGGCATTAGAAATCGAATCTTCTTTTGAGAAGAGAATCATCTTTTAGGAAGGACTAACCCATGGCAATAGAAAATATTACACCGTCAACGAATTTTTTGGACTTTACCAATCTCACATACAGAGAGATTTTAGATCAGATTGTAGAGAAGTTAAATGCCGACTCTAACTTCGAAAATTTCAGAGAGTCGCAGATCGCTCAAATGTTGATCGAAATTTTTGCTGCGGGTGTTGATCTAAATAACTACTATTTGGAAAGACGAGCAGAAGAATCCTACATGGAAACGGCTCGTTTGAGAAGTTCTGTTATTCAACTCGCAAAACAACTTGGATATGCAATAACCAGACCAATTCCTGCACAATCAACAATCAAAATAACAATGAAAGGTCCGTTGCCAGCGAGTGTAGTGGAAGGTGCAACAATGCAGTTTCCTATCTATTCTGAATTTTTGTTTGATGGAAATCCTTATCTATTTTCATCTACATATACTTACACATTCACTTCTGCAGATGTTGTTCTTGGTGTAACTGGTGCAAATGCCGCAAGTTACGAAAAAGAAATTGAGTATTCACTTGGAACAGATGAGGATTCTATTTCCGCCATTGGACAATTGGAAGTTGATGAAGATAACATTCCGGTTAGTGCCTTGAATACCATTGATATTATTCAGGGGGAGATACGAACAAAAACAATACTGGGAGCGAGTAACCCATTTGTAGGAAAGAAATTTCAGAACTACAAAATTTCTGATACAACATTTAGTAACAAGTATGGGCCAGAAGATTATGGGGCAGTAGATAATGAATGGGCAGAAAGTGATTTGAATGTCACATATGTAAAGGTCGGTTCAACTCTTGTTGCGGCCAGAAACTATGAGATTAACAGACGAACACTAATATCATATGAATCACTATCCAATCAAGTACAGGAATCGGATGTCAATGTTTGTGTAATACGAACTACAAACGATGATGGCGTAATGGTAGAATTTGGTGATGGTACTTATGCCGCTCTTGGTGCAAAAACAGGAACGGAAAATATCTATATCCAATATCTATCAACAATTGGTAAGAAGGCAAATGCAGTAGGTGTTATTGGAAAGAAATTGATCTATCAAAATTCGGTGTATGTAAACAACAATCCTATTCCTGCAAATGACATTACTGCAAATTTGGAATTTGCTCTCAACACTTCTATTAAGAATGGTGCAGATGCCGAATCAATAGATTCTATCAAATTGAATTCACCAGCATTGTACTACGCACTTGATAGACTTGTAACAAAGGGCGACTATGCCGCATATCTAAAATCTCTAACTTCTCCGGTCAATTTCAAGAACGCAATCGCATGGGGCGAACAAGAAGAAATGAGAGGCGGCAATCCTATCTTCAAACTATTCAACGTAGCATTATGGAGTGCTATCGGTAGTTTGTACAACACCGATGCCGCTATCATAGTACCAAAAACAGTAAGTGCTACGGAACCAGCAAACAATCTATCTACTGCAGTTTTGGATGTGAATGATGAAGACGTTGTTACCATATATGATGAACCAGCAGATAGTTTCTTTAAGACTTTCGTAAAGGCGAATTCGCCAAATGATTTGGGAACATCTACAGTAGCAAATGTAAACACGGTCAATGCAAAACTAAATACCAGATCACAAATTACAGCAAGAAATGTATACGTTTCTCCATTCATCAGAGATTTTGATATAACAGGAAATGTGTATGTTGGAAGATTTGCTGATGCAACTTCTGTGTCTGTAAGAATTGCCAATGCTGTTTACGAATTTTTGGATGAGAATGCTGATTTCAACAAAGCGGTGTACCTATCCAATATTACAGAAGTAATAGAAAAATTCAGAGAAGTACAATATACAAACATTGCATTCTCTCCAGCTGCCTTGGTGGAAGGACAAACAACAGTTGACGTTGATGCTTTGTATAATGATTCGGATTTCAACGCATGGGCAACTTCTGGAACTCCTGTTGGAAATGAAACAGCAGCTGCTGTTTCCGCAGCATATGTACAGGGTGCAACTGATTGGTGGAACACAGATTTGGGTTATGGTCTTGGTGGTTACGGTTTTGCTGGTGGTTGGACAGGAATAACAGCAGTAGATGATTCAAATGTAACAGAATATTCTTTCAATGTTCAATTAATGAAAAGAGTGTATGACAATCTCTTGGATCTTGTACCAAATGAATCAGATTGGCCAAGCTCATTTGCCAACTCAACATATTTCGATTCTATTATGGCGAAAATGAGAAACTCTCTTTTAACTCAAATAAGAAATAATATGATAGATTCGGATGGAAACATAACATCGTTTTCAATTAGAAATGAAGTACCGAAATTTAGTTTTACAGCAACAACAATAATCAACACATAGGTAGAATACAATGGCCGAAATTGACAAAGCGAATTTCGATTCCAATAAGGAAATAGACCTTGTTTCTTGTTTGCCTTCTCACTATGCAGGTGGGGAAGTAGAAACGTTTTTACAATTCTTCGAAGATTTTTTGAATGACTTGTATGTTGGTTTCGATGGCATCCAAACAACAGAAACAGCAACAGGTGGTAATAGTGCCACATTAGAATACGATTTCAATATCTCATCTACGGGTTCTATAGCAAGTGTATTGTGGACAGCAGATTCCACAACCCTTTCCGGTTGGACAGGTGCATTTGATGTAGTTTCTGCCGGAGATTTGATCAGAAAAACTTCCGAACAAGTTTGGTATACGATTGAGTCCATTAGTGATGACGGATCTACAGCAACCCTAACACATGGTTATGATGTTTCAGCATATGGTGGGGTAACAGAAGTAACCGCAACAACATTTGGTATTGTTACCAAGACCATTTCGATATTGGAAAAAATAAAACGTCTAACGGAATTGCATGATCCAGATTTGATTGATACAGAGTATGTCGAATTCTTCGCGAGAAATTTGGGATACGATGTAAACATTAACAGAACTCAATTAGCGGCAGTTAATTCGGATGAAGAAGTAAACAAGTATCTTAGATTTGCAATAAAGAATCTACCGAATTGGTATAGAATAAAAACAACCGATAATGCTATCAAAGTAATGTTGTACTCTTTTGGTTTGGTTGCTGACTTGTATAGATATTGGACAGAAGGTCCTTCAACAAAGGGACCAATTACTTCCGCGGATGAAGCAACATATCGAACTGGTTATGAGGATTTTGACAAATACATTGCAAGAAATGAAAACGATCCCACAGATGCTGCGAACGATTTGCCAAGAAACTATTTTTTGACACCACACTTTACAATTAAAATTGATGTAGAGGCATCGGATTCGGAGATTTATGATCCTGATTCTACAGACTTTTTAAATCTATCAAAGATTATTGATGCCATAGATTCTATACGTCCAATCAATACAGTATTTGAAGGATTCTCAGCAGTGTTTGGTGCGGCTGATGAAACTCTTTTGAAGTCACGTGCAGATATTTCTATGAGACACTACATATATAATGACGATGGGATTGGTGGCATCGGCAATAATGATTTCTTTGCATGGACACCAGCAGATACAGAAGGACAAGAATTTGCTCTTGCTCCTTGGGCTTGGGGCCAAGGTGATGGATCAACAGATCAGGTTTCTGGTTTTCATCCAACATACCCAGCAACAATAAGTGCTGATTTATCTGGTTTTGACCCAGGCGAGGGATATGTTGTCTCGGCCGGTTGTGTAAGATGGGGAACAAGTGTAGATGATGCAAAAGCAATTCAAACTTATTTTGGTGGATTGTCTGCACAAGATAACAATACAGATTATACCATTGAAGTAAAATTGAGAACTGGTGCAACAGATGAGGCAGAATCAGAATCCATCTTTTATGTTCCAAAGGATGATACGCATTTTTCGATAGGACAAATAGTAAAATCTGCAACCCCCTCTGGCTGGAGTGTGGAATGGTTGATAACAGAAACATCATTCCCTTGGGATATAGATTTTAATACGCCAACTGGTGTGGTATCGGCAGATACGGAACACACTATTCATTGGAGAAAAAACGGAAGTGAATTGGCAATATTTGTCGATGGTCGTTTTCAAGTTTCAGCAACATATGCTTTGGGTTCTCAAACATACAATCAAGATGATATGGAAATCGGTGCACGATCATTGCCCGGATGGACATTTACTGGTTGTTTGAGATGGTTTTCTGTATATAATAGAGCCCTATCTAACCTCGAAATTTATAGAAATCATCAATTAAACTATGGTATGAATACAGAGGGAACAAATAGTGGAACGGATGATATGGACTTAGATGCCGTGTAGATAATATAAATACTAATATAGTATAGAATTATGTGTAAGGAGTAAATAAAAATGGAAACAATTATAGTAACTGGTGGTTTAGAAGCTGCCGCAAATGCCGGCGTACTGGGTCAGTATTTTCCAATAAAATACTTCGTTCCTATTTATGATCAAAGAACAGACCCAACAATTCACGATACTGCAAGCACATCAGCATTTTCCGACACAGTAACTTCTGCGGATTCTGTTCCAGATGGAGAAATTATATACAATGTTGATGCTATTGGTGGAGCATATACACTAACTTCGGATGAAATTCTTGTTTCTGCCGGTGGGGAAACTGTATCTGCTGGTGGTACAGATGCTATAATTAGTGGAACTACTCAAAACGATACAGACAATGTAAACTTGTACAATGGCGAAACATTATCAGATACAATATCTGGTTCTGCATTTTCACTCTCTGGCGATGAATGGTCGGTATCCGATTATATTCTTTCTGGTGGAACTGCACTAACACCGGATGGATTGTTAAGTGCCGGTGCAAACATGTTTCCAATTGCCGCATATTCTCCAATTGTTGCAACAGGTGGAGAGGTTGCTGGATTGTACAAAGCAAGATTGGGTAAGGGAATTGGTAACTTCAAATTCAATAAGGTTGCCTTTTACATACAAAAAACAGATTCGGATGGAAACGAAACATCTGATGCCCCTGTATTGTTTGCTATTGCTGGGCTTGATACTCCCGTCAGAAAAGATACTACAAATTACAATTCAGTAGATGTAGAAATTGATGTAGAGTTGAGATTCTATGCAGATAACACAATATCTAACCTTTTTGTTGGTAATGATTATTGGGTAACAGTTGCAGGAACATCTGGAACAAATCAAAAACTTTACTTCGATGGTGACGTTTCTATTGCATCTTCTGGTGTAGGATTTGATCCAAGTGGTGCAAAACTACGACTTGTTGGTAGTGATAAAAATAATTTGATGTTGTCGTATGATGATATAGCAACTGGAGATTGGATTTACAATGTTGATAGTGCTGGTAAACTAACAGTTTCAGCAGGTGGTGATATTGATTACAAACTACAAGCCGGCCATATAGAATTAGAAGCAGATGGGTACTATGCAGACATCACACTTGATTCGGGATATTCCATAAACCTTGAAGCAGATTCTACAATAACTTTGAGTGCATTAAGTACCATAACAGTAGATGGATCCCAGATAGATATACCAATAGACACAAGAGTATATTTGGGTAATACTGCTGGTGTGGATAATGCCTTTATGATTTTCGGTGAAGGTGGATCATCCGAACTCATTATTGCAAACCAACAAACATCTTCTGGACACATTACAATTTCTGCCGCTGGTGGAAATATGACATTGGATGCAGATCAGATAGCCATCCCTATTGATACTAAGGTATACATCGGTGGAACCCCTACCGGATCGGATAATGCTTTCTTGATCTTTGGAGAGGGTGGTTCTTCAGAATTAATTATTGCAAACCAACAAACATCTTCTGGACATATCACAATCTCAGCTGCCGGCGGTAACATGACGTTGGATGCTGATCAAATTGCTATTCCAATTGATACTAAGGTATATATTGGTGGAACACCTACTGGATCGGATAACGCTTTCTTGATCTTTGGTGAAGGAGGTTCTTCCGAACTCATCATTGCGAATCAACAGACATCAAGTGGTCATATCACAATTTCAGCCGCTGGTGGAAACATGTCATTAGATGCCGATCAAATTGCTATTCCAATTGATACTAAGGTATATATTGGTGGAACACCTACTGGCGTAGACAACGCTTTCTTGATCTTTGGAGAGGGCGGATCATCTGAACTTATCATTGCAAACCAACAAGCATCAGCCGGGCACATCACAATTTCCGCAGCTGGTGGAAATATGAAGTTGGACGCAACTCTTGTAGAGATTCCTATTGATACAGAGTTTTACTTTGGAAGTTCTGTCAGCACCGATAGTGCCTTTATAATTTTTGGTGATGGTGGTTCTTCGGAACTATTAATTGCAAATAAACAGACATCAAGTGGAGACATTACAATTTCAGCCGCTGGTGGAACTATGACAATGGATGCTGGCAGTGACGGTGTTGAAATTAAAGCTGGAACAGTTTCTATTACAGGTGGAACAATATTCGAAACTACTACCTATAATACACCGGGAGCATTCACCAATTTGGACGTTTCGAATACTTCTATTCTACAAATAGACACATCAAGTGGAAACGTAACAGCTGGTGGTTTCGCTAATGGAGTATTGGGACAAAGATTGTATATCCACAAAAGTACAGGTGATGCAAATTACTTGGTTATAGAAGATGCCAATGGCGGTGCAACAGAAATTATCTATACTCCTGGCAACACCGACATTGCAATTGGTGGTAGTACAAATGAATTTGGTGGCAAAACCCTTATTTGTTTGGGTAATGCCTGGGCGGTTTTGGATACATAATACTATTTAAAGGAGGTACTTGATATGAAGTATGTTAAGATTGTTGAAAAGGTGAAATACCCACATGTTAATGGTGAAGAATGGAAAACAACACATTTGATGAAAACTGTTGTTACTAAAGGTAAGATATTTAATCAAGGATTGAATGTACTAAATGGTTCAAAAATTCTCCAAGCATGTGATGACGCCATTCTTACCAGTAAGAAGTATGTCGCAATCGAAGATGCTGATTACGATATGTTTATGAATGCCTTGAAGTCAATGGATTGGCAATCATATGGTGTAGATGGTTTTGGTTACTTTTTTGTTGAAGATATTAAGAGTATTCAAAATCCACTCGACCAAATCGAAGAAGAATAGACCCGACAGGATGAAGTAAAAATAGAGAGCCACAAACCAACATTTGTGGCTTTTATTTTTATAAATACTTGTATAGATAGGAGAGAAATGTTCTATGGCAATGCCAAATACCGTCAATTTATTTCATCAAGATAAGTGGCAAATCAGTTTCAGTAACATTCCAACGGTGAGCGATCTTGCAGATATTCCACTTTATGACCTGTACGTTAAATCGGTTGTATTGCCTGACATAAATCTCACAGAGACATTTTCGAATTTCCAAAATGAAGTTGTTCGACAACCTGTTACCAGATCAAACGAAGACTTGTCCCAATTACAGGTAACATTCAAGGCAGATGAGAACCTGAAAAACTATTATAATATGTTTACTTGGATCATGTCTGTACGATTCGGTGACAACATTACAACTGAAAAGGTTCGTGACGAAAACATAAAGAAGATACAAATAATTCTATTGGATAATGAGAAACGAAAGAAAGGAATTCTTGGATTCAAAGATTGTTTTCTTTTGAGTCTTAGTTCTTTGTCCTTGAATATGGGTACTGCAGAGGAAATAGAGTTTACTTGTAACTTCTCTTACAAGGTAGTAAATTTTGATTTAGATGTATCGAGCGTATAAATACTTATGATATGAATAGGAGATAGAAGGCATGGAAAATTTGATTGAGGTAAAACTAAAGGTAGATAAGAAAATCGTAATCGAAACCCTATCAAGGGTTGGTATTGCCAACAAGAAAGAAAAGGTTTTGTATCCGAGTTGTTACCTATATGAAAAAGATGATAAGAATTACATCGTTCATTTTAAGAGACTGTTTTTGTTAGAGAAAGAAAACGCATACGACAACATTTGTGAAGAAGATATTTTGAGAAGAAATGCTATCATCTATTGTTTGAAACAATGGAATCTGATAGATGTGGATGAATCAACAATCGAACCACACAACAAGTTCATCTTTGTCTTATCTCACGCTAAGAAAAGTGATTGGTCGATAGAGCACAAATACAACATAAATAGATTACGTCAACAAGAGGAAGAAGGGGAACCAACATGAGTTTCTTAGAGTATTACAAGGACAAAGAGTCATTTGATACACTTCTAACACAAGAAGAAATAACGGTCGAGTCAGAATCCGAAGACATCGCAATGGATTTTTCTTTTACTGATGAAGAATTGATTGATGAGTCGTCTTGTGGAAAGAAACACGGCAAGAAAAAGATGAAAGAAGATGAAGAAATGGACGATGAAGATGAAGAAGAAATGGACGATGAAGAAGACGAAGAAGAGTTAGAGGAAAAAGAAAAGACACGTTTAGAAAGAAAGAAAACCAGAGCAATGAAAGCTGCTCTCAATAAAGCAACGGAAGGTCAATGGGCAAAATGGGATTTGAGAAAACGTGCCCAGTTCCGTGCAAAATTCGAATACAAGCCTTTGGGACCAACAAGAGGAAAATTCGTAAAGAGAAAAAAACCTTTGAACCCAGCTGAAGTTTTCAAGAAGTTAAAGAAGCAGGGAAAGAAGATGAAAAGGCTGATGAAATCCAAAGGAAAATCAATCCAACAAAAAGTACAGAGAATCAAAGCAAGGGGAGAAAAGTAATATGGGTTTCAAAGATTTTATCACAGAAGGCAAAATGCCTGAGTTTGTAAAAACTCCTGAATTCAAAAAGAACGTCATTGATAGGTTTGCAGAATTAACTAAAGGCGAAACTATTACGATAGATCATGGTGGATTTAGACTAACATACAAGGTTAAGATTGAGAATCTCAAAGATGAAAAACCAACGGTAATGCCTGTTAAGTCAAAGACACTAAAACCAATCAAAAAATCTGGACAAATTCTTGGTAGTGAAGGATTTATGAAATTGAATAAGCTAATCAACAAACACATAATGGGAATGCAAACGTTAAATGCTTTTATCTTTACAACTGCTAAGAAAGCCGGCGTAAAAGAATCTGAAGTATTAAAATGGGTTTCATAACTAAAGAAACAGGAAAACAAAAATGATGAGATTCAAACGATTCTATATGGAAAGATTGTTATCGGAAGGCGGCCTTGGCGGTCACATGACACACCCTTATGATGTATTGTCTCCTGAAGATTTTCTCAACTTCTATGACAATCTTTTGTCTGGAAATTTGGCAGCAACAGAGAAGGTCGATGGTGTGAATTTGTTTGTTGGGTTCAACAACGATGGCAAACTAACCTTCGCAAGAAATGCAACAGAAAAACCATCCACGAATATTGCATCCAAGTTTCCAGAAGCCCATCCGGCAGGAGACACATTTCGTGCAGGGTTTGCTGCACTACAGAAAGCCTTAGAAGGTCTTTCACCAGCAGATAAGGTGAAGTTTCAACTGCAAAACGAAGATGGAACCAAAAAGAATTTCATCAACCTCGAAATCATGTACGGGGAAATTCCAAACATCATTCAGTATTCCGATACAGATAATTTCATTGTGTTCCACGGTTTTGTTGGCAATGACGATGAAGGATATGCACAAAAAGGAAACCTACCAAAAGTTCTCACACAACTCGCAAAGAAGATCAAGAGTGTAAAGGTCAAATCAAAAGTTGTATCATACTTCGGAGAATTGGGAAAGGTCAAAAAGGTAGTAGAAACAAAACCTTCCAATTGGATTTTTACCGGACAGATTGACGTTCCTACAGATCGAATCAGAAACGATTTGAGAAGAGTGGCCAAAGACTTCAAGAAATTTCCAGAGGTCAAGAAGATCAAGAATTGGGAGAAACTAAGCCAAGAAGAATTGTTTGACACCATGAAAAGTTTGACGGCAAAGATTGGTGCCGAAATTCTCATCTCTCTATCGTCCGAATTATTCAAGGGCGTTAGAAAGGGTCCTGCAAATCATCCAAAGATCGAAGGTTTGGTAGTAAGATTCAAAGACAATCTTATCAAGGTTACAGGTGACTTTGCCCAAATGAATCAAGACTTGTGGAAACCATTGAAGGTGGGATTGGACAAACCATTAAAGGAAATGAATCAATTCTTTCTCGGCAAAGGATTAATGATCCCAACAATCGCATCTATCAAGAAGCAAAGTTGGGAAAAAGCCGGAAAGAGTTCTGAAGGTTTCTTGAAGATGAGGAACCCAAAATTCTATGCCGATAAAAAGAACTTGACAGGCAAAATCAAAGTAAGTATCTTTAAGAAAGAAATAGATAATACAATGAAGAAATTGGAGAAGGTATATAACCGGATCGCCAAAGGCAATAACATCAAGAAGGATGACATTCTGAAAGCCTTGAGACTTGCCGCATTCAAGTTAAACGAACTCAAAGAAAAACTAAAATTGGTCCGTAACAGGGTCGATCTATTATCCGCATTTGCCAACACGATGTTTGGTTTGAGTGCATAGGAGAGAATAGAAATGGGATTCATAGATTACCTCCGAGAAAAAGAATTGGAAGAAGCCAAGTTTGATGCAAAGAAATTTGCAATGGATTTGAGAAAGGAAATTGACAAAGGTACATATTGGGAAGACGCATTTGGTGTTGTTGAAAAGAAATGGAAAATGGAATTGACAAGTGCTCAACAAAATATGGTAAGTAAAGAGTTCAAAAAGAGAACCGGATTTAGACCAGACAATTACCAAGAGGAATAGAAAACCATGGCACTACAAGACAAGATAGTAGCATTACTCAACGAAGCAGTAGAGATCGTAATACCCAAGGAACCAGCCAAGAAAAAGGTGGTTATCCTTCATGGTCGTTTCAGTCCGTTCACTGCAGGGCACAGGGCAATTGTCGAGAAGATGAAAAAGGAAAGTAAGCTACCAGTAGTTGTCTATATCGTCAAAGGTGCCAAAAGTTCAGCAGATAAAGAGAAGAACCCATTCGATGCTAAGACACAAAAGATGTTGATAATGAAGTCTGCAAAGGGTCTTGTCGATCAAGTTAAGATAGCCCCTGACGGTTTCATTCCAAACATCATTGGGTTGGCTCGACAAGATGGATTAGAACCAACGGCATTCTATGGCGGCCCGGATAGAAAAGCCGCATACACAGCAATGATCAAAAAACTGGATCAGAAAGAGTTGAAACTCAATGTAAAGTTTGCCCCAATCAATGTTCGTATTGAAGGAATTTCGGCAACCAAAGTACGAAATGCCCTCAAGGATAATGACTTCGAAACCTTTATGAAGATGACAAAAGGATACGACAAAAAAATCTTCAATGAATTAAGAAAAAAGATGGGAGTAAAATAGAGTATAAATAATAGTAGGAAACATTTGATTTGAGGAGAATTTTTGTTTATGGTAGGACTTGGAATAATTACGTGCAATCGTTCGCATTACTTTGAAAAAATGATACAGACTGTTGATCCCTCTGTTTTGGATCATATCGTTGTCGTTAATGACGGCGAACCCTATGACAAAAAACTATACCCCGATTTTGTCCATCTAATTCAACACGAAAAAAATACATGTGTAGGCAAGTCCAAGAATGATGCCTTGTGGTATCTGATAAAAAAGGATTGTGATCACTTGTTCTTGATTGAGGATGATATACTTATCAAGAAAAAGGAAGTGTTTGCGGCATACATAAAATTGGCAAAACTAACCGGCTTGCAGCATTTCAATTTCGCCTATCATGGTCCGAATAACATGATTGATGGTCTGGTGCCAAAACCAAACTATATAATCAATGGATATAGTGAAGATGTAAACCTATCATTAAACAATCATTGTGTAGGTGCCTTTTCTTACTATCATAGAAAAGTAATCGAAGACATTGGGTATTTCGATGAGATGTTTGACAACTCAATGGAACATGTTGAACATACATACCGAGCAATCATTGCCGGCTATCATCCTTCCTTTTGGTACTTTGCCGATCTTGCCGATAGTTATGAATATCTTGGAGAGATCGAAACATACAAAGATGAAAACTCAATCATTCTAAAGGACAAACGAAGAGCGGATGCCGGAAGAGATCACGGCGCCAGATACTTCACACAAAAATATGGTAGATGTACCGGACAACTTCCAGTAGAAGATAAATCAACGGTGTTTAAATACTTGGCCATGAAAAGACCAAAGGATAAATAATGGTAACTTGTAAGTTGATCAATTCCAGATCGTCTGGACTTTTTTGCAACAAGCTTTTCCTTGGTGCTGCTACTATTGCTCTTGCTCATCGAAATGGCGATGAGGCAGTATTTCCAGTACACTCAAATACTACATGGTTGTATGGACATGTATTTGAGAACACAATCAAAACCAGTAACATATTACCTGTTAGGTGTGAATGGAAAGAACCGAATTTTACATACGATGAAATTCCGTATCAAAAGGACATCAACTTAACGGGGTACTTTCAATCTGAAAAATACTTTCGTGATTGTGGCGAACTCATTAGACATCACTATGAACCACGGATAGATATTGCCAACAAAATTAGAACTAAGTATGCCGATGTATTGAATAATGCAGTATCCATCCATGTTAGAAGAGGCGACTATTTACTTTATCCTGACAAACATCCAGTTTGTGATATGAATTACTACAACAAAGCAATGGAAATTTTTGATGGGGCAACATTTATCATTTGTAGTAATGACATGGAATGGTGCAAAAATAATTTCAAGGGAAAGAACATCGTTTTCTCTGATGGGGATGAAGTGGAGGATTTGTTTTTGCAATCTTTTTGTCAACACAACATCATTGCCAACTCTTCCTTTTCTTGGTGGGGTGCATGGTTGAACGAAAATAAAAACAAAGTAGTTGTAGCACCGAAAAAATGGTTCGGGCCGAATTACTTCTCTTCCAGAGATTTGTGCCCGGATGAATGGATAAAAATATAGGGGATAGTGTATGTATGAAGTGAAATTGTATGACAAATCGTTTATAGGTTGTGGTCCCTCGGCTGGAACCGGACAAACGAAAAAGGCACCATCAAAAATAAAGTGGTATACTGGTAATGAAACAAAACGTATTGGAGTATTTACAGATGGTTGCTTGCAAGAAGTGCAGAGGGCACATGAGAAAGTTAAAATTGCTTGGTTAATAGAACCAAGGGTAGTATCTCCACACATATATAGGAGTGTGACATACCTCAAAGAACATTTCGATTTTGTATTGACACATGACAAAGAATTGTTGAAACTTGGTGACAAATTTATCTTCACTCCGCTGGGAGGGAATTGGATTAGTGATGAAAATTGTAAGGTACATCCTAAGACAAAAGAAACCTCTATCATCGCCTCTTCTAAGAGACATGTTCAAGGTCACAAGATGCGACATGATATAGTTAGAGATTATGGAATTGGAATTGATGGGATTTTTGGTCATGGTTACAACCCAATTGATAACAAAATAATTGGATTGAGAGATTACCGTTTCCATATTGTTGTGGAAAACGGTAAGCTGGATTTCTGGTTTACAGAAAAACTTATAGACGCATTCGCGACAGGTTGCATACCTATCTATTTCGGTGCACCAAGTATCGGTCGGTTTTTCAATTCTGCCGGCATACTTACATTCAGTAATATGGCAGAATTCCATTCGATAATAAATACTTATGCAAACGCACCATTCTATAACAATAGATTGCCAGCGATAAAAGAAAATTTTGAACTATCAAAGAAATATTGGTATCCCGAAGATTACATGTGGGAAAACTTGATATGGGAGTTAGTATAATGTTGAACTCTTTCAAATTTGTCATACCAGTTTACAATGCTGAAAAATTTGTTGCAAAGTGTATTAACTCTTGCAAGAGCCAGATACACAACAAATGGGAGGCAATCATTATCAATGATGCCTCAACGGACAATACAAAAGAAGAAATCATTTCCACAGCAAATTCCAAATTCCTATACATAGAAAACAGAGAAAACCAACAAGCACTATACAATGTTTTCACATACATTCCATATATATGCCAAGATGACGATGATATTATTTGTCTATTGGATGGGGATGATTGGTTGTATGATGAAACCTCATTAACTTGTTTGGATAGGGTATATTCAAGTGGTGATGTGTGGCTAACATATGGACAATATGTTTTGTCTCACAATGGTCAAGTTGGTTGTTGTCGGCCTATGGATGCCAAAACATACCGGAATAGTGGCAGCTGGTGTACGTCACATTTGAAAACTGTGAAATACAAAGTATGGAAACAAATGAAGCCGGAAAAACTCATGGAGAACGGCAAGTTTGTAGAATCAGCTGCATGGGACCATGCAATTATGTTCTCTTTGATAGAACTTGCTGGGAATGAACATATCCGATGTGTCAATGATATAACGTATGTATACAATACTGGAAATCCCATTAGTGAAGATAAGAAAGACGTAAGAAAACAATCAAGTCTTGCAGTAACAACCCGAAGAATAGTGAGTTACTAAAAAGATGAGTATATTTGTACAAAACATAATGCCTTATTCTGTGGCACTTGTCGAGGGTGGCGAACAATACAGGTTCTTAAAGGGAGAAATAAAAGAAGTTCCAGATTCATTGAGGGGGAAACATTCCGCAACTTTGAGGTTCATCAAAGAGGGGAGGAAAGAAAGGTCCCAGGATGAAAAGAAAGAGAAAAAAAGACCAGCCGGCGCCGAATACTTTAACAACAAAAGAGTAAAAGAAAAAGAAAAAAAGAACAAGTTTAATTTGGATTTGCAAAAAAACTTTGCTTATAGCTATCTGGAAAAACCACTACACTTTCTCTATACGTTTCAATATGAGAATGAACATTTTTTGCCCGCACTAAAACGGTTTCGTTTGTCCATAGATAGTATAAAAAATCAGAATGTAAAAATAATTGTTGTTAATGGATCAAAACAAAAAATAAAAGACCAGCTCCCAAAAGCAAAAAACATACGATACATACATAAGTATCAAAAACAATTTGGATGTAAAGGAAAGTTGATTAACATTGGAGTCAATAAATATGTTAAGACACCATACTTCTTTATGTCGGACATAGATTTGATTTATCCGTACAACTATGTAGAGAATATGAAAACTCTATTGAACAATTTGAAAATAAAATACAAACAAGAAATCAGAGTAATTTTTCATAACTACAATATGACAACCGGCGTGTATTCTAATGATTTAGATTTTTTGATACAACTGCCATGTCATGTTGGTTTTGCTCATGGCAATGGATTGGTTCACAAGAAAAGTTTTCAAAAAATTGGCGGGTTCAATGAAAACATGGTGGGATATGGGCCAGAAGATTCGGAATTCAATTGTAGAATTAGTAAACAAAATAAGGTGATATACACAAGAGAAATAGTGACAGTACATTTGAAACATAAGAGAACCAATTTAATTCAGATGGATAAAAATTGGACGATTTATAATAAGACAAGGCAAAGTTTGAAATGAATATTGAACCTCTTATAGACAATCATAAAGGCAAACCAGCAATAGTAATTGCTCATGGACCAAGCCTGAATGATCACATAGAAGAAATAGAAAACAAACAAAAATCTGGCCACATTGTAATAGAATGTAATGAATGGCATTTGTTTCATTCGTTTCAGCCAGATTATTGGTTATTTGCAAATACTCAATTAACAATGTCAAGTCAAATCCACGTTCTGAATCAATATCGAATTCCCATTTTGTATGCCGATACCGTAGACCTAACAGATAGAAAATGGATTGAAAATAATTTGAAGTGTGAATATCTTGGATATGATCAAAGACATTTTGACAACAAACCATGTTATGCTAAGAAATGTTGTCACCAATTGGTTCCCGGTAGAAAAACAATACAAGAAGAATTACAACACTATTGTAAGTTTGATCAGCATTATGGTGCTGGTGATACATGTGCTATCCACATGATTTCTTTTATGGTTTTGTTTGGGTGTAATCCAATTTATTTTGTTGGTATTGATTTGGATTATAGTTTGGGGTATGCCAAACATAATGGTAATATCAGATTACCAAACGCAAAATCACAATCTCAATTTAGAGAAAGAATCCTCAAGGATTTGAAAATCATAGTAGATTCTGCCAAAAACGTGGGAGTTGATGTAATCAATTTAAACAAGAATTCCACATTTGACGTTGCTCCCATTGGAGAATTGAGATGAAAATATATGGAGCAATCCCTGCAAGAAGTGGTTCAAAGGGGGTGAAAGATAAGAATATTCGGCTGGTTGGTGGGATTCCTTTAATATTTCATTCTATCAAGGTATCTGAAAAATCAAAGTGTATCGACAGAACAATTTTAACAACTGATAGTGAACACTATGCAAATTTAACGAAAAATTTTTCAGAGAGTGTACAAGTTGTTATGAGGCCGGGGTTTTTATCAACAGACAATAGCAAAGACGTAGATTATTTGTTACATGTTTCTTACACATTGGGGTTTGGTTTAGATGATTTGATAGTATTGTTACGACCAACTACTCCAATAAGAACACACAATGCTGTAGACAGAGCAATTCTGAATTTTCGTGAAACACGGTATCATTCTTTAAGGTCAATGCACAAAATAAATGAACCACCAGAAAAGATGTACCGGATAGGATATAGAGATGAAGCCACACCCTATATGAAAATTTCACATGAAGAAGCAGATGCACCAAGACAAAATTTTGGGGATTGTTATCATCCAAATGGTTATGTTGATGTGATTAGAGTTAAAACATTGTTAGAAACAAAAACAACTTATGGTTCATCTGTAATGGCTTTTAGAACAAAACCAGCAATAGAAATAGATTCGGAAGAAGATTTTGAATATTTAGAATACACATTAAGAAAAAGGAACAGTTAATATGATTGAATACCTTGAGCCAAGTTCTATGAAAACATTTCTTCCTATTAGATGGAAGAAAGCAAAGAATGATATTGTTGTAGGGATGGATAGAAAGAAATATATAGATTTCACATCATCTATTTTTGTGATGAATTTTGGTCATTCAAATAAACAAGTAAAGAAACGAATCAAAAAACAAGTCAATAAGAATCTTTTACATTCGTATATTTACAAGAATGAAGCTCGTGAAGAATATGTTTCTCGGTTGATTGCCCGTATACCATATTATTGTGAGAAGGCATTATTGTTATCATCTGGAACTGAAGCAACTGAGGCAGCTACAAAATTGATGTTGATGAATGGCAAGAAATATATGAAGTCGAAAGATATTATACTTTCCTTTGATGGCGCGATGCATGGAAGAACAATGGCCGCAGACTTGATGAAAGGGAATGGTATTTATAGTCATAAGAATTTTGTTAGACTACCATTTCCAAATATAAATTCGGATTTTGTACAAGACTTACATAGACTTAATATAGATTTGGATGAAGTCGCTGGAATAATGATAGAAACATATCAAGGATGGTCAGCAAAATTTTTACCAACAGAATATGTAAAGTCAATGGTTTCTTATTGTAAAAACAATAGTATTGTTGTGTGTTTTGATGAGGTCCAGGCACGATTTTACAGAACTGGTCCTATGTTTGGATTTTATAATTATCATGTTCGACCGGATTTGGTTTGTTTCGGCAAAGCGGCGGGATCTGGTTTGCCTTTGGCTGGTGTTGTGGGCCGGGCAAGAATTATGGATTTACCAAAAGAAGGAGAAATGAGCAGTACCCACTCAGCAAATCCTCTTTGTTGTGCCGCTGGTTGTGGGGTTCTTGATGAGCTTTGTCGAAAAAATTATTTTGATATTTCAATGGAAAATGAATATATTATTAACGATAGGCTGAAAATATTTTCAAAACAATGTGAGATTAATACACATGGTAGTGTTTCTGGAATCATACTACCACATAAAAGAATCGCAGACATTGTTTGTAAATGGTGTATGGAAAGAGGTTTGTTGTTAGTTCATACTGGAAGAGAATCAATAAAGTTGGGGCCCCCTATAACCATCACCAAAAAGAATTTGAATAAAGGTTTGGATATTTTATGTGAGGTATTGAATCATGTTCTTGATTAGACATTTTGGGTGGAACGTTATCAATCTTGAAAAATCTGTGGAGTTCTATGAAAAATTGGGACTACAATTGATTTATAGACAAGATGAGGAATGGGGCAAATATTACCCCACTATGAGAATTGCAAAAATGAAAGATCCAAATGGAAGTATTTTGGAATTTATCGAATTGAAACGCGAACATTTCAGAAAGTATAAATATTCGTATGAGAGTCATATATGTTTTACAGTAGATGATTTAGACCATACAGAAAAAGAATTGACAAAAATTGGTATCGGTTTTGTGGTTTCGCCGAGATTGTCGCCAGACAAATCTGTTAAGGTTGGTTTTTGTTTGGACCCAAATGGATACCGAGTTGAATTAGTTGAGGTATTGTAAGTGCCATACATTGAAACTATTTACTCCACACAAAAAAGAGAACAAACAGATTACCCACAGAAATTGTGCCGGTATCTTTGTGATCGTTTTCATTTAACCCCCGATATGAAATTGTTGGATGTTGGCTGCGGCCGTGGAGATTTTTCGCGGGCATTTAACTTAGACGTTTTTTCTATCGACAAAGAAGAAACGAGGTTCCACGAAGGATTGAACATCGACTATGCCGATTTGGAACACGATTTTATTCTTCATGAAGATGAATTCTTTGATGTAGTGTTTTCCAAATCACTATTGGAACATTTGGCAAATCCAGAAAACTTCATTACAGAATGTCATAGAGTATTGAAACCAAATGGTAGAATTATTCTAATGGTCCCCGATTGGAATACACAATACAAAATTTTCTATGATGACTATACCCATAGAACACCATACACAAAAAATAGTATGGAAGATTTTCTACAGATGTTTGGTTTTCAGAATGTGTCATCGGAAAATTTTTATCAATTGCCAATACTCTGGCAATTTCCAAAAATGAAATTAGTAAGTAAGATGTTACAACTATTCGTATCGCCAAATTACAAGATCAAAAACAAATTCATTCGGTGGTCAGTTGAATTGATGGTGCTGGGTACAGGAGTGAAGCCATGAATTTTCCATCGACAATAAACATAGAGTTGACAAACAGATGCAACAAAAATTGTTGGATGTGTGGCCGGCGAAAAGTGGAACGAGAGTATCCCAAATTAGCAGATCACTATAACAAGAATATCAGTTTTACACTACTGGAAAAAATTGCCAAACAATTGCCTGCAGGGATTGTTATTCAGTTTCATAGTAATGGGGAACCAACATTGTACCCATTACTTGCCGATGCCTTGAGACTGTTTAGCCGGCAGATAAAGTGTTTTGATACGAATGGAAAATTATTACTCGAAAAATTTCATGAAGTGAAATTCTTGGATACCATGACAGTATCAACATTTGAAAATGATCCAGAATGGGAAGAACAATTCTACATCTTGAAAAAGTATTTGGAATGGAAAGGCGATAAAAGGCCAAACGTCATTATACGGTTACTTGGAAATATGGAAAAGAACCGAATAGAAAAATATGAAAGTCTAAATTGTCTTATGGTGAAACGAATACTTCATTCACCAATGGGAAGTTTTGAATACAAAAAGGAAACGGTTAAGCCAGAAACAGGAATTTGTTTGGAGATGCTGAATCATCCCGCTATAAACGTAGATGGTGATTTGTCGATTTGTGTCCGGTTTGATCCAAATGGTTCCGGTGTTTTGGGAAATCTAAACGATAATACATTTGAGGAATTGTGGAATTCTGAAAAGAGAAAACAATGGATAGAATCACATGTAAGAGGCAATAGGAAAGACGTGCCCTTATGTTCTAACTGTGAGTTTTGGGGAATACCAAGAGGATAAAGGAGATAGAAATGTCCATCAATTATTTTGAAATATACAACCATCTTTACGATAATGGATATGATCCTACATTCAATGAAGAATTGCATAGCCATTTATATTGCCCGACAATGGGACAGGGACAATTAATATACAGTATAGACAAAACAAAGATAGAATATCATACTGTTTTAGATGTTGGTTGCTCAACAGGAAACGGTATGAATTATTTAACATCTATAGGTAAAGAGACAAAGGGAATAGATGTTTCCAACAAAGCAATACAAAGGTCTTTGGCCAGAGGATTTGATGCAAGGGTTGCTTCTGTTCTGGACATACCATTTCCAGAAAATAGTTTTGATTTAGTAGTTTCAACAGATGTGTTGGAACACATAGAAGAATCAGAAGTAAAATTAGCAATTTCGGAAGTGATCAGAGTTTCCAAAAAGTATATTGCTGTTAAGATTGCTACCATTCGTGAACAAGGATCGAATGAACTATTAAACAAAATGAAAGAAGAGAATAAGAAATTTGAAACAATATCAAATCTACATCTTTCTGTTTTTGATGAAGAAAAATGGATTGATCTATTCCAATCGGCAGGCACAGAATTGATGTATAGAAAAACAGCCAATAACAAAGGAAGTGTGAATTTAGTATTCAGAAAAGAGGGAGAGTGAAAAATGAAAACAAAATTGGTAGCAGAAATTGGAATCAATCACAATGGAGATTTGAATATTGCAAAACAACTCATTGACGTTGCAAAACTTGGTGGTTGTCAGTATGTTAAATTCCAAAAGAGAACAGTAGAAGATGTATACACAAAAGAAGAATTAGACAAGTATAGAGAATCGCCTTGGGGAACAACTAACAGGGAACAAAAGAATGGTTTGGAATTCACCAAAGAAGATTATGATGAAATAGATAGGTATTGTAAGGAAAAGGGAATTCAATGGTTTGCATCTCCGTGGGATGTAAAGTCAGTTGATTTTCTCGCACAGTATGATATGCCATTTATCAAAGTGGCATCGGCAATGTTGACAAATGAGCCAATGTTAAAAGCAATTAAGAATACTGACATTCCCGTAATAATTGCCACAGGAATGAGTTCTGAATTTGAAGTAGACCGCGCCGCGAAATTTTTCGGTAGTCAAATGGCATATATTTTATCCTGCACATCGACATACCCAACAAAACCTGAAGACATGAACATGAATAGAATAAAAACATTACGAAATAGATATGCCGATAAGGTTGGGTTTTCAAATCATTCTTCTGGCATATCCTTTATTTTAATGTCATATGTTCTTGGTGCAGAGATGATAGAATATCACATTACATTGGATAGATCAATGTATGGTAGTGATCAATCAGCATCTATTGAGCCAACGGGTGTATTGAAAATTAAAGACTACATCGAAACATATGAAAAGTCTTGGGGCGATGGAAAGATTGAATGTTTAGAAAACGAAAAGCCAATTAGAGATAAACTAAGAAGTGCATAGGACAGAATAGAATGAAAGAATCTCTTAGATATGAGTATGATTTAAATTCTGAAAGTATTGTATTTGATTTGGGTGGTTATGAGGGAAAATTTGCAAACACCATCTTTGACAAATACAAATGCAAGGTTTTTGTTTTTGAACCCATAAAAGAATTCTATGATAAGATAAAAGAAAGGTTCAAAGCAAAAAATGAAATACGAGTTTTTAATTATGGTGTTTTAGATAGAGATTTTGAAACAGATATTTCTATTTCCAAGGATTCATCTTCTATTTTTGATAGTTCTCCAAGAAAAACAGAAAACAAAAAACTTATTAAAATTAGAAATTTCGAAACTGTTTTTGAGGAACTTGGTATTGACAAAATAGATTTAATGAAAGTCAATATAGAGGGATCAGAATATGAATTGATGAAATTTCTGACAAACAATGAAAACCTAATTAAGAAAATAACTAACATACAGGTACAATTTCATGATTGGTTTAAAGATGCAAAGGTATTGAGAGAAGAAATCATAACCAAATTGAAGGAAACGCACAAAGTATCTTGGAACTTTCCCTTTGTTTGGGAATCATGGGAATTGAAAAAATGAATCGAATAGGATTGTTGTCATATCCCAAAAGTGGTAGCAATTGGTTATCTTACTGTATAGAATACCTAACAGATATTGAAGTTGTTGGAAGAGATTCGGGCAAATTTGGCATTCATACTGTGTGGAGCAAAGCAAGACTTCCAGATGTTCCGTATCGAAAAGATGTTGTGATAGAAAAATTTCATTGTTTAGATGTGGGAAAATCCACATGGGAGAATGTAAATTACGACAAACTGATTTTCATACTTCGAAATTACAAAGAATGTGTTTACAATTTTGAAAATACATTTAACTTACTTCTTACAGAAGAAAGAGATGTTAATTATGTACGAATATTGAAGCTGTTTGATTCCTTTCCTCGAAAAAAGATTGTGGTGTATTATGAAGATTTGATGACTTTACCAAAAGAAGAACTGAAAAAGATATGTACGTTTCTAAATTGTGACAATGAATTTTTTGAAGAGTTCTTTTGTAATTTTCACGAACATAAAATGAGATCATTGCAACTATACCGGGGTCCGGGTGGAGCAAAATCAAATGGAGAATTGATACACCATTCCAAAGACATAGATACAAAAATTTTACAATCTATAGATAAAGAGTTTGAGAATAAATACCCAATTTTGTTTGATAAATATTTGAGGAGGTATTGTGAATAAAGATTCCAGAATTTACATCACCGGCCACCACGGCTTTGTTGGTCATACACTATTGAAGAGATTACAAAACTCTGGTTATACAGATGTTGTAACTACTCATAGAATGGATGTAAATCTTTTGCTTCAAGAAGAAGTGTGGAATTTTATGGAACAAAGTAGGCCCGAATATGTTTTCCATTGTGCCGCGGTTGTCGGTGGAATACAGGCAAACATTCAGAATCCATACAAGTTCTTATATGATAATTTACAGATCCAGAACAACGTGATAGAGGCATGCTGTAAACGTGATTGGGTAAAGAAGGCTCTGTTCTTAGGATCATCTTGTATCTATCCTAAAGACTATCCAAACCAACCATTGAGAGAAGAATACTTACTACAAGCACCAGTTGAACCAACAAACGAAGGGTATGCAATCGCCAAGATTGCAGGTCTAAAAATGTGTGAGTATGCAAATAAACAGTTCGGAAACAAATTCATTTCTCTGATGCCATGCAATCTATATGGTCCGGGAGATGACTTTCATCCACAAAAATCTCATGTACTTTCTGCTACCGTTAGAAAGGTGATCGAAGCAAAAAAGAATAACACACCAATTGATATATGGGGAAGTGGAAAACCAAGGCGAGAATTTTTGTATATAGATGATTTGATAGATTGTATGATTTGGTCAATGGATTGTTTGACCGCCGATTCCTTTTTGAATGTTGGAACCGGAGAAGATATTTCTGTTTTGGAATTAACAAAAATGGTTTGTGATTTGGTTGACTATCATCCAAGATTTGTACATGATATTTCAAAACCAGATGGTATGTTAGTCAAACGGTTAGATGTACAAAAGATAAATACTTTGGGGTGGGAAGCAAAGACCCCATTTATTGATGGTTTGAAAAACACAATTGAATATTATCGGGAGACATACAAATGATTCGTTTAGTTGAAGAAACAATTGATAAGAGTGATGTTCAAAATCTTGTGGGTTGGTTAAGTCAAGATCCCCTTCCTCGACTAACCCAAAGTGACAAGGTAGAAGAATTTGAAAAGGCATTTTCACGTTGGCAAAATGTCAACTATTCCGTGTTTGTCAACTCTGGCTCCTCAGCAAACCTCTTAATGATCTACACCCTAAAAGCCTTGGGAAAACTCAAAAACAAGAGAATCGTTGTACCAGCAATTTCTTGGGCAACAACGGTGGCACCTGTAATTCAAATGGAACACCAGCCAGTATTTTGTGATGCCGACAAAAACAATCTTGGTGTAGATGTTGAACATTTGAAAAGATTGTTTGAAACGTATCATCCATCGGCATTGGTATTAGTACATGTCCTTGGTTTGCCTTGTGACATGGAAAATATTTTGGAACTATGCAGAGAATATGATGTTACTGTTTTGGAAGATTGTTGTGAGGCATTAGGAACTATGTACCGTGGACAAAAGGTAGGAACGTTGGGAAAAATGAGTTCCTTCTCTTTCTTCTTTGGTCATCATATGTCAACAATCGAAGGTGGTATGGTTTGTACTAATGACTATGAATTGTACAATGCCCTGAGAATGATGCGAAATCATGGTTGGGATAGAGGTTTAGATAAATCATTTCAAGAACAACTAAGAGCCAAAAATAATGTTGATGAATTTCGTGCCTTGTATACATTCTATCATCCCGGTTTCAATCTACGGGGAACAGACCTACAGGCATTTATAGGGTTGGAACAGATGAAGAAGATAACTATCTCTTGCCATATTCGATCCGAAAACTTCAAGTCATATCAAGAGTTAATTCAGAATGACTACTGGAAACCAAATGTAGATCCTAACGATTTCATTTCCAATTTTGCATATCCGGTTATCCATCCTGCTTCCAGAAAGATAGTAGAGGCATTACGGGAAAGTGATGTAGAGACAAGACCATTGATATGTGGGTCAATGTTGAAACAACCATATATCAAAAATCAAGAAATGATCCGACACCAAAAAGGAATGATTGAGTATGCCGAATTCGCAAATGAAGTGGTGGATGAACATGGGTTTTATTTGCCAAACCATGATAAACTAAAAAGAGAAGATGTAGAAAGAATTTGTACAATTGTCAATGGAGTTATTAGACCGTGATTTGTGGTGGGGTAGAATACAAACTGTCTTTGTTGAGTTACCCAAGAAGTGGCAGTAATTGGTTATCATACTGTATTGAATGTTTGTCAGAAATGCAAATAGGAGGATCTTTAACAGGATTTTTATCTATTGGAAACAAAATAACCAAGTCACATGGAAACACAAAATCTTGGTGGAAAGATTTCATACTATGCAAAGATTCACTAATACTCATGGTTAGAAATTACAAGGAATGTGTAGTTAGAAATTGTGATGGAGATTTAGCCAAGGTATTTTCCGATCTACAGGGCGGCCTGCCTCTAAAAACTGGCATTGAGAAAACAGATTATATATCAATACTAAAATTGTTTGAATACACAAAGGAAAAGAAACACCTTATATACTATGAGGATTTGGTGCAAAACCCTTACCAAGAATTGTCAAGGTTGGTAAAATTTTTGGAACAGTTCGGAGGCAATAAAGGAAATATAACTTCCTTTATGAAACAATATGAGCAACACAGAAAAACTTCATTGGAATTATATGGAAAGAAAATAGATAAGCCAAGAACTAACGGAACAAGAAATGAACTGTTGTTTCATTCAAAGAAATTAACAAAAGAAACTAAACTGAAAATAGATGACCATCTAATAAAAAGGTTCCCAAACATTTATAACAAATATTTGAAGAGGTATGGTGAAAATGATACATAAGAAAAAATGGATCCCACAAGAGTTGTATAACGAATTTCTTAGAAACATGATGTTGTTATGTGTTGACAACATTGTTGTTATAGATGGAAAAGTTTTATTGGTAAAACGAAAGGACGAACCGGCAAAAGGAAAATGGTGGTTTCCCGGTGGTAGGATGCACAAAGGGGAAACAATTAAAGAGGCATCAAGAAGAATTGTAAAAGAGGAAACAAATCTTGATTGTATGGTAGGCTCCATGTTAAGTGTCAAGGAAACATTTTTCAGAGAAGGGCCAGATGAAATACCCGTACATAGTGTCAACTTAGTACATGTAGTATATCCAAGGGAAGGACAAACAGAAATCAAATTGGATGGTCATTCAACTGATTACAAATTGATTGCCCGAGCAGATTATGGTGATATGTATGATCCGTATATCATAGATCATTTGAGAATGATTGGAATGGATTACGGTGGTTATTCTTGCAAGTTGCCAAATTAATTTTCTGGATCAACGTGGCGGAACTGGTAGACGCATGTGTTGATGAATAAAACATCGGTACAGGCAATGGGCGGCACAAGCCAGAAATGGTGGGTCGTCTAACCTTGTGGGTTCAACTCCCACCGTTGGTCCAGAAAATATTTTTGACTGTTGGGTGGTCATAATTTATATTTATGGTAGAGAGGAGAAATCATATGCAAACTTTTCTGCCATATTCTGATTTTGATGAATCTGTTGCCTGTCTGGATTATCGCCGATTGGGCAAACAGAGAGTAGAAGCCTACCAAATTCTGCGGACCCTGCGGAACAAAAAGTCTGGTTGGAAAAATCACCCAGCAGTTCTTATGTGGAAAGGATATGAAAGTGCCCTGTCACTATACATGAACAAATGTATAATAGAATGGAAACGCAGAGGGTACAACAACACAATGAAGTTGTGCCAGATTACTGAAAAGGTAAAATACCCAAAATGGATTGGCAAAGAAAAATTCCATGCATCACACAGGAGCAATTTGTTGAGAAAGGATTCTGTATTTTATTCTCAATATGGGTGGAAAGAAAAACCAGGCATGGAATATGTATGGCCAACTAAAGAATATAAATAATTGTGACACTAATTTTGAGGAGGCGTTATGAACTTTTTTCTGAAAAAATTACTTCTTCCTATCGTAAGACGAAGACTTGCCAAAAAATTGGCAACCGAGAAGGAAGCTATTATCAAGGTAGTCAATGAAAAAGTTGACTTGCCAAAAATGGACGAAGAACAAGAGAAGGAATTTTTCGACAAGCTCTATGAAGCAATTCTTGTTGTTGTAGATGTGTTTCTATAGAGGGAAAAGAAGATCCAAAAAATAAATTTGACACCAATTGTCGAATAAGGTATATTGATAAGGACATAGCGGGGAGGTTGTTGGCTACCTGTCCAGTCTCATAAGCTGTGACTACGCCAGTTCGATTCTGGCCCCCGCTACCAAAAGAAAATAATGGCGGTGTAGGATAGTGGTTAGTCTACCAGACCTTCACTCTGGCTACCGGGGTTCAATTCCCCGCACCGTCACCAAATAGGAAACAATCAAATAATAGGAGTCACACAAATGAAAATCACAAAAATCCTTACCGCAATGGCACTATTTATTTCAATGATTTTTGCTGGTGGTGTTAAAGAGGAACCGAAGGTAGATCCGACAGAGAGAACAAAACCGGAAGTTACCGTTGAAGAAACAAAACCGTATGAAGAAGTAAAAACAGAACCAAAAGAAGAAACAAAACCATACGAAGAAGTGCCGGATACAAAACCTTATGAAGAAGTTCCCGATACAAAGACTTCTGTTAAGGGCGAAAAGCCAATTGATGCTACATTCTCTGAAATCAAGAATCTTTTCGAGTAAGGTATGGACAAGAAATTAGTCTTTGAGTTTCTGGATGAATTACGAGAGAGTGGCGCCGTAAATATGTTCGGTGCCACGCCTCTCATTGTGATGACCTTTGGGTACGATAGAGACACATCCAGAAAATTGTTGGCAGATTGGATGAACACCTTTTCAGAACGTCATCCAGAACTTGTTAAGAATATAAGTACCAATAAAGGAGAAACTTGATATGAGCGAAAAAGAAGTAGAGTTGGCAAACAAATTGTTGGGCAAGATGGACAATGAACCGTTTGTTTCAGCAAAGGAAAAAGAAGAGGCTGAGAAGGCAAAGAAAGAGGCTGAGGAAAAGGAAGAGGAAAAGGAAGAGGAAAAAGAGGAAGAGAAGGAAGAAGAAAAAGAAGAGGAAGAAAAGAAAGAAGATGAGTAGAAGCACTACGCATAAATGTTATTTGACAATATCCAATCTCCGAAATACTGGATTTTGAACGTGGTGGTTTTTGCATAGAATGTTATAAAAGGGCTACCACAAAAAAAAGGTAGCCCTTTTTTGTATGCCCCTGTAGTTTAACGGAACAAGAACACTGCCCTACGAAGGCAAAGATGCGGGTTCGATTCCTGCCGGGGGTGCCAACAAAAGGAACAAATGAAAGTCAAAGAATTGATAAAACGACTACAACTATGTGACAAAAATTTTGATGTAGAAGTTTGGGATGCATACAGCGATGGGCCCGTCAAAGATCATGTGTCAATAGATGAAGACAAAGATTACAAGACCGTATTAATTTCTAATTTGGGAGAAAATTGAAATGAACTGTTTTTTTTGTAAGAAAGAAATTGATCAAGAGAAGCCGGATAGTTATGTCATACTGAAAACACCGGATGGAAAACTAACTCCCTGTCATTTACATAAGGGAGTGAAAGAGGAAAAGAGAAAACAATCAATGTCGTTTGTGAAAGCACAATCGTCAGGTAAAATGGGAGTAGGAACGAACGTTGTGTATGGTAGTGAGAAGAAACCATACATGAAAGTAAAGAAATAGATTATTGGCGAGTAGCTCACTTAGCAGATAGGCGTCTGGCTGTTAACCAGAAGGATGTGGGTGCGAATCCCACCTCGCCAGCCAAATTATTGTACCGTAACTCAGTTGGTAGAGTGGCTGATTGTTAATCAGCGAGTCGCAGGTTCGAACCCTGCCGGTACAGCCAAAGTTTAATATGGCCCCGTAGGCCAACGGAAGAGTCGGCAGGCTTAAACCCTGTGGAGTGTGGGTTCGAATCCCACCGGGGCTACCAAAGGGAGAGAATTGAAATGAAAACGTATACGATTTCTTACAGAGTAAATGTCTATCTTGAAAAGGACATTCAAGCAGAAAATATGGTGGATGCATTAACAAAAGGAAGTCAAAAAAGAATTGGAGACATCGTAGATGTTTCCCAAATAGCAGATTCCGATCCCATGAGGATCGTGGCGGTGTGTGAGCAAGATGATTAACAAAGTATTAGCAATGCCAAGAATGGCGATAGAAAAATGGTTAAAGGAATTGGTTTGTCCATTCGATAACTGGGCATTGATTTCTATTCACAAAGACCATGAGTTGATGAATTTTAAAAATGTAGAATTGTCAAGAAAACTTGGTTGCCAAAAATGTTTGTCTTTGTGTTTCGATGACATTACGTTAGATCAGTACAAAACTGTAGGAGAGGAAACACAAAAACAAATCAAACTGTTCAATAAGCAAGATGCGATTTGGACTATTAACTTTTTGGATGAGGTAAACAAAGAAAACATTCCTACACTAATCGTCCATTGTGCCGCTGGTGTAAGTAGGTCGGGAGCAGTAGGATTGTTCGCTACTAAATACTTAAAGTTGAATGGAAGAGAATTCCATGAAAACAATAAGACCATTATGCCAAATCAGTATGTACTTGAAATACTGAATAAAGAATCCGGCATTGCCGATGGTTATATTGAATGGTGGAAGAGAGAAATAGAAAGGATGGATAATTACCACAAAGGAAGACCTTTGTTTTAGAAGTATGGTGGCTGTGGTGTAAGTGGTAGCATATCGCACTGTGACTGCGGCGGAGTGGGTTCAAATCCCACCGGCCACACCATAAAAAGTGAGGAAGAAAAATGTGGATAGTTAGATTGCTAAGAAAATTGAAATGGTTTAATACTTTGTATCACCGATTGTTTACAAGGATGCATTTGATTGATACAAGATTGGCACCGGGAACTTGGTGGGATACGGATTCCAGAATGTTGTATGGAATGATGAATCTTTTGGTGGACTACATTGAAAATGAAGAACCATTCAAGCACATTGATTGGGATTCAGAGGAAAGACACCAACATGTGAAAAAAGAAATCGAAGCTATCTATGGATGGTGGATTAACTATGATGTTAGACAAGAGGACATAGACAAGGCACTAACTGATTGGCACAACGAAGCAAGCCCGAAGTATGTGGAGTGTAAGGATAAGAAATTTACAGAAGTAAAATTCAATCATTCTGAAAAGGAACGACAACTACATTTGAAGTTGCATGATATGGAACGAAAACTAAACCTTGAAGAAGAATTGATGTTGATTAGACTGATTAAGATAAGGAATTATTTGTGGACATAAATGGAAGATACCGCTGAATGGTCGGCAACTGGTCTTGAAAACCAGGGCGTCTTAACGGACGGGCGTTCGATTCGTCTATCTTCCGCCAAGTTATGGAGAGTAGCCAAATACTGGTTCGTTGGGGCTGCCTGCTAAGCAGTTGTCCGGTTATCCGGGCTGAGGGTTCAATTCCCTTGCTCTCCGCCAAAAGGAAAATATGGATATATTTCTTGAAAGACCAAATAATTTTTTCCATGTTGGTTGGGATTTTATTCCCGATATTTACAATGGAGAATATGTTGAGGAATTACTGATATGCCTATTTTTTTGGAGATTACATATTAGGTACTTTTATCCAAAGAGAAAATAAAATGAAGTACGGAAGAAAACCAATTAGAAAGGAAAAGGATAAAGTAATTTGGCCGAATGAAAACGGCTCTGTAGCAGAATTGGCGTATGCTGCGGATTCAAAATCCGTGAAAATTTGTGGGTTCGACTCCCACCAGAGCTACCAAAATAAAGTATGGCCCCGTGGTGGAATGCAGACACGCCAGACTTAGAATCTGGTGCCCGAATGGGTGTGAGAGTTCAAATCTCTCCGGGGCCACCAAGGAGAAATGAAATGGTAGTATGTGTTTGTGGTTGTGTGTATTATTCTAAAGACGGAATTTGCCCGCACTGCGGAACGTGGAATTATGTGATCGTGTAGCCAAGTGGTAAGGCGACAGCCTGCAAAACTGTTAATCGTGGGTTCGAATCCCACCACGATCTCCAAGATATGCCAGCGTAGTTCAATCTGGTAGAACACCACACTTGTAATGTGGGTGTTGCGGGTTCAAATCCTGCCGCTGGCTCCATTTTTTTTGTAGGGGAAATAATGAGTTTACGTTGTAAAATTGGAATCCATGATTGGTATGTATATGATGTACTTTATCCCGAACAAATAGAGGAAAACGTAAGAGCAAAAAGTGAAGGCAGACGGCGTGTTCGGGTAGTAGGAAATAGTTGTTTTCGCTATTATAATAGAGTTTGCCTAAGATGTAAAAAGGTTGAAAACAGTATTGCTCGATATGAATTGATAGTATGGTATAAGATACGCAATGAAAAAGCAAAAAAGGTCCAGGCCGATAGAATTATGGGGAGATTTTGAAAATGGGAAAAGGAACAGCACCAAGATCAGCAGGAAAGAAGAAAGGCAAGTACACAGAAGCACGTAGACAAGAGAACAAAAGAAAGAAGCAAGAAAGACATTTGAAACGTTTGGAAAAGTTCGCAAAAAGACGAGAAGAAAAGAAGAACAAGCCAAAGGAAGAAAAAGAAAAGAAACTATTGTCAAAACGAAACAAGGAAAACGAAATCGTAAAGACAAAGGTTTACTGGCATTAGAAATTATGGGTAGGAGGTCGGCTATTAGATCGTGCCGCGCTGGTCTGTAAAACCAGTCCCTTGTGGAAAACGTTGTGGGTGCAATTCCCTCCCTGCCCACCATAAATTATGGGCCTATAGCTTAGGGGTAAAGCTGCGGACCTTTAATCCG
This sequence comes from Cyclobacteriaceae bacterium, assembly GCA_028278585.1. GTDB lineage: Bacteria > Bacteroidota > Bacteroidia > Cytophagales > Cyclobacteriaceae > Ekhidna. The sequence continues at coordinate 57,586 of JANQEC010000023.1, read as the reverse complement.
TAGACGGCAGTTCGATTCTGCCTGGGCCCACCATACTTGAGAGGAAAGAAAAATGACTGACAATGAAAAGAAGTTAGAACAAATGATGTTGGAAGGTCTAAGAAATGGAATAGACTCCAGAGAATTGGCAGACAAAAGTATAACTAAAGCCAAGGAGCTGGGAGTCAGCACATTTAGAGTTTTGGTTATTGCTGCCGGAGCACTTGGAAAGAAAATAGAGGAAGACCGGAAGAATGAACGAAAGTAAGTTGAAACAAAACCATAAAAGTCTTTTCAGCGAAAAGAATAGTCTTGTTGGAATCTACGGCATTGAATGTGAATCCGGTTGGTATACACTAATTGATGATATGTGCAACGAATTAGAGAAAGCCGATCCTGAAAAACGAATGAGACTTAAACAGGTAAAAGAAAAATTCGGACTGTTAAGAACATACGTTGGCATAGAAGATTATGATAGTAGTAAAAAATCCGATGTAGATTTACTGCAAAAGTCATGGGCAATTACTGGTAAGTACGAAAACTATTCTGAAAGAGTTTGTGAGATTTGTGGAAAGCCTCATAAGAAGGGAGTAAGACGGGTATCCAAAGATAGTGTGTGGGTGAAGTGTTTTTGTGATGGATGCCAAAATAAATGGGAAACCATACGAGAAGAACGTTTCAAGAAGATCAAAGAAAGGTTGAAATCAAGACCGAAGAAATAGCCGAGTAGTTCAATGGTTTAGAGCGCCACGCTTTGAACGTGGAAGTTGCAGGTTCGAATCCTGCCTCGGCTACCAAATATATGGGAAGTTACAAGGGAACCGTAGATCAACAACGTTGTCTTTGGTTGCAAACAAAGGCTACAGAAACGGAGCGGAGAGTGAAAATGCGAACATGTCCCTTACTTGTATAGGGCGCACTTCCCGCCAATTACATGGGAGAGTAGCACAATCGGTAAATGCCTCCGTCTTATAAGCGGATGATAGTGGGTTCAATTCCCACCTCTCCTACCAATTTTAGGATCCAGAAAATAATTCTTGACCCCCCTATTTTTCAGAATATATATTATAAATACTTCGATTACGAAAAAGTAAACAAAAACCACAAGGAGTATGTGATATGAAAATTGCCAAAGCCCTCAAGAAAGTAACCAAGTTGAAAGGGGAAATTTCAGAACTCAATTCCAGACTTCAATCCAGCAGCACTACATTGAAGGATAACGAGTTTGAAGAAAAATATAACGATCTAATTGATGAAATGGATGCCAAGAAAGAAGAATTGGTTGACCTCAAAAACAAGATCATGGTGGCAAACGTCAACGGTGGAAAGTACAAACAGATTCTTACCCTTGGCGAATTGAAGGATTACTTGTCAACGGTCAAGAACATTTCCGTTACTAACGGTGTTCAGGCACGTTCTTACGGCGAAGGAACATTGGAATACAAATCCCAATTGACACTTGCCGACAAGAGAACACAAGTCAAGAGTTTGGAAGAAAGGATTGAAGCTATTGTGGATGAACTGGACGAGTTCAACGCAACAACCGAAATCTAAAAATAACAGGGGCGGATAGTTGTTCAAAACGTTCATTGAGGATTGGGTCATTCGTGATTCATGAATCGTGAATATAACTACTTCATGTAGACCGAAACTACTCATGGTTATGAGCCGATAAAGATAAAGTCCTAACGCTTTTTAGTCCTAAGTCTTTCGGTTTTCTGTCGTATGTCCTCCGTCATAAGTCTTTAGAATGACTATCCCCCTTTTCTTACCATGAAAAATCTTGTATTGATTGTAGGTGTGCCAAGATCGGGAACGACTTGGCTTTGGTCATTGTTAGACTCACATCCCGAAACGGTTGGGATCACCATCGAACATATCCATCCAGACATTTCCTCAAGAAACATAAAGGGAAACCTTGTCCGTTGTGAAACGGGTTGTTTCGTTACAGACTCCATAGAGTTTGCGGAACATCGACTAACCCAAGTGAGTATGAGAAACCCGGGCAAGTTTCTGGTGGAAAAATCCCCGACACACATGATTGTAATGGGAAAGATTCTGAAGGCAATGCCGGAAGTCATGGTACTTCACATTGTAAGGGATCCCCGGGCAGTTATCAATTCAATGTTGGCGACAGAGTTTTACAGTAGTGTGAACGTGGATGATTCGATAAAACAATACGAAGATCACATGAAACCATTTTTGCCGTTTGTAGATCACAAAAATGTGTACACGTTGAAGTATGAAGAATTGTTGTATGATCCAAATTTCATCATTGAGAATTTGTGTGAGATAATCGGTCTTGATCCCGGACACACAAACAAGATGATAACAGAGAACTTCGGGAAATCGAAGATACAGAAGCCAGGCATATTCAGAAGGGGTGAGGCATGTAGTTACAAAAAGGAATTGAAACCGGAACAAATCAAATACATTGAGAACCGATTAGGGTTCTACATAGACAAATGGGAGTATAGATGAAAATCACATTTCTTGGCACAGGTTCAGCATTTTGCATGAAGAACTACCAGACAAACCTTTTGATTGAGAACGAAGAAAAGAAACTATTGGTAGATGCCGGTGGTGACATTCGCTGGGCATTACAAGATCAAAAATTGACATATAAGGATATTGATGCCATCTACATTACACATGGTCACGCCGATCATATTGGTGGAATGGAGTATTTGGGTTTTTGTACCTACTTCGATCCCACCTGTAAGAAACCAATACTATACGGCAACAAAGGATTGCTGGATGATGTTTGGAACAATGCCCTGTCATTGGGGTTGGGTTCCATCCAAGGAAAGGTAGTCAATTTACGAGACTATTTTGATGTCAAGGAAATCGAAGAAAATGAATCGTTCATGTTTGGGCATACTTCAAGGTTCAAGATTGTTCAATCTGTTCATATTATGAATGGGTATTCGATTGTTCGGACATATGGTTTGATGATTCGTTGCAACGGGAAAAACATTTACATCACAGGAGATACACAGCACTGCCCAAATCAAATACAGGATTTTTACAATCAAGCAGACACCATTATTCAAGATTGTGAAACGGCACCTTACAAATCGGGTGTACATGCCCACTTTGATGAATTGTGTACCTTGGATGAGGAAACAAAAAAGAAGATGTATCTGGTTCATTATCAAGATAATGTATGTGATAATTTGGAGGAATGGCAAACAAAAGCTATAGATTCTGGTTTCGTTGGATTCGCTATACAGGGACAAACAATCGAAACAAATGAAATCTGATGGAATAGAATAATAAATACTTACATGGAAATTTCGTGGTGTAGCGCAACGGCTTTAGCGCACTCGGTTTGGATCCGAGGGGTTGGGAGTTCGAATCTCCCCACCGCGACCAGAAAATAACGGGGAGTAGCGTAGTGGTTTAACGCACTGGTTTTGGGAACCAGGGACCGTGGGTTCGAATCCCACCTCCCCGACCAAATATAGGTCTGTTGGTGTAGTGCGTAACATAGTGGACTGTCGATCCATTGCCACGGGTTCGATTCCCGTACAGACCGCCATTTAACAACGGAGACATTTATGATGTCGGAAGCAGCAGAAAAAATCAATGAGTTTTTGGGCAGAGGAAAATCGTTGAGAGATTTTGAGGCTGGGCGTTTAGAAGATAAGGTAAAGAAAATCAAAACGAAGCCAAGAGATGAACAGTTGAAGATACTTTGGCAATGGATTCATAATAAGAATATCGACTTCAAACAATTCAAGCATATAATGGACAAGAAGCTCATATAGGAGAAAATGAAAATGCCAGACGTAAAGAAAAAAATCGACAGGGTATTAGAAGAAGGAAAAGAAGGTGCAATGGCCACGAAAGCTTTGAAACTCTTAGATGGAAAGGTTTTTGACAAAGTTCATGGTGCACATGGAGATGTACTAAATGCAGTGACCCCAGTAAAGAAAGTGAACATGAGAGTTAGAAAACTTGACCAAGAAATCAAAGATGCTTTTGGCGATTATTCTAATGCAATCGAAAATCTAAAAATGGAATTGGAGAGGTTGTCACGACTTTAGAAAATATGCCGGTTGAGCAAGTGCGGTCATTGCGGGGGTTTGAAGAACCTCAGAACTCCGTTCGACTCGGAGAGCCGGCACCATAAATAAATGCACCAATGATGTTTAACGGATTTAGCATGCCAGTCTTCCAAACTGGTCGTGGGGGTTCGAATCCCCCTTGGTGCTCCAATTAAGGAAACGAAATGTCTTTCAAAGAATTCTACATAACTGAATCCATCAGAGACATAATCCGATTCGCCCAAGAGAAGCACAAGGGGCAAGTCAGGAAGTTCTCTGGTAAGGAATACTTTGTACATCCGTCAAGTGTGGCAAAGTTGGTCAACAAGTTCACCAAAGACAAAGACCTTGTGGCCGCGGCATACCTTCACGATACGTTGGAAGATACCAATGCAACAGAGAAGGAATTGAGGGAGAACTTTGGTAAAACGATTACGGATCTGGTAAAAGAATTAACCAGCTCGGATGAAGGGATAAAACGATTAGGAAAGGCAAAGTTCCTTTTGGATAAGATGTCCAAAATGAGTGAGGGTGCCTTGACTGTCAAATTGTGTGATAGGTTGGATAACGTAAAGGATTTGGATACTGGTTCTGCAAAATTCAAAGATAAGTATACAAAGGAAACGAATTTCATACTGGACAACCTAAAAAGAAAGTTGACTCCGGTGCAGAAAAAGATTATCAAAGAGATTAGGAAGAAAGTACAATAGATGTGGATAAAAACTGAAAGTGCTTTGTCAGATGGTTGGTATTGGTGGAGACTAAATCCAGATTGGCCGAAATTTGAGTACAAAGTATTCGAAGTAATAAACGGAATAATTGTAGATTCGGAACCTATTGATTCATACGGCATGGAATGGAGAGTTGTAGAACATAACGATTTCGATGTTGGGGAATGGTGGGGACCTATCAATAAACCAGATTAGGAGAGAGATTATACGGACGTAGTACAATAGTGAGTGCGCCGGTCTGATAAGCCGGAAACGGCGGTGCAATACCGCCCGTCCGTACCAGAATAAATGGCCGCATAGCTTAGTAGGTTAAAAGCGCCTGTCTTACAAACAGGAGATCCAAGGTTCGAATCCTTGTGTGGCTACCAAACGGAAAATGAAACAACTTCTTAACCATATTAGATCGGCATGGAAAAGACGAAATATTAGGTATGACTTGCGAGCAGAAATTTCCAAGTTGCCAAGTTACATTCCGCAATATTCCAATAGTCTTGTCTGGTCTTCAAAATACAAAATGCTAGTTACGGCAGCAGGATGGCGAGAACAAGAAGAACGTGGAAAACAAGTTGTCAATTATACCAATGATTTGGCAACAAGAATAAAGACAGAAATATAAATGGGGGTATAGCTCAGTTGGTAGAGCGCTGGTCCTGCAAACCAGAGGCCGCCGGATCGTAGCCGGCTACCTCCACCAAACATGCCAGAAAAATTCTCTTGAAATGAGAAGTGGAATAACGTATATTTAAAAGAAAGGAGTGATAAATCAAATGCATCCGAAGAACAGAAAAGACAGGATCCGTTTAAAGACAAAGAAGGGAAAAAGATTTCTCACAGAGAAAGCCGAAGCAAAGAGAATTTTCAAGAAGAAAAAGAGACAACTCATAGAAGACATTTAAGGAAGGCATTTATGCGTGACGTACTGGTATTGAATCGTTCATATATGCCAGTTGCTGTTGTGAACTGGAAAGAAGCCATAGTCCTATGGTATAAGGAAAAGGTAGAAGTATTGTCTTCCTATGAAGATATACCTATCCGATCCGTGAATTTGAAAATGAAGGCGCCTTCCGTAATACGTTTATTGTACTACGTTAGACCCAAAAGAAACATCACCATATACAGACCGTTTACCCGAAAGAACATTTGGGCAAGGGATGAAGGTGTATGTCAGTATTGTGGCAAAGAAGTGTCATACAACAAATACACGGTTGATCACGTTACACCAAAAAGCCAAGGTGGACTAAGTACATGGACAAACGTGGTTTGTTCCTGCCATGAATGTAACAACCGTAAGGCAGATAAGTCTGTCGCACAGGCAGGGTTGAAATTGTTGAACAAACCATTTGCTCCGAAGATCGCAAATAGTATTGAGGAATATAACATAGAGAGATTGAAGGAGATAAAGAACGTAGACGAAAACTGGAAAGATTTCTTCTACTGGCAAAAAAGATAAATGCGCCCGTAGCCTAATGGATGAGGCAACTGCCTTCTAAGCAGTGTTATGGGGGTTCGACTCCTCCCGGGCGTGCCATAAATTCGATGTGGGGTAAGACCAGTAAACGGAGAATGGGATAAGTTATAGTAGTTGTTGATTGCTTGAAGAACTTTGATACCTCACCGGCCCCAAATTTAATTAGGAGAGAATTGATATGAGAAAACTAATCTATAGTCTACTACTTGGATTATTTCTACTATCCTGCAGCCCAACAATTCCGGCACCAAGTCGAATGAGAGTTTCCAGATTGCCAGAAAGTAGTATGGAATGTATCATTAAGATGGTGTTTGAATTCAACAATGGAACGGCACAAGTAACAATTGACTGTGACGGCGAACCGTACTCGTTTATGACCTATGCCGGAATTTTTAGTGTAGGTGATACTCTTTGGGTGAAAGTAAAAGATAATAAATAATCATATAGGTGCATGGTGTAATGTGTTAGCATGATAGTCTCCAAAACTATTGGTGTGGGTTCGAATCCTACTGTGCCTGCCATTTGAAGGAGTGTTTATGCCAGAGAAACAGAAACAAATCAAGAAACGAACGGGTGATTTCAATCCAGAAGTGGGTCCCACACAAATCACCAATTTCCACAAAAAAGGTTTTAACAGAGGATGTTTCGGAACCAACAAGTGGCATCTTACAAAAGAGATGACTGCTCGGGAACGAATCAAAAAGGAACGTGCCAAAAATGATAAGAAGGATTCTTAATATCAATCGAATTTTCTGGCCAAGACAGGCAACCAGAATGAGAAAATGTCCGGTTTGTGCCACATATATTCCGGCGGATGAATTGAAATACTATCGAAAGAGAGATGGTAAATTAGAAAAGATTTGTGAGAGTTGTGTAAAGGCGAGAATCGAAGATGAATCTAAAAGTAAATGAAGTTAGAAAACATGTTCTACATGTTGAGTTCCCAAATCAGTACCTAATGGGAGCCACTCTTTTTAGATTACAAGAATTCTATGAATCTCCATACGCAGAAATACGAAGTAAACTGTTTTCACTTGAATATGCAATGGATCTTTATGCTGGGAGATCGCCAGAAAAGACATTTACCTATTTCGATGATTGGTCTGGATTCAATATACCGGATTACAGCATTCAATTCTTTTACGATACCTTTGAAAACCATCTGTTAGAAAAGGAAAAGAAGTTCTTCTCGGCAATACACAAGTACATTTACCAGAATAACAAATACTACATTATTGGCACAAGTGCCGATGCCGACAAAGAAGATATGACACATGAATTGTCCCATGCCTATTTTTACATATACAAAAAGTACAAGTTAGACATGATCAATTTAATGACCAATTACAAACACTACACATTCCTGCAAAAAGAATTGTTAAATATGGAATACTCACAAGAAGTAATATCAGATGAGATTCAAGCATATCTGGCAACCAACAACAAGAAAAACTATTCAGAATTATTTTTGACTAAAAGAATAAAGGGAGGATCAGAAGAGTTATACAAATCTGCAGCAAAGTTTAGGAAGATTTTCAAATCATTTGACAAAGAGAGAAAAAATGAAGTACAAAATTAAGGCAACCGATGGACAGGTATTCGCAGAAATAATTACAACAGCAGAAAATGATGATCAAGCATTAGATATGGTAGTAGAAGCAATAAAAGAGAACCAACCTCTTATTGGTGTCTGTGCAGAAACTGAAGAAAATGCAACAATCATTCTACCGGGATTCTATCAAAACAGGATTATTGAAATTACCGATGTCAAGGAAGAACCCAAGGGAGAATAGCCTATGGTTATTCACGTTAGAAAGTATTGGGAAATAGATCAGGCATTCAAGTTCATAGAGAAGGTAAAAGAGTATAACGATTTCTCATTCATCGACAACTTAGAATTAGTTTTAGATTACAGCCTTGATGAAGCCGGTTATTATCTGTTTTCAAATCTGGATAGAAAAAATCTCAAGAAGAAAATCAAACTTTTTGTGAATCCAGACTGTTGCATGAAAACAATCTTGACCGGATACTCCGAAGATGATTCATTAGTAGCCGCAATCGTGCACGAATTCTGCCATTTCCTTGATAACAAGTTGAAGATTAGTCAAAGGTACGAAAAAACATTTGACACCAATCTACATCTGAACATCTATTCCAAGGAAAACCTATTAGAAGAATTGGCGGAAGTTATGTATCTATACATAACCAATCCGTATCTATTGAAACACATATCCAAAGAACGGTATGAATTTTTGGCAACCTTTTTTGTTTCTCCGACAGAATGTTCCGCCAGAAAGTTTGTCAGCATATGGAAGAAATGGCCTCGACAGGTAAAGAAAAAATGTCGGTTAAAATGGGGCATCACTGCATCCAATAATTCGGTCAAAATTCTACATGGTTTCAAAGAGTAAACCCTCAAAATTGCCCCAAAATCGACAGTTTTAACCGTTTAACCAGAAAGTTGTAGAAAGTTCTTGACACAGATCCGTGACATTAACTATTTTGATAGTATAGAAAAGAGAGGATTTCTCAATGGCTACTATCGAAGAAATGAAAATTGAACAGGAACGCCGGAACAATTCCCCAGCCAAAATTGAAGAACGGAAGGCGATCCGCCGAGCCCAGAGGTTAAGTTCTGGTTTGAATTCTGCCATTCGTGGTGGAGATGCCGACAAAATTGTACATTGGCAACTTTTGAATTTGCCCTTCTACAATATTCCGTTTTCGGATTGGGTAAAGTCTCGTGTGCCCATCACAAAAGAAGAAACCGAAATACTTTACAACGAATACAAACGCGTCAACAACATTTCTGAATAGAAAGGATTTCAACATGTTGAAATTTGAAGGAATTAAAATCGGTACAAAAATCAAAGCTTTTCACTTTCAGCCGATGGAAGGCCGGCCCGATTCATATATCACCGGGACCATTATTGGTATCCGAAAAAATGATACCGAAGCCCATTCTTATGAGGTTAAGGTTGATACCGATGTTATCGGTGGAAAATCTGTTCCGGTTGCCGATGGAAAAACCATGTGGGTTCCTTTTGAGGTTGCCTTCATGGAATTTGACAATCGCATCACCGTTTTGGTTCAACCAAATGTCCGAAGTGAATTTCTTGATTGGTCAAGGGAATTTGGCGGATACGGAAATGAAGAAGATGCATTCACGGCCGGATGGAACGCCGCAATGAGGAAGGCATAACAATGACTGTCAAAGATTTGATTGAAATGTTGAGGAAAGAAAATCCCAAGTCAAAGGTGAAAATCTTTGACCCGCGGATTGGTTGGAAATCTGACGTTGACATTAACCCTAATTTCATCAGCACGCCGGGCAGCGTGGTACTTTTTGGTAAATTTGAAGAAAGGGCATAACATTGAAAACCATCGTTACCATATTGAAAGAATCTGAATTTTACTTTGATTCCGCTTGGAAGAAATTCCAAAAGCGTATGGTCAAGAAAGGTGTCATTGTTACACTCAAAAAGAAACCATCCACCTATAACCACAAGGGCAGAGAACTGGATGCCGTTCAATGTGAATTCAATTTCCGTGAATTTGCCATTCATTACAAGTCCTACAAGTATATCGGAACATTGAAAAAATCTTCCGATACCGATAAAGAAAATCTCATCTTTTCGGTGGACAAATCTCAATCACTCGCAAAGTATTTCAAGAAATCTTTTCGTTGTGATCATTGTAACACGAACCGTTTCCGTTTGAAGGTACATATCTTCCGTCACAAGAAGAACCCCAAGAAAGAACTCATGGTGGCAACTTCCTGTGGGAAGGAATACTTTGGAGAATTCGCAGTTTCTCAAATCCGTACATTGACCCGGGCATTTGAAGCCTTTATGCAGTTCATTGATACATCAAAGGAAACGTATCTTTCCGGTACATTGAAGAACCGTGCTGCCTTCAATACGAAAGGTTATGCCAAGATCGCATACGGTATTGTTCGCCGTGATGGAAAATTTGTTTCCCAACAACAGACCGATTACATGGGTTATGGTTTGGGGCAGACTACACATTCCACAAGGGAAAGTGTTGATGTATTGTTTGAGAATCGTCTTACAGTACAGGGACGAAAAGAGAAGATGGCAGAGATTAACAAACTGTCAAAGGATTTTAACTACAAAGACATCGTTTCCTATTGGGAGAAGAAAGTCAAGAAAGACAAATCGGATTTTACCATGAACGTCTATGGTTCCTTCCGTCAGTTGCAACCCAAGAAAGGGATGATTTGTTACGGTGTCTATGAATACCTGAAAAACGTCAAGAACCTGTTTGGTAATGATAAGGTGAAATTCAACAACAAGTATCTTGGTGAAGTTGGTTCGAAGATTACCAAAGAAGCAACGGTGATTCGGATTTCTGGTTGTGAAGGAAGATCGTTTTCCTATTATGGTCCGAGTTCATACGATGTTGTGAACCTTGTCACCAAAGATGGATATGCCCTGACATGGTTTACTTCTACCAATCATGGTTTGAAACAATGGGAGAAAGTTACTATCTCCGGCACCGTCAAGAAGTTCAATGACTACAAGGGAAAGAAAAGTACCCTCATCAAAAATTGTAAGGTGGACTAATGAAATTATCGGAATACGCAAAATCAATCAATGAACTTGTAAAGAAACATCCAGACGCAGAAGTTGTCTATTCAATAGATGAGGAAGGAAACGTTTTCAAACCTGTAATTTACACTCCAACCGCCGGTACATATTCCAATGGTGAATTTAGTGGTGAAGAAGATAGTGAAGATCGTGGCGTAATTGCAGTTTGTGTGAATTGAGGAAACAATGGACGCCTGGACAGACTACTACCAGAATAGAATTAACAATCCTCTGTACGAAACAAAATTTCGTCAGAGGTATTTTCCTTTTCTCTCATTGGTGGAAGGAACAGTAAAACCGGGAATGAATGTATTGGAAAGTGGCTGTGGAACTGGTTTGGTAACAAAACAGTTGAACATTGATGCCAACATTTCTTGTTTCGATTACAGCCCGGGAATGTTGAGACTATCGGAGATCAACCTACAAAAGAAAATCAAGAGAAGCCAATTCGACATTCGTGAAAGACTTGGCGAAACATACGATGTGATTTACAGTCATGGAGTTTTGGAACACTTCCAAGACGATGAACTAAAACAGATAGTGGAGAACCAGAAACAGAAATCAAAGACAATGATTCATTATGTGCCGTCCTACAAATACGGTGCCGGAAGTTTCGGTGATGAACGATTGATGACCAAAGAACAATGGATGGAAATTTGTGATCCAGAAAAAATAATTGACTTCAACAATGGATTTGATTATATTCTGGTATGGAGAAATAAATGAACGAAAAACAGCTAAGACCCAATTTGATCTTCGAAACGGTGACAGGCTCCAACTCATATGGAACCGCCACCGCAGAGAGTGATCTTGATACAAGAGGAATTGTATTGTCGCCCAAGACCCATGTTTTTGGCATGGAACGATTCGATCAGTTCGATGGTTTCAAAGGTGATGATAAAGTTTGGTATGAATTACGATTTGCCTTCAACCTCATGGCAAACAATAATCCAAACATGATTGATTTTCTGTATACGTCACGAAAGAATTGGTTACACACTACACCCGTATGGGAAAAGGTAGTAGCAAATAGAGACTTGTTTCTTTCCAAGAAAGCAAAGTTCACCTATTCCGGTTATGCTGTTGCCCAGTTGAGAAGAATCAAAAGTCATAGGGGTTGGTTGTTCAATCCAGTAGAGGAACCAAAACGAAAAGCCTTTGGTCTGCCGGAGAACTCCAAAAACATCCCCAAAGAACAGATGAAGGCAATCATTGCTATCGAACCCCGATTCATCGAAAGTGAAGTTCGGGAAGAAGCAATGCAGGAAATGAAATATGCCACCGCTCGAAAAGAGTGGCACTCATATGATAACTGGAAAAAGAACAGAAACCCGAAACGTGCCAAGTTGGAAGCAAAGTGTGGGTATGATTCAAAACATGCCTCACATCTTATCCGGTTGATGAGAATGGGAAAAGAAATCTTGTCGGAAGGAAAGGTGATTGTTGACCGGACAGGAATTGATGCTGATTATCTGTTGGACATTCGACAGGGAAACGTGGATTGGAAAGACATCATTGAGGAAGTGAAACGAGTGGATATAGAGTTAGAGGAACTATACAAGACATCTACTCTGCCCCGTTCTTCGGACAGGAAAAAGATCAACGATTTGGCAATTGAAATTTATGAGGAGTTTTTCAATGGCAAAAATTGAAACAAAAAATGCTGTGGTACAATACCAAGACGATCAAGAAACCAAAGAAGTGTTGTTTCAAACAATACTAAAATGGTTCACCAAACACGAAAGTTTTTGTGGAGAAGTTTTGGTACAATCCGATTTTGCATACGAAGAATTGCCAGATTTCATGGGAGATGTTGCAGAAAAGATTTTTAAATTTGATTTGGAGTGGAAGGAATAATGAAAGTAATTAGTACCGAAAACAAACCTATCAAAATGTGGTTGGAAGACATCGAAGATGGGGCACTCGCTCAGGCGAAGAACCTTGCCAATCTTCCGTTCCTTTTCAAACATGTTGCCCTTATGCCCGACAGTCACCAAGGATACGGAATGCCTATTGGTGGTGTGATCGCTACCAAAGGTGTTGTGATCCCTAATGCCGTGGGAGTTGATATTGGTTGTGGTATGTGTGCATGTAAAACCGAGTTGACCGAGATTGATTCTGATACTTTGAAGAAGGTTATGCATTTTATCCGTCAAAGAATCCCGGTTGGGTTCCGTCACCATAGAGTGAAACAGAGTGAAGGTGTAATGCCTCGTTATCAAAAAATTTCTGATGGTACTCCGGCAAAAGTTGTTTGTGGGGAAGTTGAATTGGGACAAGAAGAATATTCAGAACCGGCAAAAGGAATATTGTACAATATCAGTTATTCGGAAATGCCTATCGTTGCTCGTGAGTATGAAAATGCTCGTACCCAAATCGGTACGTTGGGTGGCGGAAATCATTTCATCGAAATCCAAAAAGGTTCTGATGGATATGTTTGGGTTATGATTCATTCCGGTTCCCGTAACCTTGGAAAACAAGTTGCAGACCATTACAACAAAACAGCCATTGACCTAAATAAAATGTGGTATTCCGTTGTCCCTAAAGAACAACAGTTGGCATTCCTTACTACCGATCATCCTATGGCCTGGCAGTATATGAGAGAGATGCAGTATTGTGTTGACTTCGCTCTGGCGAGTAGACAACTAATGATGAATCGTGTATTGGAATCTATGTCCGATGCCATTGGCGATGCATTTGATTACGATGAACAGATCAATATTGCTCACAACTATGCCCGTTTGGAAAACCATTTCGGTCAAAATGTCATAGTACATCGTAAGGGTGCAACGTTGGCAAGAAAAGATACTATTGGTATCATCCCCGGTTCCCAAGGTACGGCGAGTTACATTGTACAGGGATTGGGAAACCCCGAAAGTTTTGAATCTTGTTCTCACGGTGCCGGAAGGACTATGGGAAGGAAACATGCCCAGAGAACTTTGGACTTGAAAGAAGAAATCAAGAAACTGGACGATCAAGGAATCATTCATGGTATCCGTACTGTGAAAGATTTGGATGAGGCATCCGGTGCCTACAAGAATATAGATACTGTTATGGAAAACCAAAAGGACTTGGTATCCATACAGACTGAATTGAAACCTTTAGCCGTTGTGAAGGGATAACATGGAAACAAAACAATACACACAAATAGTTTATTCTGTTCAAATTACACGGAGAGATGGAACAACGTGGATGCCAGAATCCGATGGTGGGACATCAGAATTCAAAACAGAGAAACGAGCAAGAATGTTATCCAAGACGTACATAGACTTGGGCGAAAATGTAAAGATTCTGAAAATAGAACGGAAGATTGAAGAAAGGACTACAGAAGTATGTTGAAGAAAATCATTAGTGGCGGACAAATTGGTGCAGATATTGCCGGTCTGATTGTTGGTAAAGAGTTTGGATTGGAAACAGGTGGTTGCATGCCCAATGGGTTTCTCACTAAGTCTGGTCCTCGGCCAGAGTATGTCGATATGTTTGGTGTATACGAACACAAGAGTCCCAAGTATCCACCACGGACATATGAGAATGCCAAAATGAGTGACGGTACAATCCGGTTTGCCAACAACTTCAACAGTCGTGGCGAATTGTGTACCTTGAAGGCAATCAAACAGTACGACAAACCATACTTTGACGTTGACATTGATAGTCCTCCGCCAGTTAGTGATTTGATCGGCTGGATTGTCAATAACAAAATCGAAACGTTAAATGTGGCAGGAAATGCCAACAAAGAAACATTTGACTTTGTGATGTTGTGGTTACACATTGCCCTAAAGAGTTTGGTATGACAATTAGTAAGTCTGCTCGGGATGTATTGAAGACATCATATTCAATGTCCGAAACCGAAATAGACTATCTGGAAAAGATAGCAATTCTTCAACAGGAAAATTGGCAAAAGTACAAGATAAAGGAAATAAGTAGTATGTTGTTTTTTAGTGGCGAGCCAACAGAGGACCAAGATGCAACAGGATGATTTATTTACACATTCAATAGAAGCGTCTGCCGGTTGTTACGATCTCAATCTCATTTCAGCACAAACGGCGTTAGAACGATTGGATGAATGGAAATACGAAATGATGGAGAAGTTTGATGAATCTCTATTAATGGAAGACATAGAATTACCGGAGGAACAAAATGACAATTAGTACCATACTGAAAAAACTTGAGAACACAAGTGCCTCAAATGAGAAGATCAAAATTCTCACGGCAAACAAGAAGAACGAAGTGTTGAAAAGTGTGTTGAGATACACATATAATACCTATGTGAATTTCTACATGAAGAAAATTCCTACACCGTTGAAGGCAGGAAAGAACACCATTGACAAGTCATTTGATTCTGTAGAAAAGATACTGACTGTCCTTGCCTCTCGTACTGTGACCGGAAAACGGGCACTTGATATGGTGCAGGATTTCTTGGGAACATTCAACAAGACAAGTCAAGACATCATTACCAAAATTCTCAAACGTGATTTGAAAATCGGTATGTCTGCCGGAACTACCAACAAGGTATGGAAGGGATTGATCCCCACGTTTGACGTTGCCCTCGCCGATAAGTACAAAGGAAAGATTGACATCTTTGACGGCAATTGGAGAGTGAGTAGAAAACTGGATGGTTGTCGTTGTATCGCCATCAAGGAAAACCGAGACATCAAATTCTATTCCCGAAATGGAAAAGAGTTCTTGACGTTGGACGTTCTGAAAGAGGAATTGAAGAAGGTATTGGCAGACAAGAAGACTGCCGTACTGGACGGTGAAATCTGTATCGTCAAAGACGGCGTGGAGAACTTCTCATCTGTGATGAAAGAAATCACCAAGAAGAACCATACGATTGAGAATCCCAAGTATTACGTCTTTGATATGATTCCCTTGGAAGACTTTCGTAACAAGGAAAGTAAACAGATTCTCAATCATAGGTTGAAGGTCATGTACGATGTGTTTTACTATCACAAAAAGTTGAAGTACATTGAGCTACTTTCCCAACACATCGTAACGGAAGAATCATTCGCCAATCTACAGGAAGATGTGGCAAAGAATGGTTGGGAAGGTTTGATCCTCCGAAAGAATGTTGGATACAAAGGGAAACGAAGCAAAGACTTGTTGAAGGTCAAGAAGTTCTTTGACGATGAATACAAAGTAGTCGGTATTGAGAAAGGTGAAATGACATACACCGAAGCCGGGAAGGGACAGGTAACAGTTGAGACTATGACCCGAGCAATCATCGAACACAAAGGATATGCCGTTGGTGTTGGTAGTGGATGGTCCCGAGAACAAAGGGAAACGTTCTACAAGAACCCCAATAAGATTATCGGCAAGACTATCAAGGTCAACTACTTTGAGGAAACAACTAACAAACAGGGAACAGTCAGTTTGAGATTCCCCACGGTTAGTTACATCTATGAAAATGGGAGAACCGTATAATGAAATCATGTAGACGTTGTGATGGAAAATGTTGCAGACTTGTTTGTGTACCAATTGAAACCCCTATCTTTTCGCCCAAGGATATGGATACCTTGGCATGGGCACTTGCACACGCAAACATTTCCGTTGCTATTGGTAAGGACATTCAACACGATTGGAATTTGGTAATCGAAACTCCTTGTAGGTTTCTTTCTAATGGGAAGTGTATTGCCTATGATGAGAGGTTCCAGATTTGTAAAGACCTGACAACGGACAACTGTATTGCCACAAAAGAGAAACAAAAGGGATACACCGACACAATCTTTGACAACATTGAAGATGTGAAGAAGTACCTTCGGGAGAAAATCTGATGTCAACATTACCTTGGAAGATGTACAAGCCAAGAAAGAAGCCGAAACTTGGTAAATTGTTTGATACAGACATCGTTGAGCCGGGTGTTGAGTTTTGGGACTGGGACCTTAAAAAGTGGGAAGTAATGCCTAAGGGGTCTATTTGTTTGGGAATTACTGTTAGCCATGCAAAATGTTTAGACAAACGAAACAAATACCGTTATCCAAAGGGGTTTGTAGAAGATCCTGATTTTTGGAAATAGGAGAATGACATGGAAGTATTAATTGTTGCCGTGATTTTGGGCGGCCTTGCAGCAGTCGTATACAATGAGATGAAATTATGAAACTACTTGAATCAACAGCACAATTCTCGCCGTGTAAGAAGTACCGATACTCCCTGTTAAGGTTATGAAGGAAGCAAAAGATCCGGTGGGTGCAAGAAACGATTATACGTTACAAAGTTTGGCTGAGTACGCCGGAGTCATTGTGGCGTCTTGGGGAAACCATGGCACCCATTTAAATAGATGGATGGAAGTTGTAGACATGTTGCCATATCTGAAATGTTTGGGTGTGACCAAACACATACAGCCGAAGCATCCGTTGTACCTTCCGAATAGATCCAAATTGATGGATTATTCTCCGATAATTTTATAAGTATTTGTATACGGAGGTAATCACATGAAAGCATCTCTCATAGAAGGCAATTATGGTAAGCTGGATACGTTCAATAAATATTTCTCTTTAGCGAACAACATGTTTCCAGAAATCTTTACAGACAAAAGTGAATTTGAAGTAAGAATTATCAATGGTATCCTAACGGAATATCCAGAGAACTTTTTCAAACCAGAGAACCTATTGAATTCACAGTATACGGAATTGTCTCTCTTTGACTTTGAAACGTATTATAGTCTACTAAAGACACAAGAAAGACCATTAATGTTAAAGAACATCTTTGAGAAAATTGTGAATCCGCCAATTGTACTCCACGGACTGAATGACGTTTTTTGGCTTTTGTATGGCGAAAAACAAATGTTGACCTACAGACTCTTAGGCATTTCGCCAATTGTGAAACAGATTAACATAGAGGCAGAAATAGATCCGAAAAAAATATCTTGACGGGTATAATTGAATAACGTATATTAATAGTCAAGATTTTGTTTATTAACCTTAATCAAAAGGGGTGAGCCATAATGGAAAATGTACCCATTGTTGAAAAGTTCCCTATCAATTACAAAAACAACTATTACATCATGTATTTCTCTAAGAGGAATCGCAAGAAATTGGTGCCGAAGATTCCGGTTGACCAATTGATCTCCAATCACTTTTCGAAATTGGTAGAGACTTCTGAGGAAAGTATGAAGAAGATCCTCGCCATGATCGACAAGCCCACCAAGGCAGTTCTGTATGTAAAGGACAAGGATATTACTCTTCACACGGCAGCCCTCAATATTCTGAAACACAAAACCAAACCTCAAATTGGTAAGGTTGAAGTGGCATTGGAATTGAAGCCCATTGACGATCTGGTAGAAGCATTTACCGATAAGAAATGAGCACCCCAATCATAAAAGAAAAGATTAAGTCCTACCGACCCCTAAGCATGGCCGGTAGGCTTATTCTTATCTACAATCAAGACGTTGTTCATTTATTCAGCCATGGATTGAAGATACCAAAATCTGTTTTTGAAGATATGATTCAATCGGCCGGACAATCTTTTGATAATCCATTAGAACAAGAAGAGGCCGAAATCATTTTCAAAATAGTATCCGACAAAAGAAAGGCGATACTTTACAAACACAACAAATCAGATACCATTAGTGATTTTGTCCGATGGTCTATAAAACGTAAACAATTGTACGTTGGTTTCTTGTCAATGTTCCAGACAGGATCATTAGAAGAAGACGCGATACCCGCCATAAAGGTGGAAAACATAAATCCAAATACCTTTGATCTCAAACAATTTTATATAAATACTGATAGAATAGAAAGGAAAAATTCAAATGAAGGATGGTCACATGAGCCCCCAACAACCTACTAACCCGCTTCACCACAATAACAAAGGTGGTGATGGAAAGAAGGATCCACTAAGTGAAGCCCTTCTTACCATTCTGGACAAATTGGAAGATGTATTTATCGCTACCCAAAACTTTGCCCAAGAGGAACGGGCAGTTGTGATGGCAAACATTCAAGGTATTGACCAAGCAGTAAGTAATATTGCTCATATCACTTCTATTGTTATCAAGAAAGAGAAGATCAAAGAAGCCACGAAGAGTGAAATTGATGACCTAACAAAACCCATTGAAGTAGATAAGAACATGTTGGAACAGAAAGATATTGATGATATGAACCGGGATCTGCTTTCGGGTTCGGCATAGAGTAAGGTAGGACAGGAAAACAATGGACAAAGGCATTCTCCTAATCGGTGGGTGCCTTTTTGTTTTGGTGTGAAGTATGAAATCAGAGACAGAAAAAATACGGATTTGGGAAGGTGTGTATTTCAATCACTTATTGGTTGCTGACCTTGCCTTTGCTGGTGGATGGACATTGATAAAAGAAACAATAGGATACCGTTTATATGTGCCCAAGAAGTATTATGAGGCGAGACAAACATTGGTGTTGTCTTTGGTAGGAAGGAAACCAGAGTTTGCCTTCTGTTTACCATCACCAGACTATGAGAAATTTGATGAAGCCCTTAACATACTATGAACAGATCAGATGGATATACGATGCCATAAATGACAGTCCCTACAGACGATATGTGCATATTATAGACCGATCTAAACCAGAAGTGTCTCCTATTGGTGGTTGGCAGAAACTACTCTATTCAGATCAATACTTGAATTCCGTATTCAATCAATACAAAAGAGAATCGTTCGGTTACAACGTTGGGTTTATAGATGAGTACACACTATAACTACGAAGATAAATTAGACTTTCGATATGCAGAGTTCATAAAACGAGTAGCATATCAAAACTATTATGACTTCGACCTTTGGGTAGGAACATGCGGTTACAATTGTAAGAAGTATCCACAACGAGAATTGAGAGATGGCCGGGAGTGGAAATATTACGATTGGATAAAGATGCAAGACAAGGAATGGAAATGGGATTCATGAAGAGCTATTTTGTTAAGACTAAGCCACTCACAATTACAGTAAGTAATTGGAGATACACGATATACTCCACCATTGATAGTGACTATCTACATTTCGATGGAGAGAACAACTATATAAAAGATGTGTTCCAAAGAGATTGGTTTCTCATCAAATGTGCAGACTGTTACAACTCTTCCGCGTGCCACGCTGCCGTACAAGGTGCTAGGCCAATGGAAGATAGAATATCAAAGGTTTGTTACAATTACCAAGTGAGAAGTATAAATGATGAAACAGAACAACTTACATGATTACTCAGCAGACCGGAATAATGCATACCATTCCTGTTATGGTTGTCCATACTTTGAAAACAAGTGTGGCCCGGGTTGCCAGAACATGACTGCAGAAGATTTCGATCATTGGTGTTACTGGTCTTCCTTGGTAGGAGTGAATAAAGATGTACGGTAGTGAGTTGTTCGGCGATCTATTCTGGAAACATGTACTATTCGAACCTATTATACATATGGATAAGTGTATACTATGGCAAGAAGATACGAACAAGAAACCATTCATATCTACAAAGAAACGAATACCATGTTGGAATTGTGAGAAAGCCAGGAAGGTAGATTGTAATACATATCATGGGTTTAAACTGACAATGGAAGACCATTGCCACCTAATTGGATTGGAAGAAGTAAGTTATGTCCTATAACAACTACTACACGCGTATCAAGTGGTTAGATAATTCCATATCACTACGCCGGCAACCCGGCATGATAAACAATGTGTGCCAACCGGAATACGGCGTCAACATCAGTATAATGCGGTGGAGTACAACAGAACATGGATGGGTAATACATGCCCCATCATACTATAGAAGATTCAAAGATTTAGACAGGGACATATGTACCATTATTTAGAATATCATCCATACCGTAACCTTAATTGGTTAATGGTATTTGACGCCAAGAAAAAGGATTCACGGTTTCTGATATGGGATACAACAGAAACATGTTTCCATTGTGTGTATGAAGATGACTGCCCAAGTGCAAACATATTCAATCCACATAGTATGACAGTAGAGTTTTGTATATACAATGCCTTACAAGATATAGATAACCTATGCCGACTAATACCAGACAATACTTCAACATAAGGTATATAGACCATGCCCATACCTTTACAGGGAAACCAGATAGTCGATTCACTAACTGGCCGAGCGGTCTATATGCCTGTAATGGTTGTGAGTATGAAGCAAACGATTGCCCGTGGAATCTGAATGATGGTGCGTTGTATACTTTCTGTATGTATACTGGACTAAACGATATAGATAAGCTATTGGAACTGATATGAGATTAAGAGTAATGCCAGATGAATACTACACATTCAAATGGATAGATGCAATGTTCAAGGGACTGAAGATACAAAGAGTAATAGACGATCCTGAACAAGAAATGTCATGTGAGTATTGTGCAGAAATTAATGTATTCGGCACATGTGCGGGGGATTTCATGTGTAGTAGTCATTCGGTATATCATCCTGTATTGAAGGTAATAGACACATATCTAACATGAAACCAATTAAATACACTACGCCGCCAAACAATGGCACGGTCAACGCCGGTCAATACGCATATACAATCATTCACCTGCAATGGAGATTGGTTTGGAATAAAGGGAATAGACAATGAATTACGATGAATGCTATCCCATCTATTTTGATAGAGAAAACATACTACTCAAACTAAGGTACTATAAACATATCCGTGCCATAGGTGATGATACAGGAATAACAATCCAACAATCATTGCACCAGATGGTAAAACATAATAAGAAGAAAATGGAAATGAATGGGGTTTTCGAACATATATGTAGCAACTGTATAGCAACCAATACAATATGCTACGTTGACTACAACTGCTACTATGCAGGTGTCTTAGGATTGGATAATGACCTCGCTTAACACATATTACCTAATGAATAAGATTTTCAACGGGATAGTGGCATATAGTGGTCCTGCTAAATCTATGTATTCTAAGTATTGGGTAATAGACGGTATTACATGCCAGACATGCATACTATTAGATCGTTGTAGCCTACTTGTGGATACTACTTATGAATCAAACTCGATATGTTACCATATTAGAGGTATAAAAGGAACAGACAATGCACTATAAAGCAACCTACTATATAAACAAATGGTTGGAATGGTCAAACAATTCTATTCCAATAGAGCCAATATATTGTAGGGGTTGTTACCTATGTGCAAATGATATGGGAATGCTTTGTAGAACTCTAACATTAACGGATCACGACAAAAATTTACTACATATAATAGGTATGAAAGGGATAGAAAGATGTCTAAGTATCTGAAAAGCCAGGAAAAGAATATGGACGGTGGTGTGCAGTGAGAGGGAGAGAGATTGGCAGCCAGACACCGTGGTTGATAGGCATTGAGTATTACGCAAGGGTCCGCCAAGTGTCCGCAAGGGTGCAATATAGGAGATACCGCGGTGCCAAATTGTGTGTAGAAACCGAAATTCGATGTTGTTTTTGCGTGAAAGAGAAACTACCGAAGGTGCCATGGATGTGCGTGGACTACAAAAATCCAATGGCATGCAAACTGTTTCTATACCCGCACCTTGTAAATAAAATCGGCAAGGGCTTGGACTGAGATGAGAAAGTTCAACGAAATAGAAGCAATCGGCTATCGTATTCGTGTTACTCTTGCCAATAGATTTATGGATGGCGGGTCTTGTGTATGGCTATTCAAAACTCCTATTGAAACCCTCGGCTGTGACTATTGCCGAAGTGTTACGGGCAGACTTTGTGTGAATGATACACAAGATACATTGATGTGTCCGAACAAAGTATATCCCTGTATTGTGAATGCCGTGGATAGGGAATTTTGAGATGAATTTGAATGATTTTCCAGAGCGCACAAGGGAAATGATATACCGCGTCTACGTCAAGGCTATTAATAGAGACATGGGACCGGGACGTAAGAGGAAACATCGCACTGAGCGTTTCGAGGCGTTAGACCTGCATACCTGTTCGTATTACTGTATTCCCCTCGGGTTTGATCTACATTGTAACAGGTCGCGAAGAATGCCGTGTACTGATGGTACGGTGTGTAATGAAATAATATACCCTTGCTTGTTAAAATGGATCAATAGGAAGTTGTGAACTGATGTGTATTCGACCTATTAAAACGGCTGCCAATGAATACTACTGGCAGGTTTGGCTTAGTGACTTCTACTTTGAGTGTGAGTATACCGGAGTGCAGAGAAGCAATAGGAAGGATTGTGAATATTGTGATGCAGAGGACTTGCTGTTGGGCTGTTTATTTGGCGAAACTAATCCGCCGAATATACTGGTATGTGAGGAGTATGTGCATATGTATGTGGTCAAGATGTGCGGGAGCTTTGTGGAATGATTATTGCTACAGATGCAGAACATGTTGCCTACTATTACTACTATATGGTTTTTGATGTGGATTTACTACTGAACTATGATGGCAGTTGTCCGTTGATTATACCGAACGGGGAACAATGCAAAACACGTTGTTTAACGGCTTCCTCTTTGATACATGAATGTGATTTGCGACCTTTCGCAGAACATTGTATTGCCACTCTACACCCGATAGTTGTTTCGTCTGTGGATAAGGAATTGGACTTAGTATGACAAGCAAAGAATATTGGGATATAATTGGCGGCAAGGACGGATACTATATTAACTGGGATTATATCAAAATAGTTCAATGTAGTTATTACCTGGCTTGGCGTGGAGGTAGAAAGCTTAACTATAGTAGAACTAATCGGCATGTGATACCATCAATAGCGCATGAAATGCATATGATAGTATTGGAAAGGTTTACTGAGAGGTTGGATTTGGTATGAAAAACAAAGAGCGAGGCAAGCTAGTGACAAACACTAATGAACAATATGGCAGTATTAATGTATGTACTTGTTGTATGTTTCAAAATAAAGGCGGGCCGTTGAGAGATTGCGGTGACCCACAGGATTGCTTCTATTCTGCAATTATAGGTATAGATGAGGAATTAGAATGAATAAAGTAAATTGTATTGAAATGGGCAGGAATTGTTACTACTGTAGAGTTGCTCACATGTATTGTGAACCGCCAGGAATAAATGAGTTGTGGGGTCGGAAATGTATGAAGTATGCAGGCACATCGTCATCACTATTGGAATGTGATGTTTGTATTGAATTGAATGTTAATTGTGACCATGAGCCATTGGTAGCTTGTAATTTTCGATACTATCCATACAATGTGAAGGCAATGCAGGAGAGGTTGCAGCTACTATGATGAAACTGTTAAATAAGAAAGAAACCCACTACCGTTATCTGGATAGCTGGGCTAATCCGGTACAGCGAGAACCATCTTGGTGGCAAAAGGCAATAACATGCCATGACTGTTATTATATGAACGCGCATTCTATTAATTTGGATTGCACTACTTATACCAATTGCGAAGAAAATTATTATGTTTTGTCCTTGCGTGAATTCGGCAATTCTTTGGAGCTACTATGAGAAGACCATTATTGGCACAGTTTACAGGGAGCATGCTATATGATGATCTCTACTACTATCACGAAGTTGATATTTTTGATCAGTTGGTAATGCATCGTGGCAATTGTGATTTCTGTCACCCTGGCAAGTTGAAGAATTGGAAACAATGTAAACACTTTTGTTCGATGGGTTCTGCACAAGCGGATGGGTGTATGATTAGGGAAGGCGTAGAATACTGTATGGTGAATGGACATGGCAACGTTATTTTGGCATTGGATAGGCTGGGGAAACTGGTATGATAATGGGCGGATGTGATGAATATTATGGTATGGAGGAAGGTTGCTACTACTGTAAGATCAAGTGGATGAATTTTGGCTTTAAGGAAAAATTCGATAATTGTATTGATTCGCAAGAGGTGATGGATTGTGCTGATTGTGAGGACTTGGTATATGGCAAAGGGACCACAAATGTTATGCAGCTACCTTGTACTGATGTATTTAATGAGGATACAAGAATATCATGCAGGGATTTCCATCAAAGACAGGTAATAAGATTGTTTTCTGAGCGGGCGGACTTGTTATGATTAATTCGTTATACCTATTGGGGCATGAAGCAAGATACTACAACTATGTCTGGCTTATTAACGATAAGATCCAATATGATTCCCTTTCTGAAATGCCATGGGAATACGTTAAACAGGTATATGATATAGTTACAATTCGTAAGGAATTATACTATTCATCTTCTATAAGTAACTTTGATGAGCGAATAGAACTGATATGATAAATACAAATATGGACAATAACGAAGCATGGGCACATGTACTGAATCAAATTCTTGGCTGCTATGGCTGGGATAAAATAGATAGTTTATTGACATTTGATGGGAAACCGGGGCCGTTAATATCCGAAGAGGCACGAACTGGTTATCTATGGAACATGTATTTCTCTATATTGGTTAATGCCCCCGGTGTATTGTATAGCTCATATGTAGAAATGGATAAATTATTATGATACCACAAACGTTATGGATATGGCTGATAAATGAATTGCTGAAGGGAAAGGACTACAATCCTATCGCTGATATATGTACTGCAATGCAAGCGATACAATTTAGTAATCTATTGAATAACCAATATAACAATGATGAGCGATGGGGAACTGCCTGGCCCCCGATATTGCCAGGCAATCTTTACAATCCATTCCCACCAATCATGCGTGAAGATGCAGGATTCTATTGGCATGTAGCTCAGATTGACAAAATTCTCAGATAATACCCCCCATTAGCATACCCCTAAATTAGACCGCCAGGGACAAGGTTAGCGCTTAGAATCGGGTCCAAGGGATGGGGGCGGTATGTTTGTATGGCCTGGCCACGGAGCCCTTTTTGAAACGCTTAAATATTTAATCGGTTAAACGAGCTGATCGGGGCAGCATGCTTTCTGGATCCAGAAAATGATCAACCCATTCTAACAAGGCGAAATAGTTGTCCGACACCTTTGGCATATTTGTACCGTATTCAACTTTTCTACATCCGCGCCAAGTTAAATAATAATTCAGTAACAACATATCAAGGTAATGCCATTTTATGGGGCCATCACAAGATATAATCCGGCGACCTTGTTTGATGTATTCTCTTCGGGTCATATCAATTCCAACCTATCTTGCATTGCCCGTATTGAATGGGGATAATAAAACGAACGGCACGTACCTAAGTTTTCTTTACAACTGCCATATGCGGAGTTTGTCATCTGTTTACAAACACGACATAACATATACACCGCCTGGCCAACATCACATCTAATTAAAAATGTGTACATGTATTTCACCCTGCAATAGTATTCGGTTCCAATCCTGTTACAACTTGTGTCACATGGGCTATGGTATTTTCTCATAACAAGTCCACCTTATCCTGCATTACCTGTATTGAATGTGGATAATAATATTCCCAGCAAGAGCCTCGGCTGGCCCACCAACTAGCATAGAAACAGGGCTCATCGTCTAATATGTTCTGGCAATCTTCGCAGAATAGGCAATCTATAACATCCAATTCACACCTAATCAGAAAATTGTACATGTACTTTACTCTACAATAATATTCACAGGTCTTATTGCAATCTGTAATACATGGGCTTTGATTGGAGTTCATTCTAATATCCTATCAACCAAACCTATTATGTATGGATATGCATTGTTACAGCAATGACCATTACAAAAGTCATCGGAAAATCTCGGCCTTCCTGGCAGATTATCGCAATAGTTACAATCTACTATAGTGTTATGGTTACTTGGAAAAAGAAATCTGTTGCGAGAAATTGCATACCCATGACCAAATATTTTATGCATGTATTTAGAGTAATGTTTCATTCCCTTTAATGCAGAATCCAACCCACCTATCCGTACAGATATTAATGATTTTATTGAGCCCATAACAAGTCCGGCCGTTTCTGTGATATGTTTTAATCCCTCCCGCCCAGGGAATTGGCAATGCCGAATATCACCATACCAATTAAAATAACAGACCACCTTGCACTCAAAAATTCAACATCGGCAGCTGCGAAAACAATGGTTGCTCCAATGAGAGACAGTAAAAATAGCATGATTAATCCTCCCAAGTCACGGTAATGTCTACACCAATTTTCAATACCTGTTCATCTTCTCTGGCAATGTCCAGCGCTTCTGCCCGTGTAATAAACCAACGAGCTTTGGCGGTATCTCTTGTCCAGTTACCGCTGTTATTCAGATACTTTACATTGTCCTTTCTGATTATGTAACGAATTAGTTTACTTGACATTGCTACTTTCCTTCCAGTTGTATTTGTATTTCTTTCGTTTCTTTTTGGATCTTTCTCTTCTCAGCTTCTTTGCGAGACTCTTTATCATTACCATATTACACTTTCTTTTTTTCGTTCACACCACGTTGCCAGTATCCTGCGATATAACCCAATGTGAAAATACCAAATGTTACCAGTATGTATGTGATCATTTTTTGTTTTCCTTATGGAGTAACGTAAATATTGACATCAATCGAAGGCGGATAGTATATCTTTTCAGGAGTGGATGAATAGTATCCTTCCTTGTGGACATATGCGACCATATCGACCTGAAACATGTTAGCATCCTTCGGCCTCTGATCTTTCTTAGGCAATACAATCCATTCACCAGTACGGGGAATAGGAATGTTTTGGTCATAGGAGTTTGATGCCAACAGGTGATCTTGATCTTTCTCTGTTGCATTACGATTGAAGATGTTGATTGTTGTATTCATTGTTTTATGCCTCCACCACTTTGAGTTCACTACCAGTTCCCTTGCCATACACTTCGGCGATGAGCTGGTTGTATTCCTTAACGTCTGAATTGATACTTGCTTCAAGGTAGGCAATCCGGCGTTTCTTTGCCCCGATCTTGTTTCCCTTGTCGATGTTTGCTTTGGTTCCTACCTTCACAGGCCCAGCACCAACGATAGTCCACATGCCATCGGGTTTGGTAAGTTCTGCGTTTACATAGTCCACATAAAATCCGTTAGTGTCTTTGTATTCCTTTCCTGTTTTGGTACAGCGAATGGAGTAATATGTGGATTGAAACTTGTTGAACATAGAAGGGCGGATTTCGAGTACCTTCCAGTATCCGCCTTTCTTTGATTCAAAAAGTCGTTCGGGGTTTGGTTTCCTGTATAGGACTGTTCCAATTGCAAGTTCCATGTTTTATGCTCTCCTATAACGGTTACTGAATGATTCCATGTATCCTTGCCGACCACACTTGAAACACATGGGGGCATCGGGTACGGTTTTACCACACCAGTTACAACGTGCTTTTCCTTCCCTTTCATCGTCTATGACTTCCGATACCATATTGTCCATGATACGAAGTCCATTGTCGGAGACTCCGGGCACAGGGACGGTATTGTACTGATTCTTAAACAGGTATTCTGTTTCTACCTCAAGGACCATTCCTTGTACCTGCTCCATTGTATTCGCCCAATCCCAATTGATAAAAGTTCCCATTGAGCTGGCAATGTAGTATTTTCTGGCATCTTCACGGATACGAATTTTCATTGTTATGCCCTTTCCAAAAAAGATTTCATCTCAGCGACAGTTACCTTGCCACGAGGGCGGACACCGAAGGTATCCTTGTAAACATTCGAATATGATTCGAACAACATTTGGTGTTCGAATTTTTCCACGGTATCAATACCGTAGTTTTCAACCCACTTCTCCGCAGGCATGAGATGTGAAACCCACAGCCCGGGCTGCTCGGCCATCTGCCGGTCAGCATCAGCATTGAGCTGTTTGATGTGGTTGTCGAGTTCCACGAAGGATTTCAGTTCTGCGAAGGAGTTGAGTTTCATTGTATTGCCTTTCTTATTAGGACCAAAGTTTTCCAACAAAGTAATAGTCAGGGGTCTTTCCATCGGAGTAATTACCACAAGTGGCGATGTCCGTTCCTCTGCCGTTCTCAAAAAACAACTGGGTGTATTCTCCACGGCTGGGATGAGTACCAGTAAAGGCACGGATACTGATGGTACTTGTCTTGGCTTTCTTTGCCATGTACTCGAAAAACTTTTGTGAATTGACTACTTTAGCTTGTGACATTGTATTGATTCCTTTCTAACGATCTTCCCAAATGATGGCATTACAGAATTTACAGTAGGAATAGCCGGCCCTATAAGAGGCACAATACCAGCTTCCCTGTTTGGGGTCTTTGGTATGGAAACCGAAAAAACATTTTATTTTTTGAAACATTGTATTCATTTCCTTTTCCTAAATTACTGAGCACATTTGAGGTTACAGGTGGCACATTTCCCGGTGGAACAACATACTTTGCCATTCAGTTTCTTGTTCCATTCCTTAACGTCTTTCTTGGAATACATCTTGTATCCAAGTTTTTTCAAACCACGACCATGATTGAAAGTGAAAACGTCAACCAGATTCCCAACACGGCAATCGGTGAAGGCATCCACATCTTCATCTTTGAGAACAACACAACGGACACGGACCTTCGAATACTTTTTGAAGGCACCAGCGACATACCAACCTACACCATCACCAACATTGTCGATGGAAATGTTGATCACTTTAATTGCCGGGTGATCATGGAACTTCACAACAAAGTCGATAACCTTGGTGATAACCTTAACCTTCAAACCTTGGATTTCACAATCATCCAAAAATTGAAGAACGTCATTGTAATGTTCGGGCATGTAGTCACCAAAAGAAAAAAGTCGAATACCACCGGCGGCATTCAACATGGAAATTTTCTTTTGGGTGAAACGGGAAATTTCGTTATTGTAGGGAACGTAATCGAAAACCTTCTTAGCGTTGAAACCCATATTCCGGGCACATTCAACGTAACAATAGGAACAAGGTTTTCCTTCTCTGCGTTTGGGGCAGTTGGAAGTGAAATCAACAGAGTATTCGGTTTTGGAGTTTTTTGATACACAAGACAACATTTGACGATCCTTTCGATTTTTCTCTTTTTTCTTATACTACTAATATATCATTATTCACGGATCTGTGTCAAGAAAAATCGGTAAGAATCTGGTTAAACGGTTAAATAGGTTTAACTCTCCCTATGGCGCCAGGGTAGCGCCCCATATAAAGGAAAAGGGAAGAACAATATTGTCCTTCCCGGTTCCCCAAATCTTTCTACATTATCTTAAATAGTCTAATCCATCTTGGATGTTGATAGGGCAATCCGTTGCCCCCACTTCGGCTTTCTTATAATTTCTTATCTTATAATTTTGGGCCGATTCGGCAACCCACCGTACTTCATCTTTTTAATATATCTTATTACTATTATTTATATTTTGTATTCTGTTTTTAATAGGCCCTTTAAATTACTGCGGCCACATAAACTTCTCACCTCCAAACACTTTATGTTTTGTGTTGTCTATTATTAAATATACGTTTATTATGCGTATGTGTCAATTGATTTTTTCTGGATCTCTTTCAGGGGTTTGCACACTATAAATTTGCACAGACATGTTTTACATTCGAACGTTGCTTTGTATACTTGTTCTTCCGGGTTTTCGTGGGCTCCGTCACTTATACAATGAACCCAATCTGTTCTATTGCATTCAGGACATTTTGCTTTGTTACCATCCAACAACCAATGTGTGCCATGTTTAACTATGTATACTTTTAAAGATGATTCCATTGTTTTCATTCTTCCACTTCCTTAAAAACTATTTCCTCTCCGTTCTTTCCTGCTTCATATCCAAGCTTGAAAAATTCGATAGCATCATAAGCAAATCCCATGTCACGTTCAAGTGTAGCATCTTCGGGACATTCGTATAAAGGCCATGCGGAGAACCCAGCAACTTTCTTTCCATCCTTTGACACTTCGATTTCGTATGTACCTGCGCCATCTGAATTGGTGCCAGTTGTTTCTTTAATGGTGATCATATAGTTATTTCCCCTCTCCTACCTTATGAAATCTTCAATTTGTATTCTACAAGATTCAATGAAATCCTCAACCACAGCAATAGCATCAATCACTCTTTGGGCATCTTCGGGAGATTCACACATCTCTCTTGGGTTCAAATAGCCACCATCAGATAAATCATACCAAGGATCATCAGATGAAACCTGCAAGCCTTTCTTTAGTTTCATTTTACTTTCTCCCATCCAATATCAAAAACCCCACAAGGTTTATGCCACCCACAATAACGAATTTCATTCTTGTGGTTACTTCCGGCTCCGTAACTATATGATACAGACATACACCCAAACAAAACATGCATGCCAATTTCACTACTTCTACGATTACTTTGCCAAAACTCATACTATCTTCCTTTTTGTTTTTATTTAATATAGATTATGAAGGCAAACCTGTCAATAACTATTTTCAGGATCCTGAAATTAGTTCAAGGTCTTCATCTATCCAGTATACCAAATCAACATATTCTGCGGATCTTCCATCTCCCCATCTCATATACTCTATTGGCTTACATTGTCGCCAACTTATAACGTAAGACAATTGAAGCATGTTTAGATACTCCCACTTCCCATTGTCCGCGGATAAAACTCTTAGCTTATCGACCTGTTTCCAATATTCTTTAAGTGTCATGTATCTCTACCATATGTATGCCAGTTTCACCCTATGTCCTCTAAATCAATATACAGTTCTGTAGATACTAATTGGTCTATGTGGATTTTATTAAGTTGCGCTGTTGTATACACAAGTTTCCATAACGGGATTGCCTTCCGGGCCCAATACTTGGGCACCCGTTTGAATGATGTGTTAATATACTCAACTATCCTATAGTATTTCTGTTTCGTGTGCCATGATACGTTTACTGCGGCGTAACATGAAGTTAGCGGCGTGGGGATACTCTTGTGTAATGGTCTTGATTTTCTTTTTCTTTGTTTATTCATACTAACACACACGAATAAGAAAATGTATTTAGAACTCCGACCAAATAAACTCGGTCACAATCCATACTATCAAACATCTCACATGGATCTTTTTGATCCCACATCTCTTCACAATCGCCGCAAGACATGATCTGATTAGGAGGTTGTGGTATAGGTTCCCCGATTTCTTCCAACGACCAATTGATCATTCTAACGTTATATGATACCCAAGATGTAGTCATGTTATTTAGAATCCCTCATTGATCAATTTCAGCACGTGCGGATATACTATCTGGTTACATCTACCCACAGGAGTTAATTTACATTTGCCAACCAATTGAAATGGCATACAATAATACATACACGAAACCGCATCCAAATTGGTCATCCTATATTCTTTCTTTGACCGTTCAGGATTAAATGCCCAATCGAAATTAACTAATACATCAAGAAAATATTTCATTGTCCCTCTTGCCAAAAGTTATCGTTAATGCATTCTATCTGGTATAGATGGATCAAATTCGTACAAGATACGGTTATTATATCTTCATCACCTTCTTCAATATCGGGACAACCGCCGCAATCCATACAATCCGAGCGGCGATATGGTTTTTCTAAAAATCCATACCCATATCCATGGCTGTATCTATGGTTTATCCGTTCTATCCAATCATAGTAACAATTCATTTCCCATTGGGTCATAGCAGATACATTCCTTTATTGATATGGTATGAATGTTCCCAAAATCTCACCATACAATGATTACAATTGCACCCAGCAGTTCCCTTCCCAAGTTTCATTGCATTACACATCTTCCCTGCAGCGCCATTTGGATCTTTCAAAACCAACGATGACATTGTATATACCAGTAAATAGTAGTTAGTCACAGTCATCTTCTCTTTCATCTCTATCCAACGACCTATACTTTTTGCATTCATCATAACAACCTACCAATCAAATCAACTACCCTATAGTATACATACCATTCACAGTTTCGAAAGCCGATTACATTGTTGTTGTATATCCAAGCGCCACAAGGACGATGAGAAGTATACATTACTGGCCCATCACCCGGCTTCCTTAACCAATAATCACAATAGTCGCAATCCAGTTTATCTTTAATATGCCAATAGCCGATTACATGATGTTCGAAATGTGCATTGATGTCAGCATAGATTTGATGATCTGTCCAGTTCTGTATCATTTCCAAACCCATAGTTGGTTAAAATCTTTAATCGTCAACTCGTACTCTATACAATATTGTTTGATAGATTCATATTGTATTAACCTATCGAACAAAGTAAGTGCTGGTTGTGGGCGAAATATCGAATCAAATAAATAAAACCATAGATACCTGTATGCATCTGTTCCATCAAACTGAAAACAGTCTATGCCGTGCATGGAGGTCCAGATTGATTTCTTGGCCATTAATGAACTACTACCTGACATTTTCTTCTCCAAAACATTAACTCAATTTCTGCACACTAACATAAGGAATGTTAATGTGTCATTCTAATGTTAAACTATCACTTAGTCCTTTTATGCCACTATAGTATATCTTGTCTATTCTCTGGAACCAATATTTATATATCCAAGGGTGGAAGGATAGGTTGTTGACACAATACCTGCGATGTGACCCTGGCATTACACCTACGAAGTGGTTGATGGTTTCTATCTTGGTGAAGTATATTCCTTCAAGCGTTAGTCGTGAATTATATACTTGTATGAAATGTTTCCGTTTGATGGTGGCCTCCTACTAATAGTATTTAGTAGGTTAGCCACCTTTATGAAATCTTTTTCCTCACACTAATATTGGCAGAAACCTTTACCGGAAACCGAACCTTTATAGTATACTTCTTATGGTAACTACATTTGGCATTCATATCATCTAACTTCAAACACATTGTTGGTAACAGCCCGAACAAATTCCATAATGTTCTTTTGGTTCTTTCCTTGTGTGCACAATAGATGCCATCTTTGGCATGAATACAATTAATGTTTCTCATAGTTTCCCCTGTTTCTTCTTAGTGTCCGCCAATCTATCATCGGTTTTTTCTGATAGTAGTTTCCTATCATCTTTCCTGCGGCCAAACTTCTTATACTTGTTGATACTGTCGATCAACAGTTTGTCAATACATTCATCACACAAGTCCTCAATCTTTTTGAACCCATCTGATTTTTCCAAGTCTATTTTAAACCTGAATGTTACAGCAAGTGCATCACAGGCCATTGGGTCTGGTGATGGAACCGCCTCAACATATGTATGGCTAATAGTTCGTGTTGTAGTGCAACCAGTTCGACCTACCAATTCATTGCCACATAGATCGCATATCTTTTTGGTCATTTCTTCCTCCATTTCCGGCCGCCCAACCAATATCCCAAAACGAATAGTAGTATGGCGAATACACCGTCCATCAAATCAAACAAATCAAACTTTTCTTTCTCCATAACTATTTATTCTCCCAACTTCGACCATAGATTAAGATTGAATACCATTGCGTAATAATCTATTCGTGCCCAAATATGATGTTGATTGCAAGGATCAGTACGTTCACAACCATCACAAAATACTGATCGCCTTGATTCGGTTACATTACTTTCTATCATCTCAATGAAATCATTTAGAAAGAAAGATACCTTTCGTATTCGATTATACTCTTGCTCACAATCCCAATAATACAATGCATCTTTAAATGTTCTTCTATGTTGTGGCACTTTGATTGTCTCCGTCTTCATACTAATACCAACATGTTGTGCATTGTATCTATCTCACGATAGTAATACTTGGGAGTATTCTTGAGAAATTGTTGTTCTCCCCATTGTGTATAACAGAACACAGATCGGCCAAAAATCATATCAAACTTCAAGAATACATCTATCAGCTTTATTGAATATCTATATTCTGATTTATCCATTGTATTCAAACCGGCCACCTTGTATTATCACTAACACCAAGTAAGCCGCGGCAATGTTTTAGATTCCATGCTTGTTCCATTACATCAACTCCCCACATACCCAAGTTGCTGAGCCAGAAATTGTCTTTGTCCTCATAGTGTTCTTTGTACATCAAATTGTTTGTCCATTGTCCTTTATAACAGGCTGGGCGTGTGCCAAGAAATTTATCAATCTTTTGTATACAGTCATATCGAAACCAAGCTTTAATAATTGACATTCTTTCTCTATGATTCATTTGTTCCAATCCTTGGCAATCTCTACAATCAATTGAAGGTAAATGTACCTCATACATCTTTTATCCATATCAATTTCATTAACCCATGCTGGACAATCTTCTTTTTCGGGTGGACAGAATCTATTACAGTCCTGTATTCTTACGGTGTAAGTTTCTCGGCGTGTTCGTTTGTTTTTGAATGCACGATCAAACTCCCGCCAATCTTTGTATGTGTAGTAGTCTTTATTCATTGGAATAACATGTATCGTCTGTACTTAAATGCCGGATGCGATTTCATATATTTCCCCATAGTATATATCTTTTTTGTATCGACTTGTCCATTCTCCCCGGTATGCTTCTCTACCATTTATATAGAAATGGTACATATATGAGGCAAGTGAAATGAATGCAAGTTCAAATGTCTTTACCCTTGCATCATAGTAACTATTGTAGTAATGATCGCCATAATTGTTTCTAATGTACATTTCTATCGAACCTCCTCATACATTCATACACATACGAGTCAGTCAAACCTTCGTTGTAATCTCTGTTCATTGGCGAGATATACAGATTGTTGTATACCTCAAAGCCCGGATAGTATTCGCCACTCTTGTACCCTACCCGTAAGTCAGAGAATATGACGTTGGTATAGTAGATCAATTGTTGGTTCGTTATGTAAGACATTTATCCATCCACACTAAACCTTCGTGGTACAATTTAGAATGTGAACCACCCGGCTCAAACTTGTAGTCATGTTTTTTCAATTTGTATATCGGTATATTCGTTAGGTTGTTTTTAAACTCCGGTAGGTATGTGTGTCCAGAATTTCCAGCATACTTGTCAATGTCCATTACGTCCCAATAATAATCTCGGACATACAATTCTCTCAATCGGAATGGTAGCATTTCTCTTTGTAATGGCGGTACATAACTACTGGGCATTATCGTTTATTCCTTTGACAATATCGTAATAAATATCTTCCTCTGCCCAAATAGTGGAGTGCTTGCAGTAATTGTAATACGTCAAATTGTTTTCTTCTTTATTGTATCGGCCGTTTGAATACCTATTGCACCGTTCGACAATCCTTGGATACAGATACAAATTCATTCCACGTTCATCAATCATAACACATCCTCTACCATTTGAACGTGGTAATAGAAATCCTGTTCCTTTGGTTCAAACCAAGGATCGCCATTAGGCGCCCAACCAACATTGAAATGTGTATTTTTACATTCCTTCTGCAGACAATGATGAACCGAATGTGGATTCAACCAATACGGATCATCTGCAGGATAGTTGTATTCTATTTCAACTGTTATCTTAGGCATACTTCCATGACTTATTCAATTCGTGGTAGGCTTGTAATAGACAATCCCCTGCCCGTCTGCTGCAGTTCTCAATGGCTTTGTGAAGATTCGCGCAACCTTCACAAGTCCAGAACATCGGCCGGTTTTCATCCACCGTAAAGATGTCGTCAAACGACCAGTATAGATATAGAAGTTCTCCGGTGTCCATAATCAATCCAAGTGAGGGTGAGCCAATCCACAGTTTTTACAAACAGGTTCTACTATGGTATACTTGTTCGGTTCCTTGGTACTGCCACATTCTCGGCACTTCTTTGGTTCCGTTACACCACTTCCAGATTGGGGCGGGCTATTTAGTGTCCTTCTCATATCAACAAGTTTGTTTCGTTCATTCCAAGCATCTTCCTTGGTTGGACAACACTCTTTACAGAAATAGAAATATGTAGACGATACATGAGCACAGCCATCATAGTCAGCTCTCCATTCCTTTTTATCAAATGCTCTCCACATCCATTCCCTTCGAACTTGCATACCACATTTGAAACATGATGTCCAAAAGAATAACGGGTAGATTCTCATTACACGCATATGTTGTTCAGGCGGTTTTCTTTTCATTCTTTTTCTCCTTCAATTTCTTTTTCATCTTGAGGATTTCCAAGTCTATTGAATTGGTAAACAACATAGACAGAATAAACCAAGAGAGAACTTCTCCACCTGTAAAAATGTTGTATATGCCGACCAACGAAAACAAAATGGAAGCTATCCACATAATCGGTATCAGTATCATAGTATTTATTCTCCTACAAAATTTGTGTGGGCGGGGTACATCCTTTTGGACACCTGACTTGTCTTATCGTAACAGAGGTTCCGGACCTTTTGACGTTATCAATCCATCCGGTATCTTTACAGTAATTGCACGGAGGTCTTCCAAGTGTTCCACTCTTTATTGCGTACTCCATGTATTTGTGTACCTTCTGTTTCTTTAGGGCAATGCCTCGTTCATCTCTGCCGTTATTTGGTAGGATACCATTATCCACCAACATTTCGATTACGGCATGTAGATCGGTTATCTCTGCCAGTAGGTCTTGTGTGTTGTTTGATTCCCTGCCGGGGAAGTTGTCCTTCATCCCAAACCGGAGTCCTTTACATACCAGTTTTTGGACCTCGGAACATTCCTCAATCAAACAGGTCAATAGGTGTTCGGATATGTTCATTGTTTATTCTTCCTCCATAAAGGCTTTTCGAAATACTCGTTCGTAATCTCCAACTTCGGTCAGAATAGTTCCATCCTCAAACTCTGCCAATTTCAAACCAGCTTCATCTTCAACACAGAAACAACTAAACGAAAAGTCCGGGCGGTTGCCCCATTTATCAGCGTTCTCATTCTTGTTGATGTAGTCAATCAAATCATTCAATGTTTGAATCTTCCGACTGTCTTGATTACATACCATGTTCCCATTCTTGTCCACATACATGGCACCATAATATGTACCAATCATAAACGTAAACGGTTCGCCGTTGTGAGATTCTTTTCCACAACAACCACACAACATTCGTTTGATTTTCATTGTCCATTCTCCATTTTTGCAACAAGGTATCCTATTCCCCCACAAAACCCGGCAGAAAAAATGTTGAACAAACCGACACCAAAATTTCCTATGGTGAAATTGGCAAATGCCAGGAATACGTTGATAGAAATCAGAAACAAATAAAAGTTGGACATGTCTTAATTCTCCTCTACAGTAATTTCATTCCCCTTCAATGACAGGAACGGATTCACTTCTTCTTTCGGGATGTATCGTGAAGATGTTTCGTACTTTGACTTGATAGTGATCGTCCGCGTATCTGTTCGGATAATCAATTGACTGCCGTTGAAGTCCGATTTGATTTGTACATCGGTAATGGTTTCCACCGTAGGAAGACGCTTATATTCTGTTGTCACGGTTTTCGAACTGGGTTCCACAGGCGAGATTATATTATCTGAACATGCCAGAAACAAAACGATTCCGATCAAGATAGTTGTTAGTGTTTTCATTTCAAAACTCCTTACCAAAAAATGCGAACCACATGCCCGCTATGATTAAATAAGATACTGGAAGCATTAACCAGTTTATCCATTGCCACTTTTTCATAATATTTATTCTCCTATATGATTCCCATTAAAACAAGTAGGGACTGCACGGATCGTGTTCCACATTCTTCACAGTACCCAGCATCACAATCCGGTTCAACTCTTGTAGTGTAATCACAATTCCGCATCGCGCAGATTCCCGGCACAACACTTTCATGTACCACTTCTTCGGCAAGATCCATCGGATTATCAAATCCCTCGGATTCTGCCAACCTTTGTAATTTGCTCATTGACCATTTCCTTCCCATACTGATTCTGCAATGGATTTCATTCCATGTTTGTTGATGTGATCGGCAAGTTTACCAAGTGAGATGATGCCTATCGCAATAAGAGTGAATATGCTAACAATGTACAACATAACAAATGTAGCTGCGATTGGAACGATTAGTTTTTCTTTTTTCATAATCAGTCTTTTCCTTTCTGATTGAGTTCTTTTTCTCGTTCTAATTTTCTTTCACTACGGACAAACATTCTGTACAACTTTGCTGTGTCCAAAGATTTCAATCCAAAGATTTCATAATATCCCTCATCCCGGTTAATGGAAATATATCGGGCACTCTCACAAAACATTTTGTATAGTTGTTCTTTGGTTTTCATTATGTTTCCCTTCCTTGTTTATTGATTCTGACAATCTTGCCATCTTTCACTTTGTACAGGGGCATATAATCTTCTCTGCCTTTGTTTGTCAAAGACGTTAGATTATCCGACAAGAGAATGTCTATGTCATAGCCCCGGTCAATTACGGCAAGGTATTTTCCTTTCCTGTAGTTTGGTTTCATGCATCATCCCTTTCATATACATATACACTATCATGGATACCTGACCATTGGGGAATTCGAATGTAGTCTACATCCTTCCATGCAACATGCAGTTCATCGTGAAATTCATCCGTTCCAGTACAACCACCCGGACCTTCTCCAACATAAACAAAATATTTGCCGGTGTATGCCTTCAACAAGTTATAGGACCAAGAATCACAATAACAAGGCCAACTCATAAATACAGTTCGGTTGGGATATTGTTCTATGGCATCCATCCCATACAGACAAACAATTTCGGTGTACGGTTTTGTATCCTTGAATTGTGTATACGAATTGTTAATTGGGGCCGACTTGTCCGTAGCGATAACGTCAATGCCCCGTTCCTTCATTTCGTAAGACCAGTAACCAGTACCGGCACCCACTTCCAGAAAGGGACCATACTTCCTAAGACGTTCAATAGCATTTGCAGTAGGAATAGAGAATCCATACTTCTTAACAAGGTTTGCTCTGGATTCATACCCACGATACCCATACTGATCTTTTTCCACAGCAGCAAATTCAATTTCGTATTTAGTTCTTGACATGGTTTAATTCTTTCTTAATTAATCTTACAGAAGTCCACAGATTCGGAATAGTACCCATTGGAAGAACCATACCAACGGATAGTAACCGATCCCTTGATAGTTGCGAAGTTGTAGAAAGTCCAAGTGTAACTTTCTTCGTACCCATCTTTAGGACCAAGATCGGCACGGTTGGAATCTTCCCGGGCAATCACCCACCAAGTCTTTCAGATCGCCACAGATGTCGTCAATCGTTACAGACTCACAACAATCCTGGCTGTGTGCCATGATGTATTGAGAACCATCTTCAACATAGAAGATCAATTCATCGTCTTCGGTGTGTTTGATTTCGGTTAAGGTTCTTCCTTCCAAAACAGAAACACCGTTTTCCTCATAGTCCAAGTAATTGCCGTTGTGATACATGTTTTGTTTTCCTTCTTACATTCCGTAATCGTAATGTTCAAAAATTACTTCATCGTCTTTTGTGATTTGCATGAAATTCAGTTGTGACTGAAAGTCTTTGACTCGAATTTCATCGCTGGCCGATACCTCTAACCTATAGATGTCATCGGAATCTCCACCAAAGGAACCAACAATCTTGGCACCGTCTTTTGCCGTACCAGAAAAGGTAAAAGAATATTTGTAATACGATGAGAAGGAAAGATTCACTTCTCCGTATTCATTGATAACTTCTTTTGGTGTCATTTTGTTTTCCATTGTTCCAATTCCTCTTATTTGTTGACCATATGATAAATGACTTCGGACAGAGAGAAACAATCGACATTCTCTGCCGTTTCCATTATCTTCCAAACCAATCCACCCTTACGGGTGATCTTTCCCATTTCCACATCGTAATAGTCAAGGCTATTCAGTTTGACTATGATCTTTTTCATGGGGTTGCCGGAACCGACTTGAAACATCAAACCGTTGTCGGTGATAACAGCTTTTCGGATTCCACATGCCATCTTAGTGGACATAGAAATCTGGCTGAAAATTGTTCTGGCGATTTGTTCGTTCTGGTTCATTGTTATGCCCTTTCTTCAGCAAGTTTGTATTCCCAATAACCATTGATTGCCATCGCAGGGCGGCCGTCTTTTACTTCTGTTTTTAGGTGTACCCGTTTCCGGTATACTGTTTCCAACCAGCGGGTTTCTCCAAACAATTCAGTAGGGAACCAAAGGAAGATAGGTTGCCATTCGGCGAGAGCTTCAATCTTTCGGACCTTTTCATTCCAGATTCTTCTTTTTTCTTCTGCTGATTTTCCGATTCTCATTTTGACACCTTTGAATTTTGGTTAAATTCCTTTTTTCTTATAATACCAATATAGTTAAATACACGGACCACCGTCAAGTGCCGTGTACAACTTTCTGGTTAAACGGTTAAATAACCCCTATTTTGATCAAATTTCAATAGGTCACAGTTTCATATCAAGGTATCTAACGTGGCACCGATACCCATGTGCCGTATAGTGATTCAGATCCCCATCCCCAAGTATCCACCAAGGATATGTTTGGTTCTCTAAGGCTCGTCTTTTGTGTTCCGGCAATATCTTTATCCAGTTGGGATCGAAGGTGGTCATGCGATTGAAAAGCCGGATGTGTTTGTACACCCGACTTTCAATCAATTCAAAGATTCGAAGTTTCGAAGTTCGAAGTGGCACTAGCATGGTCTATGGAATCAATCCCAAGTTGAACAGTACCACAATCAGAACCAATCCAACAGCACCAAGGATAACGGAACCACTAACAGCGATTCCCCACACCAAAGATACTGCCGGGAAATCGTTTCCCATTTCCCGAAGGGCGTTAATCTCGTTCCACTTCTGGCGGCAACCTTCGACCTCGGGGCAATCTTCATTCTGACAGTATTGGAAACAGTCACCATAACATTCAGTCATTTCTATTTTTCCTTTCCACAAACGGTGCAACGATATCCTTGTTTGTTTGATCGTTCATTGTGTACGCGATTTTTCTTTCCGTATCTTCGATCTTGGTACTCATTCTTACAGTCACATCTTTTGATTGCCATAATGGCCTCCCTTTTGTTGTTTATTGATCTCCAAATAGTTTGTTCCAACAGATTCCACAGATACGGGAAACAAACATCTCCCTTTCTTCGGGCGACAGATACGGGAAGGCATCTTGAACCATGGCGCCTTGCCGGCGTTTTTCGTAATCTTCCGGTGTAACTTCCATCGACACTTTCCGGCCACAGTCCACACATGTTTCGGTTATTCGAATCATGTTTACTGCTTCCATTGTCGGAACCGTAAATTTCTGAATCGTTTCGATTGTCATATTAACCATTCCTTTCCATCTTCACTTGGTTACTTGATTTCCACCGCCGACAGTAACCC
The DNA here is from genome assembly GCA_028278585.1 of Cyclobacteriaceae bacterium. Lineage (GTDB taxonomy): Bacteria > Bacteroidota > Bacteroidia > Cytophagales > Cyclobacteriaceae > Ekhidna. The sequence continues at coordinate 15,748 of JANQEC010000023.1, read as the reverse complement.
TTCTGGTTGACTTCCATCCTCAACCCAATTCCGCCGAAATGTGAGTATGCCGTGCATCCTCCGGCTTGAGAGTCAATATTCTGTTTGCCACAGTTTTTACAGGATTGTTTTTCCATGACTACCTTTCTTTCTTGAATTTTTCCAGGCTCTCTTGCAAGTCTTGCATCAAGCGCCTTGTTTCCTTTTCGTTCATCTTCCCGGCGATGGAAATGTCATACTTGTAATTCTCTTTGAGAAGATATGTTTTCAGAGTTCCGCTGTCTGTTCGAATTGCTTTTGCGATGAATCTCATTTTGTCCTTACCAGTTGATTTGTTTCAAACCATTCTCATGGCAGTAAGTGGTTTTGTGGGTAGGTACGGTATAGAGTTCGTAATAACCGTTCCCCATATACCTTGTAACGAATGCCCGTTCTCCCAAAATTTCTTTTCCATCCATCGGGACAATGAAACGGACTTTGGTATCTTTGGACCACTTTCCGCCGGGGAATGAAGACATTCTCCATTCATCACAGTACCCACGGCCATCACGTTGTTCTTTGTGCCGGATGCTGGAATAGGATTTGTGGCATGGACAATCTAATCCGCCGTATTGGTTACAGTTGGAACAGGTTTTCGTTACAGTTACTTTATTCATGGTTGGTATTACTTTCCTATTGGTGACGTTTTTCATCTTCCATTGAATTTTCCATAGGAAACATTTTCAGTTTCGAAAGATCGTTTATTGAACCACATTTTTCAATGATAGAAACAATTCGTTCCACAACGGTTTCATCTGGTGACATGTAAATGGGTTCGCCTTTGTTTTGTTCGGTGATTCCATTTTCAATCAAGATCAATTCATCCAACAGAAATTGAACCTTTGATCGAAGAAGATCAGACACACTTTTTTGTAACCGAAGCTGCTCGGCTAAATCTTCAACAACGGCAACAGCAACCTTATGATCCATTATCTCGCCGAGGTTTTTTTCTTCGTTTAACATATTCAATTTTCCCTTTCGGAATTAGCGATTGTCATCAATTACAGAAACGACCTTCAAGAAACTTTTGAGGAAAGACATCTTCTTGAAAGTAGGCTCACCACCGCGGGTGCCTGTCCAAACATAAACCTCAATCGGAGTATTGCCAGGTACGGCTTCAAAGGAAAACATGTCCCTTGTGATGAATCCACCAAAACGGTTTTGCTTGGATTGTACGGCTGCCGTGACTTTGGGAAGGCGTTTCATGGAGATGGCATTGACGTTGATTTTGCGAGCTTTGGGAGCGGTAGTGGAGAAACGAACTTTTGACATTTGGTAAATCCTTTGATTTGGTGTTTTTTCTTATACTATCAAAATAGTTAATGTTACGGATCCCTGTCAAGGATTTTCTTTGACTTTCTGGTTAAACGGTTAAGTAGATTCTCCCTATTGTCGTTTTTCATCGAATTTCACCATATTGGGGTTATTTGGACGGGTTTGCATAAGGTTCCATATCTCGGTAAATGATACAGGATGAAACCCATTATTATCCACGCCTACGTCCCAAGATTTCCCAATAGGTGGCAACATACCATGAGAATGTCCATACAGGTGCCAGGCATTGAAATGGGATTTCCGCCAAACTCTCATACACCAATGACACAAGGTAAGTGATTGCCCATCAATTTTCAGATTCAACAAATGGGGTACATCTTTGAATATCTTTTTGTGATCATGGTCCCCACGAAGGAATATGATTTCCCCATTCAATCGCTTCACATAGTTTTCAAACCCGAAACGATTCTTGAATGTGAAATCGCCAAGATGGTATACCTTATCTTCGTTTGTTACCTTGCTGTTCCAGTTATCAATTATCGTATTGTCCATTTCCTTAACGGAATCAAACGGACGTTTACAATACTTGATAATGTTCCGGTGGCCAAGGTGACAATCTGCTGTAAAGAACGTTCTCGTCACGTTACAAATTCCTTTCTCTGTTCAATTGCCCATTGCCGTTCTTCATCGTTGGCAGGGCGGATGTTTACATTTGCACCAATGTCCAATTCCATTTGAACCAATCCCCAATCGTATCGTTTCCTGTCTTTCACAGAATATAAGGAGCTCATTTTGGTTCCGGTACTCCAATAAAAATCATTTCCAAGATAAAACAAATCCATGTTAAGATGCCTTCCTCAATGTTTCGGGGTTAAATCCATATTGTCTTTTCACGCCGTTGCTATCCATCCAAACACAAACAGCGACATAATGCTTTTTGTGGGAGTCCACCACCATTGACGGCCCGCCAGATTTCAGTTGTACAACATCTCCGGCCTTAAAGTGAGTTTTTGATTTCGGATATGGCGGTGACGGTTCCGATAAATAATGATATGTGTACGTCTGTGGCCGCTCGCTCCAACAGTTTGATAAAAAGTCATAGTACAAAATGTTCTCTCCTAACAGTCACAAACACCGCGGCGTTTGATTTCCAAAATGTAGTTCATTGCCAAATTAAACTTCGCATGTTCCCGGTTACGAACGGCAAGATTTCTAATCAACCAGCCGATGTCTCTCTTTCGTTCGTTGGGAACATCCATTTCATCTAAAAGGGATTTCAGTATATCCCAAATCATTTCTTGGTTTCCTTTTTCAGTTTCATAAGGCGGCTAAGTTCCTTCTTGGATTCTCCCGGCCGGCTCTTGACACGTTTGATTTTTGCATCAAGTGACAACTTGTCATAATTCACCTGACGAATTTCGGCTTCGGTTCTTTTCTTTTCGTTTCGGTCTTTTCTGGTCATTCTGGTTCCCCTTCGTATGGAAAGACTATCCAATCCTCTTCTTTGCGGATATAGAAGTCTGGTTTAAATGTAGACCACGGTTTAACAAGTAATGATGCCGTGATGAATTCAAATTTGTAACACTCCACGAAACCCATTGTGGATTTCATTTGCAATCCGGTGTCCACCAAATCATCCACTACAATGATCGGGCCTTTATCTTTCAATCCACGTTTGAACAAATCATGTAGACTGAAAATAAAATCAATCCCCAAGTGGTGTGATAGGTAGATCGAAATTGGCAATCCACCTCGGGGTATTCCATATACTGCCGAGGCATCACTTGATTTCAATCTCTCTTTTAGGGCAGACATTAAATCAAAATATTCGGCCGGTGTCAGGAACCTTTTGGCTTTGCTCTTTGACCGTTCCTCACTTGTCATCTTTGTCGGTGTCCTTTTTGTTTAACATGTCTTTTGTGACTTCGATTGCCTCAGTCAACTTGGTAATTTCATCTTCTTTGATAAACTCTCGGCAAACGCCATCAATCTCTGATAGAATTTTCAACAACCGGACAAGTATCTTTCCCATTAACAGGGGATCATCCAATTTCTCAATAGACCTAAACAGACGTTCAGATGCTTTTGAAATAGTTGTCAACTCAAAGAGTATGTTTGGTATTTCGTTCTTATTCATATTCTGATACTATCCTTTGGCGTTTGTTTCGGTTCTGTTATGTCTCCTATGATGTCCGAAACATTATAGAAGTGATACGACACTTCGCCAATAAGACAAATATAGGTTTGGTGTCTCCAATTAAACCAAATCATATTTGGCTTAATCACCTTGACGTTTTCGGCAGCTCGGGGCAGAAATCCCATCGGGCCGGCATAATCTTTGCACCGTTCCCAATCCCTACCAATATCAAACGAAAGATATTGTGTAGCCGCCAGAAGCAACACCGTAAAAAAGGTTATTCTGATTTTCATGTTTTTCTCCTATGGACAATCCCAGCCCAGAACCATCCTTCTCAAAATACAAATGTTGCCGCAAAGGTAAAACCCATAGAAGGCTATCATAATAAATACCGTCCAGAAGTTTCGTTTAGGCTCTTTGAGAGAATCTTGTATTCCCAAGATAAGACCAAACACAAAGATGCCGGTGGTCAATCCAATATTGATCCAAAAAGGTAACATCATTTTACATCACTCTTTCCATCAATGTTTTTGTAATTGATCTCATGGTATTCTTTTTCTGTAATGACTCGGATCTTCTCGGGCCATTTGCCCCCTATCCGACAGTACACATCTCCACCATCGACAAAGGCTTTGTTTTCACAATCACAGGATCGAAAATCGTGGCGCATCTTTGAAACCAAAATGGTTCCACATACTAAACATTGTATTGCATTCATTTCAAAACCTTATGTTGAATTCTGATCGTTCTTCTAACAGAGCAATCTTTTTTATCATTTGATTAATGATGTTTGTTTGTTCGTTGACCTTTATTGCCGCGGCTTGCTGATTCTGTATAGTTGACTGTAAAAGTTTCACCACACTTTGAAGAATCTCATCCGTAGAAAAAATTTTCTTTAGGTCTTTATATTCCTTTCCCAACAATTCCGTTTGTTCGGCTTGTTCCTTTTCAGGCATTTGTTAAACCCCTTCTGTTACTTCTTCTTTGAGTTCTGCCAATTCTTTTTCGATGTTATCCAACTCTTCTTGGATACTCGTAAGTTCCACCAACAATTGTGCACGTTTGGCATTCAATGTAGAAACCTTGTCATCCTTTCCAAACGAATTGCAATTCGGACAACGAATGACTTTCTTACTTTCGGCATCTACCTTTTTTGTGTAATGGATTTTTATCCATTCCTCATTACCACATACATCACAGACATACACAGCATAACGTTGATTTCCTAATTCACTATTCTTGAACATTCTTTTGAAATACATGATCTTTTCCTCAATATTGATAAGGACGATAATAGTTTTTGTTTTCTTGTTTCTTGGCTTTCCTTGAAAAGATGTCTGGCAACAAGAGAAGTAGTGTTAATACAAACACGCCGATTCCGGCCCAAATGAAATCCATAATGGTCATTCACTACCTCCCGATCCCTTGTGCTTTTTCTTTCGGGTGTACTTTGTCTTGTCCCGAAATTTCTTTTCCGTTTGTTTTGGTAACGGCACCCGAATTTTTATTTTCTTTTTCTTGTTCATGTTTCATAATCCTTTCCATGAATTCCAAGAACATTTTCATCTGTTTGGAATCAAGTCTCTTGACAAGATTAATACGTTGGGCATTAAATCCTTGAGAGATTTCAAAATAATCAAGGCCGGACAGTTTAATTGACATACCACGTTTTGACATTGTAATGTTTTTAGGATCTTTCACAATCCCCTTAGACCGCAACATTCCCTTCAACTGAATGTTTGACAACTCGCCCATCTTGGCTCTTTTCTGTTGTTCGAATTTTTTCTTTTTTCGGAATGATACTTCCTCAACAATTCGATTTACAAAATATTCAATCTGATCATTTTCCTTTTCTTCGGAAAAGATGTAGTAGGATTTTTTCCGAATTGATTTAAGACCATAGAGGCTTGTGAATATTAATTCGGGCCTATTCTTCGTTGCAATGTTTATGTCAAATCTCATAGAAACATCAGAAGTTTGAATTCGATAAAATCTGCAATCCCGGCCGTAGCCAGTTCCATATCGGATGACTTCGGCTCCAAATACGTCCACAAACTTCTTACTAATTTTTGCAAGGAAATCGTTGGGGTATACCGTGTATTTAGACATTATTAATTTCCTTTCCTGTTCAACAATCCAAGGTTATGCAATCCCTGTAGGAATTTCGAAAGTTGTTCTTGTGAAAGATTTAGGCTTGAATCAATATTGATGTGATACTTGGCGGGAGAACCCTTCACCGCGTCCCTTTTCGAAATGTGTACACAGTTACTATAACTGTGATCGGATTCTATTGGCTTTTTCGTATCAAGATCGGAATATGTTTTGATACTTGTAGACGGCACATCAGAATACCCGTTGTGTTTGATGTCTATCAATTTTACTTCTGGAATCATTCTCTTAATGGTTCCTCGAAAGACCATCAGATTCAATTCCCTTTTCTTCTGTGCCTTTTTCTCATCAACAATTCTTTTGTTTTCTTCACGGACATATTCTTCCAACTCGTTAAAGATCGAACCCATGTTGATCTTTCCCTTGGGAGTTTCCATAACCTTTTTGTCGATTTTCTTTTCGTACCTACCGTTTTTGCCGCACCGTTTCACTTTAGTAGTGGGAACTTGGACAACAACTCTTACATGTCCACACCAATTGGCATGCCAAGATCGGCCATGTGACTCCATATAAACCGTAACATTGTTATCACCCTGTAGTGGAATATAGACCCAACTACTCCCAGCGGAATTTTGGTTTGATGAATAATGCTCACAATTGAACCTATCCATTATGGCTTGCCGGATTCTTTCTGCCTTCTTGTAATAGTCGTCAAGAATATCGGTCAGGTCAAGATAGTTGTCATTCGTTGTTGTGGTTTTTCTTGCCTTCTTTGTTTTGGTTTTCTCCATCTTTGGGGTATTGGGATTAAACATCTCATGGATATGTTTTCGAATTGTGGAGAAACTGATTTTCCGTTGGTATTCTCCAAGGGTATATTTTCCATAGTCTGATGCGTGCTTCACTCGCAGACCGCCGGTTTTCATTTTCTGGTATGTGACTTTTACATCTCTGTTGTTTACATCGTGTCGGACAATCCCTGTCGAAGAATTGTACTGATAACCAAAATAGGATTCCATTTCACTGCGGAATCGGTTTTCTCTTTCTTCATATGTTGTGTGTGATCGAAATCTTAAAACTGTTGCCATTGTCTCATCCCTTCAATAATGAGAAGATGGGACACACCACTTTGATGTGCCCCACCGATTGATTTGGTTGATTAACCGTTGATCGCTTCGTTTGCGATCTTGTCGATATGTTTAGCGAAAATTGTCATCGACCATTTTCCGGCATACTCACCAAGAGTATACTTCGCACCGTTCTTCACAACGGTTGCCCGGAGGCCAACGGTGTTGCTGGTTGCTGAAGAAACGATCTTCATGGGCTGAATGTAGGTGTTGACATACAGGGGCTTCTTTCCCTCAACGTCAAATCGAACCGTTCCGGTTTTGACATTGTAACGATCACCATACACTTTGGTCATAGCTTCATCGAACATCTTTTCCTTGGTTTCAAAATCGTTAATCTTCTCGGTGATGAGAATGATCTTTTCGACCTTGACCTTTTTGGCCTTGGCTTTTGCCTTGACCTTTTTGGTCTTGGTTTTCTTTGTCTTGGCTTTTGCTTCGGCCTTTTCCTCAGGCGAAGCGACATACGATTTGATTGTTGCGGAACCAGTTGAGGGATCGGGCATCTTGCCGGTGTAATTGCCGTCTTTGTCCAACATACCATTTTTGATCATGGAATCTTGGATTTCTTCTTTTGTACGGATACGGCTAATGGTGGATGCTGACATTTCAATTCTCCTTGTTAGGATATAGTGTTAAACTGTTTTGGTGTCCATATGGACGGACCCTGTTTTGACATAATATCAATATAATTAATGGTACGGATCTATGTCAAGAAAAATCTGGTTAAACGGTTAAATGCCTCCTCTCCTATAGGGAAAATCCCAATTTTACCAGTAGGACAAATACGGTTGCGGCGATCACTCCAAAGATTACCGCGTGAGTTATAATCATTCTGATCCACATTAGTTAAACAATTCCTTTTTGGTTTCTTTGATTTTCATAATGGTCATTGTGTTTAACCTTCTGAAATCAATCTTCGGGTTTTTGTACTTCTTCACAATATTCCAAATTTCTTCTGTAACAAGATCATGGAAAACCATGCCCAACAACATCGGGATATATTGTGATCTCCATCCTTCCTTTTCGTTTACAATTTTGGCATGTGTCTTTTCGATCAAGGCGGTTGTAACGTATTCGTTTACAATTCTTTCTTCCACCATGACTTCCCCATTACTTTTCGGGGCACCCATTTCTCGTTTGTGTTTTTCCTTGAACTCTGAACAAACAATCTTTGCCCAGTTTTGTCGTTTGTACTTGTTATAGAAATCGTAGTTCTTCAATACGATTCCTTCTCCAATTCCTTTTCCATCTTCAATCAAGAAATCGTTTTGATTCAAAATATGAATCAATCGGTCATAGGCTGGATTCTTGATTTCTGCCAATGGAACAATGTAATCCAATTCGAATTCTTCCAACATAGGTTTGTAGATTTCGTATGGAATGTATTCGCGGAAATCTTCTTCGCCGTCAATTGTCACATCGAAGATGTAAAACTTTCTCCACGCAGATTCGCGATAAGTTTTCAACGAATGCGGAACCAACCATTCCCCAAACAATCTATGTGTAGGATGCTTCTCCAAATACTTTCTAATTCTTTCATCATTTGATACATGTGCTAAAAATCCCGCGTTGTCTTTGTCCAAACTAAGTTTCCGGTTTCTCGAACCGGCATTGACTTCTCCATCTTCCAACCAAACAGACCCATTGGTGCCATCAATCTTTGGGAAAATCCAAACGTTTCCAATGTCGATGCCATCCACTTCATCTGTTCCAAACCTCTCAATATGTTGATATTTCTTGAACATGTTTTTCTCCTATATGACACTTCTTGTATTTCTTCCCACTTCCACAGGGGCACTTCTCATTCCTTCCAACTGGTTTCAGGTATTTATATTTCTTTCCGCCCGTTGTGATGGATTTGCACATCTTCGAATAAAATTCAATCATCCCCAAATCCATGCCAACCTCTTATACAGAGCGACCAACGCGCCCACGGTGAAAAAAGAAAACTGGATAAACAGAAACCAGTAACGATTCTTCACAGTAAAGGCAATACCGAAAACATCGGCAACCAAAAATGAAATCCATCCTATCAACTGGTAACTTTCCGATACAGAAGCTACAAGGAAACAACCCAAGATAGAAGGAATGGCAATTAGTATTTCAATGATTCTATTTTTCAAAAGAGATCAATCCTTTCTTTTGCTCCAGCCAAAAATGGTGGGCTTCCCACACACTTTTGATTTTATATTTCATTGTCAATTCTCTGACATTTCTCAGCATCCATTTTCGTTCTTTCTGATCTGTTATGCCACAATCTTCAAAGGCATCATTCCAAATTTTCACCAACTCTTTGTCCATAGATTTGATTCCGGCACCAAGAGTTTTGGATACATCTTTCTTCTTTAGTGTCCATTGAAGTTCAAAAAGAATTCCCATGTGACGACAGGCCTTTTTCGGGCGGAACATACGTCCTGCACAAGTACAAGAATCATACGTTGTTTTGTACATTTTCTTGTTGAAATCGTTTTTCTTTGCATTGTGTTTCTTGAATGCGACATGATCACCACAATGAATGATTAGATATTTATCCTTACCCGATTGGTATTTAAAATCTTTGATCAACATTGTTTTTTTTCGGTTAAAAATCTGAGGCCGTTTCCAAGTTACTTTCCCTGCAGGATACTCATAACCCAGCGTATTTCATTATTCCTGAAATCCCCACGGCCCCTACAGGGCTCGATTTTCTTATCCTACTAAAATAGTCAATTCCACGGACCCATGTCAAGAAAAATCTGTTTAAACGGTTAAGTGGATTTTCTCCCCATAGACCATTGCCGGAAACCCTTGATATTCAGAATAAAGGCAACCCCACAAACCATGATTAGACCAAAGGCGGATCGTGTTATAATGGAGTAGGCAATCCACATAGAACCACCCACCATGTTAGACACAAACCCCAATCGGTTATGTTTGCCCAAAAGATATATTGCCAGAAGTTCGAATGCCGCGGCAGTCATTGATAGTATTTCCCAATTCATTAAATCATTGCCTCGCCAAATTCTTCCAACAAATATTGTGGCGGATTTTTTCGGGAACCTATATCTTTATAATCTTCTAAATATTCCACACCATTCAACTTATCATATTTCAATGGCAACCAGCGGTCAAAATATTTGATGGTAATTCCCGGCCTATGTTTTGATATTTCAAGTATCCTATGAATTTGGTTAGACGTACTTTGTAGTCTCGCCAACCCGCCAGATTGAGGCATCAAATACCTATACACTTGTTTTAGGTTGCTGAGTTTTTCATTGTACTCATAATCATAACAGGTATGGCCGGTGCCCAATACAGTAAACTCAACCTCTTGCCAACCTTGCCTAATAGTTTCAATATAAGCAATATCCAAAGGACAATTAGAAAGACCCATACCACCGTCCACCCACAATGCTTCTTCATCACTATCTGCGATCATTCCAAAGTAGTACGGAGCGGCGAACGAACGGGCAATTGCATTCTTCAATCGAAGGATTCCATCTTTGTTTTCCCATGATTTGAAATAATGTGTTTTGTTATCACAGAGATTCACAGAAGTACACATAAACTTGGTTTTACAATCTCTCATCCGAAAGGATTTGCCAAGGTACTGATCCATTGCCGTTATAAATGGTTCCCTACTGTATTTTGGCATACGAAACATTGAGAACCATTTCTTTTTGAAAATGTCATGTACAAGTGACAGGAACAATGCCCTGTATTCGGCCATTGAAACTTTCCCGGTGGCCAACATACCACCTGTTATGGCACCGACAGAACTGCCTACAATCAGATCGAATTGTTTGTATATCCGATCTGATGCTCCATATCCTTCTAAACGACAAAGGGGTGCTAATTGTATAGCCCCCTTTACTCCACCACCTGACAAAACTAATACTCGTTTCATTTTCTATTCCTCAAAGTTTTGGTTTACCTGTATCTTCATCACACAACCATTCTTTCGATTTGCCCAACGTGTATCCAGCATCCTCAAATGTTATTCTGTATATTGTAAGTACCTTGGGATAATCTTCGGGTTTGATTTCATAGGAGGTAAAACCTATGAATCCATCTCCCCCTTCGGCATCTTGGACTCCATAATCAGTTTCAATTTTGGCCATGCCCCAACTCTCCGAACAGTTGTATACAAATTCATCAAAATCCTCGGAGGTCATGTCGATGGTAAATCCATAACCACGATTTGTATTCTCATCTCGTAGTTGAAATAACATGTTTAATCTCCCCAATCCTCATTCGGAAGACCTTGTTGGAGTGCCTTTCGGGCTTCCTCTTTGTTTCGTTCCTGTTCGTTTATCCAATCAACAATTTCGTTGATTTTGGCAAGAATATGTAATTCTGGTGCCTTGACTGAAAGATTCTTAATCGTTTTCATGTTTCTTTTCCTTTATATCCCAAAGCTGACATACACGCAGGTTTTACAATGTAAACAACTGTAATACGTTAAATTGCCGTCAAAATATTCATGGGCCGATCCGGTATCTTCCGCAACCCACAAGGTCCCCCCATTGGGGCCTTGATCGGGCGTGCATTCCAATTTCATTTCCTTTTTACAATTTGGACAATCCATGTCAATCCTCAATGTTTCTCAAACCGATCCAACTTGGCACGGAATCCCCAAGACACGGGGGGATCTTGATCGTTAGAGGACAACCACAACACCTTACAGAGAGGTTTCTTCGCAGGTGCCGAAAAGTACATATCGGAGTAGATCACCAATCCATCGGCACTATTCTCTCGGGCATACTTCAAAACGTCTGTAACGTCTGTGCCACCACGACCAGTAACCTTGAAAGATTTCTTTGCCTTGTGCATTTTCGTTTCGACCTGTTTGATCTCGGTGTCGAAAAGAAGGTAATGGATTTCGGCATGTTTACAAACCGAATTTACAACTGCAAATCCTTCTTTCAAATCATCGTCACTCATACTACCAGAACAGTCAACGGCAAAGATCACCTTCGACTTGTACTGTCTACGGTATCCCGGCGACTGTAGGTCATAACGGCGATTGATCTTCATTCGACTCGAAATAGAAGTGGCAGACATAACCGAAACGTTGAACCTACGAAGAACTTCCTTGTAAGAAATCTTCGGAGTGTTCGCGGCAACGATTTCCGAAAAACTGTTTCCGGTGTACTTGCCCCAATCCTTCATGGAATCCTTATGGTCATTGATCATGTTGTTCACATCGGCATCCATCAGATCGTTCTTTCCCCAATCATCATTAGAAGAACCACGGGGATCAAAATAATCTTTCAGGGCATCTTTGGGATTGTCAAACTTCTGGAATCCGTTTCCATCTTTTTCTTTGCCATCCTTATTGCCTTTGCCACCTTCCTGACCTTCTTGACCTTCCTCGCCTTCCTGACCTTCGCCACCAGACTGACCTTGCTGGCCTTCTTCACCTTTGGCACCGAACATCTTTACAACATTCTGTTCGCTCTGTTCAAGGTTGTCCATCAGTTTCCGAAAATATTCTTCGAAATACTTGTTGGGATCAAGACCAAAATTTTTGGGAAGAGGAAAATAGTCATTGATGTTTAACAGGTTCCCCATGATACATTGATCAATAGTGATTTGCGATGCCAGACTCGAAATCTTCTTGGGCTGTTGTAGACGGGTTGTCGGGTGCCTCAAGAGAATCTTGAACCCTTCACTTGCCATGATACATTCCAATTGTTCTTCGTTCAGGGCATTGACAAACAAAGGATTATACCGAACTACCGGCGGATTGGTCTTACTGTCAATCCCCATAGTTTTCTGTTTCGGATCGGCGACCTTATCGGCCACGCACCATGCCTGTAGCATCATGGGATCGGTGATAAACCAATTGGAAACCACCTTGTCCATCCGGGCTTTTGCCCGGGTCTTTTCACCTATCAAATCCATTGATTCGTCTTTCTTCTTTTCGGGTTTCTTATTCATCGTCTTCCCCATTCATAATGTCGGAGAAACGCTGCCCGATTTCGGGGTTGATGGACATGACCACTTCCGGCCATTCCTTTCCATTCCCGTTGTCCACCGAAACAAGGTTACAGAATTCTGCAACGGTTTCGGGCGGAATAGCGTTGATATACTTTCCAAGGTTCAGGCAAACCTCATTACCATAACTGGAACTGGTATCCCGAACCATTTCGATATTCTGTTCCAACCACATCGCGATCTGTTTGTTCAGATGGATGAAGTCTTGAACATTCATCATCATCAGCTTTGCCTCGATGTCACTATCGTATTTAGTGAGGATAGTTCCGGCGTGGATTCCCGTTCCCATTTCCTTGACGTACTTACGGAAGGCAGAAACAGACCGTTCCCCAACAATACCCAACATAAGGTTTTGGAGAAGAACGAGGTTATCAGAATCACCATTCAACAAACCTTTGTTTTCGTTGAGGATGGTGGATACACGTTCCCACGAACGGCGGGAAGGATAAACCTTTCCACTTTTGTATTCTTCATTCACAGGGGGATCAAGATGATCATTGTGGCGGGAAACAAAACCGATAACGAATTTGTGAAGGCCGGAGCGTGCTGCCCAGTCAATCCATTCATCGACACTCGGTTTGAATTCGTATTTGTTGAACCTGTCGAGGTATGCCGGGTCAAGTTCTTCAACTTGATAGTAACCCTCTTGGAGAGGATTGATTGCGGCGATCACTCTGGTATCTTTGGGAAGATCGTTCCCGTTGAGCTTCCGGTTCAAAACCATGTCCATAACACATTGGTTGATTTCCGGTTTTCCACGGTTCGCTTCATCCAAGAAGATAACCACTTTAAGATTCTTCTTCAACGGCCACCACTTAGGAGGGCAGAACTCGGTAAGTTTCATTTTCTTACCATTGACTTCGATCTCGGTACGATCAGGCAAACCAATGATGTCACCAGCATCTGCCATCTGCCCCAAGAAAAGAGTAATTACTTCATACCCTTTAGGTTCGAAAATCTGTTTTACTACTTCTGACTTTCCAATACCGTGAACGCCTTCCAACATGATCGCTTGATTGATCGGTGTATAATCAATGATTTGTTTTAATTCTTTGACACTTGGCATTTGTTGCCCTTCCTTTATTTGTGGTTTCCGGCGATTTGTTACAGATTAATATACATTCGACTGATCTGACCTGTCAAATATTTTTTTTGGATCTACTCTTCCCCATAGAGGAGCTTGTCGTTTTCATCCATGATATAATTGACAACTTTGGATACCCGGCTGATCATAGGGATCACCGAATCAATAACATCCCTGTCTTTCCTATCGGCATACATCTTAATGTAATCATATACATTCTTTTCACCATAGGACAATCCAAACATGTTCATGAGAATGCCAGACGCGAAATCAGCAATGATCTCTTTTTCTTCTTTGGAATCTTTCTTCAAAGAACCAAGGCGATCTTCTGCAGCATGGACTAATTCATGGAAAAACGTTTGCTGGTCTTCTGTTACCATACGGATTTCTTTCTTCTTTCCACCACGGTACAAGCCCAAATAACGAGGATTCTTGAAACCTTGTGTTACTTCAATTCCCCAAGATTCTGCCAGTTCCTTACCAACAAATTCCGGCATGGGTTTGTCCATATCATATTCAACGTCTTCGCCATAGGTATTCTCAACGGGCCAGACGGCGATAGGATAGAAACCTATGCACCTTGTTTGATCTTCTTCGTTTTCGTTTTCGGCTTTGACCTTGATAATCTTTGGAGCGATGATACAGAAATGACCGGCTTTCTTGACCTTCCTGCCAATCTTAAACCATGCCTTCGGACCACGAGCATCAAGGGAACCTCTCCGCATCATAATCAAACGATTGAGGATGGACCACGAATCAGAAGGAATATCAATCCCACGTTTGAACATTGCCTGAGAGACAAAATTCAATGAATCTGGATCGGTAAAACGTTCGAGCAAACCTTCGATTTCATTCCTGACATTTTGATTCTGTAACATTGATCTTGGCATAATGCAAAATCCTTTCGGTTGATTTGGGTTCAAAATCTACATATCAATATATAATATGTTACCAAATCGTGTCAAGAACTTTCTGGTTAATCGGTTAAATTGGGGAAATTCGACTGAATTTAATAGGGACCTTTTTTGGGATCACCCAATATCTTAGAGATTTGATCCGCTGATTTTCCCTTTTTCCAATTGTGTTTTCCATAGTCATTTATATAGAATCCGGACCCTACAAAATCCATACTGAATCTATCGACTATTTGTTTGTGGTATTTGCCGCCACAATCACAAGTTTTTGGGGCATCACTCAAATCAGATTTAACTAAATCCTCAATGACCTTGCGGCACTTGTCACACTTGAAGTCAAAGATGGGCATATTGTCACCTCATATTAGGACAATGTTTTGCATTGCAAGAAATCGTTTTGTTCTTGTTATGTCTGCAAGTAAAAACATATTTCTTTTCAGTCTTACACTTACTTGTGCAGTAAGTCTGGATAAGCCGAAAAACTTTGTTCTTACTTGGTTTTGGTTTTTCCATTTGTTCTCCTACTGATTGTATTTTATAATCTCGTTCACCAACACCTTTGCCGATTGCCTCAAATCATTTAGGGTTCCGTTGTTGTCTACAACATAACTCCAATTGTTTCGATCATCCAGGGCGGTTTCGGATTCATGTTCCCGACACCTCTTTGTGTCTTTTACTTCTCTATTAATTCGGATGTCATAAACTTGGTAATCTTGCCAAGGCAAATCCAGATTATCTATTTCATTTGGGAATCTTACATCGGTGATGATAAACACATTGTCCTTAGTATTCTTTACAATTCGATTTTTCTGTTCCGTTACCCACCAGTTTGTATGTACTCTATGTCTAAAGATGTTTGTGCCATAAATCTGTAAAAGGATTCTGGTAAGATCAGTTTTGTCCTCATACCAATTTCGTTTCTTGGTTACAACACCATATTCTTTTCGAAGATGTTTCACAAGGTCTGCAAAATCTTCCCGGGCACCATCCTTTACACCTTTGGCATATAGGTCTTGTTTTACTTTGTACTGTTTCTTTTGGAATTCTTTCTCAACAAATCTTCCAAACTGGTTTTTGCCACTTTGCAACTTACCGGACAAAG
>JANQEC010000418.1 GCA_028278585.1 Cyclobacteriaceae bacterium | reverse complement strand
GACGTTCTCAATGCTAAATATGGCAATGTAGAGTGGGTGCAATATGACCCGGTGTCGATGAGTGGAGTACTTGACGCTTACGAGGCAGCTACCGGAAATAGAGCTTACCCGGTTCATGATTACTCCAAAGCCAAAACAATTGTTTCTTTCAATGCTGATTTTCTTGGTAGCTGGCCAAATCAAACACAGAATAACCGGCAGTTTGCTTCTACAAGAAAACTTGATGACAATAAGAAGGAGATGTCCCGACTGTATTCATTTGAGGCCAATCTTTCGCTGACTGGTTCAAATGCGGATTATCGAGATCCTATTAAGCCATCTCAGGAAGGTTTATATATAGGTACACTTTATAACCTATTGGCTCAGAAAGCAGGTGTTAACACTGTAGGGGTACCTAAGGCTGAGAACTCTGTAGTTCTTGAAAAAGCAGCGAACGATCTTTGGAATTCAAAAGCCAACTCAATTGTCATTAGCGGATCAAACGATTCGAATGTTCAGCAAATGGTAATTGCTATCAATGATTTACTCGGTGCATATGGAACTACCATAGATACCTCCAAGTCGAATAACACAAGGAAGGGAAGTGATAGTGCTTTTTCAGCATTTGCGAATGAGTTGAAGCAAGGTCAAGTTGGAGCAGTTGTCTTCTACAACTGTAATCCCGTCTATGATCATCCGCTAGGAGGGGAAATTTCTTCTAATATTAGTAAAGCCAAAACTTCAGTCTCTACTTCTGACAGGAACGATGAGACCACAGCTGTTGCAAAATATTTAGCTCCTGATAATCACTACCTTGAGTCATGGAATGACTTTGAACCAGTGACAGGGCAATTGAGTCTATCCCAGCCTACGATTTCAAACATATTCAATACGCGTCAGGCACAAGAGTCTTTCTTGCGATGGGGCGAAAACGGTGACAGCTATTACGATTTCTTAAGAGCTGGCTGGACATCTTATGCCACTGGAAACTTTGATGGTTTCTGGGACAAGTGTCTGCATGATGGTGTATATGATAATGGAAGTTCAGGAAGTTCGGGTTCAGTTTCCGTGGATGCTGAAGTAGTTGCATCATCAATTGGTGCTTCGTCTGGGTCCGGAACAGAACTGGTGATATATTCTAACTATTCAATAGGAGACGGTATTCAAGCAAACAATCCTTGGTTGCAAGAGATGCCAGACCCAATCACAAAAGCTTGTTGGGATAACTATTTAACCGTTTCATTGAAGTACGCCAGGGAAAATGGATTGAATTACGACCCAGAACGAATGGTTGCTAAGTTGGTAACAATTTCAGCAAATGGAACCAGTGTCCAGGTGCCAGTAATTCCACAACCAGGACAGGCAGACGGAACAATTGGGCTGGCTCTAGGTTATGGTAGAACTAAAGCAGGAAAAGTAGCTGATAACCTGGGAGTTAATGCGTATCAACTAATTAATACCACATCTTCTGGTTTAAGCTATGCTAACTCCGGAGTTTCAATTTCCGGAGCGGAAGGTAGTTACCAGGTTGCTCAGACTCAAACAAGTCAGACTTACGCCGGGAGAGAAACGGTAATTCAGGAAACTGTTTTAAAAGAATATCAGAAAGATCCACAGGCAGGACGATATATGCCTCAGATCTCAGCCGCTACAGGAAAAGAAAAACCTTACGCAATCTCACTCTGGAAAGATCACAAATATGACAATCACCATTGGGGAATGATTGTTGACCTTAATTCTTGCACAGGTTGTGGGACGTGCACAATTGCTTGTCAAACAGAAAACAATATTCCTGTTGTAGGAAAGCAAGAGGTGTTGAATCGAAGAGAAATGCACTGGATCAGGATAGACAGGTACTATAGCAGCACTGAATCTGACAAAGAGAAAGCAACAGAGAACCCGGAGGTTACTTTCCAACCTATGATGTGCCAGCATTGTAATGCAGCTCCTTGCGAAACTGTTTGCCCTGTAGCTGCTACCACGCATAGTACAGAAGGCCTAAATATGATGGCATACAACAGGTGTGTTGGGACAAGGTATTGTGCAAATAACTGCCCGTATAAAGTAAGAAGATTTAACTGGTTTAAGTATCACGATAATTCAAAGTTCGACACCAACCTTGCGATGAATAATGATCTTGGCAAGATGGTTTTGAACCCGGATGTAACGGTTCGGTCCAGAGGTGTAATGGAAAAGTGCTCGCTTTGTGTTCAAAGAATACAAGCTGGTAAACTACAAGCGAAGAAAGAATCAAGAAGACCAGAAGATGGCGAGATTACTACAGCATGTGTTAAAGCATGTCCTGCGGATGCGCTGGTCTTTGGAGATATGAAAGATCAGAACAGCAAGATCTATAAAAAACTTAAAATCAAAGAGAAGGAGAAAGGTGTTGAGGCTAAAGAACCTAGAGCATACCACGTATTGGAAGAGTTGAGAGTGATGCCGAATGTTTGGTATTTGACTAAGGTTAGAAATAAAGACGAAAACAAGGAAAAAGTCGAAGCATAATGCATGCAGAATCAGAAGTAAGAATACCCTTAGTAACTGGTGGAAAAACAGTTCACGATGTTACGCAGGATGTATGTAGTCGAGTAGAAGAAAAGCCTACCAAACTTTGGATGATGGCGATGGCTATTTCGCTGGCCATGTTGGCCGTCGGAGCTTATGCTGTGTACCTTTTACTTTGGAACGGAATCGGTATGTGGGGTCTGAACAAAACAGTTGGTTGGGCCTGGGATATTACAAATTTCGTGTGGTGGGTTGGTATTGGTCACGCAGGAACCCTGATTTCGGCTATTCTACTATTGTTTAGGCAACGATGGAGGATGTCAATCAATAGAGCAGCAGAAGCCATGACCATTTTTGCTGTTATATGCGCTGCATTATTTCCAATTCTACATACCGGAAGACCTTGGCTGGCTTTTTACTGGATGTTCCCACTGCCAAATACATTTGGTTCTCTTTGGGTTAATTTCAACTCGCCATTGTTATGGGACGTTTTTGCCATATCAACTTATTTTTCTGTTTCACTGGTTTTCTGGTATATCGGTTTAATTCCGGATTTTGCATCGATTAGAGACCGTGCAACAAATAAGGTTTCAAAAGCCATTTACGGAGCTTTAAGCTTCGGATGGGTTGGAGGTGCCAAAACATGGAGCCACTACGAAACGGTAGCCTTGGTTCTTGCAGGCCTTGCAACTCCACTTGTTCTATCCGTTCACACCATTGTATCTTTTGACTTTGCAACCTCAGTAATACCAGGTTGGCACACAACCATATTTCCTCCATACTTCGTTGCAGGAGCGGTCTTTTCAGGATTCGCGATGGTATTGACGCTGATGCTGGTTACAAGGAAGGTTTACAAACTCGAAGATTACATCACCATAGAACATGTTGAGATGATGAACATCATCATCATTGTAACTGGTTCCATTGTTGGGATTGCCTACATAACTGAATTTTTTATTGCCTGGTATTCAGGAGTTGAGGCTGAACAATATGCCTTTATCAATAGGGCAACCGGTCCATATTGGTGGGCTTATTGGTCAATGATGACTTGTAATGTGATCTCTCCTCAGTTGTTCTGGTTTAAGAAAATTCGAACGAACCTGGCTGCTACATTCGTGATTTCAATTATCGTGAATATTGGAATGTGGTTTGAAAGATTTGTGATTATCGTGACATCACTGCACAGGGATTTCTTACCATCTAGCTGGGCAATGTTCTACCCAACAGCGGTTGATGTTGGCACCTACGTGTTTTCATTTGGGGTATTTTTTACAGCATTCTTCCTGTTTGCGAAATTTTTCCCGGTGATCAACATGGCAGAAGTAAAGAGTATTATTAAAGCAACCGGACAAAAGAAACCGACTTAGTCGGATTTATGAGAAGAAGGTATGAATGATACAGAGAAATTGATTTGTAAATTATTTACGCACATAACTAACAGAATTTAGCAATTATGTCGCAAGGAACGAATTACGTACTTGGTGTCTATGAAGATGAAGACGTATTGATGGATGCCATCAAAGAAGTTAGGGAAAAAGGTGTGAAGATAGAAGAAGTGTATTCTCCATTCCCTGTCCATGGGATAGAAGATGCATTAGGTTATAAAAGAAGCTGGTTATCAGTAGCAGCCTTTATGTTTGGTATAACAGGAACTTCTCTTGCCTTGACCATGCAAATCGGGATGATGGGTGTAGATTGGCCAATGATCATCGGAGGTAAAGATTTTGTTCCGATCCCTTCTTTCATTCCAGTAACTTTTGAAATGACGGTTTTACTAGCCGCTTTTGGCATGGTAGGCACTTTCTTTGGGGTTAGTAATCTAAAACCATGGGGGAGACCGAGGATATATGATATCAGGATCACAGATGATAAGCATGTGATGGCGATTGATCTTGATAAGAATGATTTAAATGAAGCAGAAATTAAGAAAATTGTTGATGGTAGCGGGGCTTCTGAGGTAAACAATAAAACATTTGAATGAGAATGTTAAAGACGACTTTTAACTATTTGACTTTTCTTGTGGCGGGATCATTTTTGATCTCATGTACTGCAGGAGAAAATGATACGGGTTTGGAATTCTCCCCTCAAATGTATCATGCGACTTCATATGAACCGTTGACACAAATTGTTGATGAAGATGCCGGTAACTGGCTGGATTCAAATGATGAAGACGGTCACGGAGAGTTTTATAATTCCAATCCATATAACCCATATAAAATGACAATGCGGGAGCCTGTTCCTAACACGGTTAGAAGAGGTCAACCTTTGCCATATAGATATACAGTTAATGATTTAGAAGCTGCTGCACTGGTTGAAAGTCCAATTCCAGCTGAAGATGAAAGTGTGATTAAGAAAGGACAGGAACTATATGATAGCTATTGTACACACTGCCACGGAGCCAGCGGAGCTGGGGATGGAAAAGTAGCTGAGGCCTATGCAGGTGTTGCTAATTTGAAAGGAGCAGCATATTTGGAGCTTTCTGAGGGGCATATTTTCCATGTAATTACTTATGGAAAAGGTTTGATGGGCGCTCATGGATCTCAGGTTAGCCCTGAAGATCGATGGAGAATCGCCAGGTATGTAAAAGAACTACAAAAGAATTAAGATACTATGGTATCAGAAGAGAGATTTGAATTTACTCAAAAAGCTAAGAAGACTTTACTGATCGTTCTTCTTGCTGGTATAGTTCTTACCGCACTGGGGTATTTTACTATGGGATCCGGCGGGCATGATGCAGGCCATGGAGAAAGCCACGATGTTGAGGCTGTTACTGATGGTCACGATGAAGAACCATATGGTGATGGTAAGGAAGAACATGGTGCAGAAGCTGGTGGTGATCATGGTGGTTTTAAGCCTATCAAGCGTTTGTTTGCTAATATCTGGATCAACAATGTGTTCTTTGGCGGACTAGCTATAATTGGAGTGTTTTTCTTTGCGGTACAGTACGCGGCCCAAGCGGGTTGGTCAGCAGGAATCAAACGAATACCACTTGCCTTTGGTTCGTGGCTCCCAATAGCCTTTGTGCTAATGATAGCTATGTTCTTTATAGCTGGTCATGATATTTTTCATTGGACGCATGAAAGTTTGTATGCCGAAGAGGGTGGTGATAAAATCATCAAGGGCAAGGCTGCTTATTTCTTTTGGCCATTACAAGGAGGAGAATTTCCGATTTTCTTCGTAGGAAGAATGGTCATCTTTTTTGCTGTTTGGTACTTGTTTTTTAGACAACTCAGGAAACTGGCATTTCAAGAGGATATTGAAGGTGGATCGACTACCTGGTATAAAATGAGATCTGTTTCTGCCTTCTTCCTGGTTTTCTTTGCGGTTTCTTCTTCCATGGCTGCCTGGGATTGGGTAATGTCGATAGACACACATTGGTTCAGTACCATGTTTGGATGGTACAATTTTGCAAGCTGGTGGGTAGCAGGATTGGCTTTGACGCTGTTCATTGTTATTATGCTGAAGGATAAAGGTTACTTATCCATAGTGAATCAAAACCATGTCCATGATCTTGGCAAGTTTGTGTTTGCATTTACAATCTTTTGGACATATGTATGGTTTTCACAATTTATGTTGATCTACTATGCACACATCCCAGAAGAAACGGTTTATTTCATGGAACGATGGAAAGGACATTACGCTCCGGTATTTTATTTAAATTTAATACTTAACTTTTTCTTCCCTTTCCTAGTTCTTATGACAAGGGATTCGAAAAGACATGCAAGAATTTTGAAAGTTGTTTGCCCCGTTGTTGTTTTCGGGCACTGGCTTGATTTTTATTTAATGGTAACTCCGGGAACGTTAGGGAACAATGGTTCATTCGGATTCCTTGAAATGGGTTTGATATTGGTTTATTTCAGCGCGTTTTTATATGTAGTTCTTGGCTCGTTGGCTAAGGCTCCTTTGTTTGCGAAGAATCACCCAATGTTACAAGAAAGTTTACATCATCATATTTAAGTAGGAGATAGGTTATGCTTAATTTAATAATAGTAGTTGCAGTCATTCTTGTTCTAGCGGTATTGATCACCGTGTTTAGAGTGACCAATCTGGTGGATGTTGTGAAGCCTAAGAAGGAGGATTCAGATGCCAATGTCCCATCCGGAAACACTGCACAGGGTGTGCTCATGGTTCTCTTCCTTATTGTTGGAGTTATTGGTTTTTTCTACTACTCAAAGACAGAATTTGACACGTATAACCTGCCTATTACTTCTGAACACGGTCATATAACTGAACGGTTGTTTTGGATCACCATGGCGATTACTGTGTTTGTATTCATTGTTACTCAAATTTTCTTATTTGGCTTTTCATTTAAATACAGGTATAAAAAAGAGAATAAGGCACACTACTACCCTCACAATAATACGCTTGAAATGATTTGGACAATTGTTCCAGCGATTGTTTTAGCGTGGTTGATCATTTCTGGTCTGAAAGAATGGAGCAAGATTACAGGACCTGCTCCTGAAGGTTCAGAAGTTGTGGAAGTGATG
This sequence comes from Cyclobacteriaceae bacterium, assembly GCA_028278585.1. Lineage (GTDB taxonomy): Bacteria > Bacteroidota > Bacteroidia > Cytophagales > Cyclobacteriaceae > Ekhidna. The sequence continues at coordinate 5,675 of JANQEC010000418.1, read as the reverse complement.
GGTTATCAATTCGCCTGGGCGTTTAGATATCCCGGAAAGGACGGTAACCTGGGAGACGTTGATTTTAGAAAAATTGACGCAATTAACCAAATGGGTCTTGATTTAACCGACCGTAGAGGACATGATGATTTTATGCCTACTCAGTTAGTTATTCCTAAGGGAAAACCTGTACTTCTTAAGATCCGGGGACGTGATGTAATCCATAGTGTTTATAATCCCCATTTCAGAATGCAAATGAATGCAGTTCCGGGATTGCCAACTCAGTTCTGGTTTGTGCCAACGGTTTCAACTGCAGAAATGAGAGATAAAACTGGCAATCCGGATTTCAACTACGAACTGGTTTGCAACAAGATTTGTGGAAAAAGCCATTTTGGAATGAAGGGGATCATTACAGTACTTGAACAGGATGAATATGACTCCTGGTATAAGGAGCAGCAGGAAAATACCTGGTTGAAGCAGAACCCGGATTATTTAGCTCAGGTTCCTAAAGACTTGAAAGAAGCAGCGATCATTGCTTCCGGAATTGAAATTATTGAGGATGAAAACAGCTCTGCTCAAGGCAGTTCTAAATAAGAAATAAGATGTCGGTAACAGATATACAACTACAACAAGATACTGCAGGTCATGATGATCACCATGACGATCATGATCATGCTCAGAGTTTCGTGACCAAGTATATTTTTTGCACTGATCATAAGATTATTGCCAAGCAGTTCCTTATTACAGGTATTTTTTGGGCATTGATGGGTGGAATAATGTCTGTGATATTCAGGCTTCAACTCGGATTTCCCGAAATACAGCTGGAGTGGTTAAGACCGATACTTGGTCAATGGATTACCCCTGAGGGGCAATTGGATCAGGAATTCTACCTTGCTTTGGTGACTATGCACGGAACAATTATGGTGTTCTTTGTATTGACAGCTGGTCTGAGTGGTACGTTTTCGAATTTCTTAATTCCACTTCAATGCGGGGCCAGGGATATGGCTTCAGGTTTTATGAACATGCTTTCTTACTGGTTCTTTTTCTTATCCAGTGTGGTAATGTTCATTTCTATTTTTATAGAGACAGGGCCAGCAAGTGGTGGTTGGACGATTTACCCCCCATTGAGCGCATTGCCTCAGGCCATGTCTGGTTCAGGAATGGGCATGACCTTATGGCTGGTGTCAATGGCTCTTTTTATTGTGTCGACCTTACTTGGAGGAATTAACTACATAACGACTGTAATAAACTTAAGAACAGAGGGAATGTCATTTTCAAGGCTTCCACTTACGATCTGGGCCTTTTTTATTACCGCGATCTTAGGTCTGCTTTCTTTCCCGGTTCTATTCTCTGCAGCTCTGTTGTTGATCTTTGATAGATCGCTGGGTACAAGCTTTTATCTTTCAGATATCTACATTGCCGGAGAGGCACTTCCCCATTTGGGAGGCAGTCCAATTCTTTTCCAGCATTTGTTCTGGTTTCTTGGGCACCCTGAGGTTTATATTGTGATTCTTCCGGCCTTGGGGATCACCTCAGAGATTATTTCAACAAATTCACGTAAACCGATCTTTGGATATAAAGCAATGATTGGGTCTATGTTAGGTATTGGATTTTTATCTTTCATTGTTTGGGCGCACCATATGTTCATTACAGGAATGAATCCATTTCTTGGCTCAATCTTTACGATATTGACATTGATTATCGCAGTGCCGTCTGCAATTAAGGCATTTAACTATATAACAACACTCTGGAAAGGGAATATCATATTTACTCCGGCGATGTTGTTCTCTATTGGACTTGTATCGTTCTTTATTTCAGGTGGAGTAACCGGGTTGTTCCTTGGTAATTCAGTCCTGGATATACATTTGCATGATACTTATTTTGTTGTTGCCCATTTTCATTTAGTGATGGGTAGTGCGGCATTTTTTGGAATGCTGGCGGGGGTTTACCATTGGTTCCCTAAGATGTTTGGTCGGATGATGAATGATAAATTGGGCAAGATTCATTTTTGGCTAACATTTGTAGGAGTCTATCTTGTCTTTTTTCCACTTCACTATATTGGAATTGCGGGATTCCCTAGAAGATATTATGCTTTTACATCATTCGATACGTTTAGTGGATTTGCAGATTTGAATTCCCTAGTGAGCATTGCAGCGATACTTACTTTAGGTGCGCAATTCATTTTCTTATTCAATTTCTTTTACAGTATTTTCAGAGGAAAACTTGCACCTGCTAACCCTTGGAAGTCGAATACACTTGAATGGACAACTCCGAGATTCCCTAAACATGGAAACTGGCCAGGAGCCATTCCAAAAGTATACCGATGGGCGTACGATTATAGTAAGCCCGGAGCTCCTGACGATTTTATCCCTCAGACCACTCCATATTCACACACTCCGGAATCCAACCTGGACCATGAAAATGAATCGGCGAAGAGTGAGGACCTCACCGGCGTTGAAAAGGTGAATGATTAGAAAAAGTCTTTTTTTAAAAATTAACACTATTACCCTGGGATCAGTACTTGTACTGATCCTTGTTGGTTCTATCGTAAGAAGTATGGGTGCCGGGATGGGTTGTCCGGATTGGCCGAAGTGCTTTGGGAGTTATGTTCCTCCGACATCTTCAGAACAATTACCTGAAAACTACCTGGAAGTTTTCAAGCAAAAAAGGCTGGTGAAGAATAAACGATTAGCAGCCATGTTGACTTCATTCGGTTATGGTAATTTAGGGAATCAGATTCTTGATGATCCTTCCATTCAGGTTGAGCATGAATTTAGCGTTACAAAAGCCTGGATCGAGTATGTCAATCGCTTGGTTGGCGTAGTGATTGGATTACTTGTTTTTTTAAATATGATATGGGCCTTTTCAATCAAAAAAAACAGATGGATTCCAATCGTTGGTATACTCATTTTTGTGCTAACGGGATTTCAGGGTTGGGTAGGCTCGCTCGTGGTATCCACCAACCTGCTGAAAGGGTTCATCACTTTCCATATGCTACTAGCCTTATTGATTGTTGCACTGCTCATTTGGATGCAGGTGAGAGTAAGAGAATTGGTGGTTGTTAAAAATAAGTACCTATTCCTGCTAGTGTTGGTTTCGTTTCTTTTTCTTATTCCCCAAATACTACTGGGTACTGAAGTCAGACACATTGTTGATGGGTTACTGGTCAATGAATCCAACAGGTCTGTTTGGGTGGAAAGCCTTACAACTGTTTTCTTGATTCACCGCTCTTATTCGTGGATTGTTTTGTTGGGTGTAATGGCGATTTTTGTTCTTGTAAGACAGTGGAAGGTTGATCAATTGAAGCGGTCTTCGAGTTTACTCTTTAGCCTCGTGATTGCAACAGCTATAGCTGGGATTGTGATGACTGAATTTAGTTTTCCTTTTTGGACACAACCCATTCATTTATTGTTGGCATCAGGTATTTTCAGCGTGCTTTTTTACTTAATTTTACGACTCAAATTTGCCAGTTGAACACTTCAATTCAACATATAACCATTGATAAATCACAAAAGCTTAAAGCGCTCTACGAGTTGCTTAAACCACGGCTTTCTTTTTTAGTTGTTTTTTCATCTGGTTTTGGATTTTTGCTTGCTAATCAAGTGGCGGTCAACTGGCTAAACCTTATCGGTTTTTTGGTGGGAGGGTTTCTTATATCCGGAAGCTCTGTCACAATTAATCAAATTGCGGAAAAGCAATATGATGCGGTGATGTATCGGACGAAGAACCGACCAATTCCTTCAAGCCGGGTTTCATCCCATGAGGCGTTTTGGTTCAGCATGCTTACAGGAATTGTTGGTATTATTTTATTGATGATCACAACTAATCCATTAACCGTTGGATTGTCTGTTGCTTCACTGATCCTTTATGCATTCGTTTATACGCCATTGAAAAGAGTCGGTCCGGTCGCTGTATTCGTTGGAGCTATACCAGGAGCACTTCCACCTTTAATTGGATGGTCTGCTGCTACAGGATCACTTAGTTATGAGGCTTTGATCATTTTTGGCATTCAATTTATCTGGCAGTTTCCACATTTCTGGGCAATTGCGTGGGTATCTGATGAGGATTACAAAAGAGCTGGTTTCAAATTGTTACCCGGTGGGGGAACAAAAGATCTAAACACAGCTATAAACATAATGATCTACACATTGTTCTTATTGCCGCTTGGTCTCTTACCTTCTTATTTTGGTCTGACAGGTTTAACAAGTGGAGTGGTAGCCACTATATGTGGGACATTGTTTCTTGCTCAAACATTTAGTTTGATGAAAGATGCTTCAAATCAAAAGGCCAGACGGATTATGTTCGGATCATTTATTTATTTGCCCATTGTTCAAATTACTTTTTTATTAGATAAGCTATGACAGGAGAAGTTGTTTTGAAAAAAGGTATTCGGTCTATGCACCCTCAGAAATTCGGATTGTGGCTTTTCCTCATTTCTGTTGTTATGATCTTCATATCGCTATCAAGTGCATACATTGTGAAGAAGGGTGCAGGTGAGTGGATATATATTGATTTTCCAGAGATGTTCAAAATAACATCCGTTATCATCGTACTTAGTAGTATTAGTATGCACTATGCATACATATCTGCGAAAAGAAATAATATCAAAAGCATTCGTGTTGGTTTGGCAATTACCGGAATACTGGCTGCATTATTTGTGATTGGTCAGTTCCAGGCCTGGGGTGAACTAGTAGATGGCGGATTCCATTTTGTTGGAAATCCGGCAAGTTCATTTATCTATGTTTTCTCCGGATTGCATATCGCACACCTTTTTGGAGCGCTTATTTTTCTTGGTGTGGTACTTACAAACTCGTTTCAATACAGAGTTCATTCGAAGAGCATGTTACGAATAGAAATGTGTACTACTTTCTGGCATTTTCTTGGTGGACTTTGGTTGTATTTATACTTATTTTTGGTCCTCAATAACTAACCTACATAGTACCTATGTGGAAATCACAAAAAATGAAACAAACCAATTTTTTAGCCTGTTGTTATTTTTTGTGCTTAAGACAATTTTTCATCAAAATATCCAATATACATGGCTGATAGTGCTGTTTTAGTAGACGAAAGCAAAAAGAATTTATGGGGTGGCGGTGTGTCACCATACAAAGCTAGTTATGGAAAGGTAATGATGTGGTTTTTCCTGCTTTCAGATGCCTTTACATTTTCTGCTCTTTTGATCACCTACGGGATGATCCGATTCAGTCATCCTGCCTATGAAGGTACAGTGGCGGATTTTAAATTTTCTCCTGAATATTGGCCAATACCGGAGAAAGTATTTGAGGCTTTTCCCGGAATGCATGCGCTAGGTATTGAAAGTGCTCCGCTTGTTTTCGTGGGATTAATGACATTCATATTGATCGCAAGTAGTGTGACCATGGTGCTCGCTGTTGAAGCAGGTGAGCGAATGGATAAGAAAGGAGTAGAAAAGTGGATGCTCTGGACGATTGTTGGAGGGCTTACGTTCTTAGGATGTCAGGCCTGGGAGTGGACGCACTTTATTCATGGATCGGATATTTCAATGAATGCGGTGGGTAACTTCATAACAGGGGCTGGTTTGAGCTCCAATCAGTATGGCCCACCCAATTTTGCGGCACTCTTTTTCTTTATTACAGGATTCCATGGATTCCACGTATTAAGTGGGGTATTTATAAACTTTGTGATCTTCTACCAGGCGACGGTTGGTATCCTGGAGC
>JANQEC010000399.1 GCA_028278585.1 Cyclobacteriaceae bacterium | reverse complement strand
AGTGGGAATACGCTTGATATTGGTGGCGGCAACCTTTCAGTCACTGCAGGGGGTGCGCTAAGTACTCCAGCCAACATTACCACAGGTGGCGGAAGTATTGGAATTGGTACAACCGGACCATCTGAAAGGCTGGACATTTTGACTGGAAATGCGTTGGTTAGAAACGGTACTGTAACGATAAATCAGGCAACCGCAGGTGGTTCAACACTTACAGTTGCTGGAGATATCACTGGTGGATCACTTGGAGAATTTATGGTTGGCACCAATGGTGACCTTTCCACCACAGGAAATTTCATCACACCACCTTCTGCTGCAGTCAATCCAGGTCCAATTGCTTCAGATTCACGTTTTATTCCACTAAATGCTGGAACATTCACCAATATCACTGGAGGTGTTAATGGTCAGGAACTAATTTTAGTTTCACAGGCAGATGGAGTAATTATCCTTGACGCAGACAATGGAGGGGTAAACGTACAATTGGCGAATAATACAGCGAGAATTCTAAACAATACCAAAACACTTCACCTCATTTTTAATGCAGGATTCTGGATAGAAGCTTCAAGCAACTCCGGTGGGGGAGCCCAATATGCCTCTGTTACATTGTTGACTGGAGCATATGGAACATATGATGTAAATGTAGTTGGACGAAATGATCATATAATTTTCATCGATACTGGTTCAGGTACTGTTAGGCTTCCTGATGCCTCGACACCAGAGACAATTGGCCGAGAGCTCATTATTTCAACAAATGATGGAGGTGGATCTACTATTCAGGCGTTTGGAACAGATCAAATTTTCTACCAGACAACTCTTAACCCTACCATGAACATAAGCAACAGTGGTGGCACTAATGAAGCGTCTGTTACTTTAGTACAAGTTTCAGCAGGGGTGTGGATGGTAACTGGCGCCGCAAGAAACTAAGAATTATGAGAATTGTTATCATCCTTCTTTTTTTATTGATAGTAGGTTCTTCGTATGCCCAAACCACCAATCTGGGTGGAAACGCAACCTTGTGGTTGGGTGATCAAGCCAGTTTTTACTTTGGGGGAAATACTACCCTAAATGGAGTAGTCACAAACAGAGGCGAAATCATTAGCTATAGCGATCTTGATTTTGTTGCAAACAGAAATGTTGGAAGTTTAAAGTTTGTTGGAACCGGTGATCAAAACCTTTTAGGAGATACGCTAGACGTAGCAAATATGGTGGTGGATAAGGCTGGAAACTCCAATGTGATCTTACTTACAGACCAAGTAGTGGTATCTGGCATGCTAGATGTAACCAACGGGGTTGTTCAGGCTGAAGATGAATTGGATCTTTTGGTTAGTGGAAGTTCTGATGGAACTGGTCAGGGTTTTGTTGAGGGAAAATTGGTTGGGCTATCAACCGGACAACCTGTGACATTCCCCATGGGTATTAATGGTTCAACAAATTATGTTACACTTTCCAATACGAATCCGGGAACAGTATTTAGAGTTGAAATAGCTCAGCCGGATTTTACAGACGCTAGAACAGATGAAGAAATTCAGGCCATTTCTGAAGAAGTAGAATGGATCATCACTTCAATCGGAGATGGTTCTGATGGTCAGCTCACCATAGATTTTTCAGGAGTCGACCTTAATACATCGAATGTTGAGGCAATTAATGCGGATGTCTATCAACCAGCAATTGTTGCATTGGTAGAAGGAGATTCCTTATACCGCGTGTTGCAAAGTGTGGATGATCCATCCCTGGATTTCCGTTCCACAGATGCTCCACCTACGAGTGGAACAGTGACTGTCAGAGATTTGCTTACAATTGGAGAACAGCCAGTTAAGTTAGCGTTGGCATGGATCCCTGTGGTAGACGATATAGAATTCTATGTTCCTAATTCTTTTGCTCCAGGCGGAACTGAATTTGTAAACAGGACATTCAGACCCTTTTTCGCAGGTGATGTATTAACAAGCATCTCAATTTCTGTGTTTAATTCGCTCAACCAGGAGGTGTATAATGTATCACAATCCGGAGATAATTTGGACCTTTCCCTTTTTGGATGGGATGGCACATTACCTTCTGGTCAGGAAGCCCAGGGTGGAGTATTTTACTATAATATTATTCTCACATCAACTACTGATCGATTTACTCGATCAGGGGCAGTGCTCCTGGTTAAATAGAAAGCATGAAATATCTTCTCACCATACTCACCATACTTTCTATTCATTTATCCTTAGCCCAGGAAGGACAGTTTTCTCAGTATTTTGCGAGTACTTCTATATTGAATCCTGCTTTCACAGGGACTACACCAACAATGACCTTTAATACCAATTTCAAGCGTGCGGGAAGTCGAACATCTGATTCTTACCTGGAACTCCTCCAGGCAACCTTTACCTACCCAATAAAGCGAACCACGAGTAAGGATTTTCAAATTGGAGGGGCTGGCATTACATTTTTCAGAGAACGCCGCGGTTTTGAGGGGATTTATACCTCGCAAAAAATATTGTTAAATGGGGCTTATGCAATCAAGCTAGCCAAGTTGACAAACCAACAGGTTGTCTTTGGATTACAAGGTGGTATCGTTCAGTCTCAACTCAATGACAATGACCTTCAGTGGGGGTCACAGTTTAGTAAGTTCATTGGATTTGATCAATCAAAGGCCGCTGAGTCTATTAGTTCTTCTCCAGTTAACTATCCTACCTTCAATTTTGGCGTCATTTTCACGTCTTATGATAACGACAATTACTACATCCGTGATAAAAGCATATTGCTCGGGGTCAGTGTCGATAATCTGAATGAACCCACTGTTAATCAGGACGGTTTTGGGGTAGGCCAGGTAAATAGAGTGTTCAAGGCGTTTGGATCAGCCAAGTTTGAATTGGCGCCTAGAATTTATGTTCATCCATCGGGTTATGCGCTTTACTCTGATGGAAACAGGCAAATTAATGCAGGTCTGTATATGTCTACACTCGTGAGCTCTCCCCGGGCCAAGGCTGCACTACTGCTACAGGTCGGAACCTGGTATCGCCTGGAAGACTCGATCATTGTTTTGGCGGGTTTCCAAATTAATGACCTTAGAATCGGGGGAAGTATGGACTTAAATGCTACCTCATTTGATATCAATCGAGAACTTGGCAACAATCTGCCATCCTACGAGTTTTCATTAACTTACAACTTCGACTTATCGAAACCTTTAAGCAACGTATCCAGTCCTATATTCTAAGATGAGAGCGTATCTTGTATTTATAGTTGTAACAACTTCCATAGCTGTTTCGGCTCAATCTGTACCAAAATTGATACGGATTGCCGATGAATTATATGATGCCGCGCGCTACCTGGATGCAATTGAATTTTATGATAAAATTTCAGGGATTGACAAGAGCAACTACCAGGCAAAGTTCAGGTTGGGATTTTGCTACAACAAAACACTCGAATACGATGATGCTAAAAAAGTTTTTCTTGAATTAGGTTCTGTAAGCGATACTGCAAACAATTTTCAGGCAAGGGCCCTCTATCATTATGGAAACCTTTTGAAATTGGAAAGTAGGTTCGAGGAAGCAGATTCCATCTATTCGACCCTTATATCACTTCCTAGCGCAGAGCCCGATCTTATCAATTCCTCGAGAAAGCAAAAGGAGGGGTGCTTGTTGGCACTAAGACAACAATTAGAAGATAAGGGCTTTTCCGTGACTCTGATGGATGAGGTGAATTCTAAGTTTCATGATTTTGGTGCCGTTATCAACCCTTCAAATAAACAGCTGGTTTTTGCTTCAACCAGAAATTTACCGGGTGTGCAGTATGAAGGCAGTCAATTTGACGGGGTGTTGCCAGATTTGGTTGCGTACGAAAGAAATAGAAATGAGAGGTGGAGAATAGCTTCTTCCAGTCAGAAATTCATTGATTTAAATACACAATGGTCAGAAGGTTCAGGATCTTTTACGAAAGATGGGAGCACTTTTTATTTTTCCACATGTAGAGGAGAAAATGGCTCAGATTGTGGGATCATGGTTAGTTACCTTGTCAATAATCAATGGACCGAGCCTGTACCACTTAATGAGTATATCAATGAACCCGGAGCTGAAAATAAACAACCCACGATTTCAACAACCGGCGATACTTTGTTTTTTAGTTCAGATCGTCCCGGTGGGATTGGCGGAAGTGATATCTGGATGAGCCTCAAAGGCCTTGAGCAAGAATCCTGGACTCCAGCCATTAATATGGGTGATGTGATCAATTCGGCAGATAATGACATCACACCCTATTATTCCTCGGCCTTTAACTGTTTACTTTTTGCTAGCAATGGTCATGTGGGCTATGGTGGGTATGATATCTATGCTGCAAAGGGTGAGTCGTTTTTTGAACCTGAAGTTTACAACTTGGGACATCCGTTCAACTCTACACTGGATGACACGTACTTTGCCATTTCTGATACGGTTGGATTTATATCTTCCAATAGAGAAGATCACAAAAGTTTGAATTTGTATTCCTTCTCATTAAGAAATGAGAGATTGTTCCTTTCGCTTTTGATTTCCGGAGAATCACTCATTGATTCCCGGATTGTTTCAAAATTTCATGACATACGGTCTCTTGATCTCGTTACGTTCCGTCTGGAGGATTACCAGGGCTACAATCTTTTTGACCCCGTTAAAAGAAATAAGCCAAAACCAAAAATTTTAATCGATGATGAACCTGAAATTGGAGCTGACAGCACGATGGTGGCAACTTCTATTGGAGATTTAGGAATCAACCAGAACCAAGGTAGTCGGAAACGAATTCAATACGAAACCCAGTACTTTGGCTATGGTCACTTTATGTTAAGACGAGAAGCGAGAAAGTCACTTGATGATTTGGCTTTGCAGTTATCCGATAAAGAATATACGCTGGTCAATATTTTAGCCTATACTGATCATTTAGGTACGGATTCTTTCAATATTGATCTAAGTAAGAATAGGGGAAAGGCCATTAGGGCCTATTTGGCATTAAGAGGAATTCCACTGGATAAAATCAATGTGGTGGCTCGTGGAGAACTAAAACCTGCCAGTGATAAGGACCATATCTATCGAAGGATTTTCAGTAGAAAAGTTGAGATCATTGTGGATACGGAAAGCGACCTTGATCTTAAGACGGCCAACATGTACATTGTAACTCAGGAAGATTCTCCTCAAGGTCTTGCAGAGAAACTCGGTGTGTCAGCAAACGATTTAATCAAATGGAATGATATCAGGGGTAATAAGATTGCTTCTGGCAGTACAATCAGAATATTTGATTTAGATAATTCTCCATCTTCCCGTATCCTGGTGGACGAAAATACGATCAAACAACGTTACCTGGCGGAGGAAAGCGGAAAATAAACAAGTTTTAGCTCTTCGATACTAGAATATAAGCTCCCCAATTGTACGGGTTTGTATCTACTTTTTTGAATTGTTCTCTTGCATTGAAAAATGCCCGCTGCGGATCTTCGTCTTCAAGAAGTGCTTTGTAAAAAAGGTTCATAAAGTTACGTGCAGCCTGGTCATTGATCTTTACCAGGCTTAATAGAATGTTCTCGGCCCCTGCAACCAAAAATGCCCGTTGTAATCCAAAAACGCCTTCACCATTTTGCACTGTTCCAAGACCAGTTTCACATGCCGCTAGCACGACCAAACTGGTCTGATCAAGCGCGAGGTTCATAGCCTCGTAGGCAGACAAAAGTCCATCGTTGCTACTTCCGATTTTCTTACTCAGAAACACACCTGAGCTATGCAGTGGATCAGCATGATTTGGATCATCATCAAAATACCCATGTGTGGCAAGATGGATCACTCCCGGATTATCGAGTGTTTTAATTTGCTCTTCCGTTGCATTACTGAAATAGTAGGTCTCCGATTTCCATCTTCTAACATCCAATATTTCTGTGATATCCTGTGCTTCTCTTTCTGCACCAGGAAGCTGATTTAAGGTGAACCCCTCCAACTGTGAAAAGTCAGGATTTCCAAATATTTGTGCATCCTTGATCAGCCGTTTTCTTTGATTGTAAAGCAAATCTTTACCACTGGTGATATATATAATATCATATTCATCAGCCACGTACAGGTTTTTGTCTGAATTGAAAAAGACGCCAGGATTTAATTTGTGGTAAATCCCATCGTTTGCGAGGTAAACCTTGTTAACGTTACCTAGGTGTTTATCAACAGGCTCCCAAAATACCTTGTAGCTCGCGCGGTCTTTTACCGCGAACTTTAAGGAATTCCTATATTGAGCAAAACCTTTTTCAAAGTCTGTTTCTCTTGGCCAGGAAACAGGGATTAATAAACTGTCCGGACCTATGATAAAGGCCGCATAGTTCGACTGGTCTTCGAATCCCTGGATAATTTCCTCATCTTTGAGGTCAACCGTGTAGTTACGGAATTGAATAATGTCAAGTGTTACCGTGCTATCAGGTAATATATTGCTGATTTCCTGCCAGTTATGATATTCTGCACTTTCCTGATCAGAAAAGACTTTGAATTTGAGTGAAAGCTCTTTTTCAAGTTGTGTGGATTCTTCTTCAAGCGTTTCTATGGAAACCCCTTGAAGTCTTCGTTCACTTTCAGTAAGCAGGTAAGCCTGTGCTAATTTGTACTTCTTATCACGCCACTCATCATACGTTCTTATGACCTGTTTATCTCCACTCGCCTGCACCAGACGCCTCATTTTTTCTGAGGCATAGAATAAGATTCCTTTGGTATTGATAAAATGGTTGAGTGCATCTTCAGCATATTGTGTGTTGATATACTTTTCCGTAAAAGCCATAGAGCAGAACCGTTCAATATTAGCTCTTGACTGGTCAAAGTACAGCTTTCGCTGATTGTCGGTCAAAACGGGAAAAATATCAGCCATATGCTTAATCTCTGCCTTAAGCGCAAGATTGAATTCATCCATTGCTGAAACACTGTCCTTTGCAATCAGGTGGTGAATGCCAAGGTCATTAAGTGTTTTGATGTAAAGTGGATGAAAATCACCAAGCGCTTCCCGTCTAATTTCTTTTGCCTGTTCAAGAAGTTTGCCTGCCAGGGAAAGGTTTCCCAGTTGAAGATACAGAAGTGCAACGTTGTTGAGGGAAGTTGCATATCGCTGGTTGTTCTCACCATAGATCACCCGGTCCATGTCCAGAACTTTAGTGTAGACGTTGAGGGCTACTTTGAGTTTCCCTTGTGCTTTGTATATACCAGCAAGATTATTTAAGCTACTGGCATAATCTGGATTCATTGTTCCATAGAGTTCACGAAAACCGTCAACAGCTTCCCTGAAACTAAGCTCCGCGTTCTCAATATCTCCCATTTTCATGTAAATCGTCCCAAGATTATTCATCATATAGGGACGGATATTTCGAATATTACCGGTCGACTCTAAAGCTTGACTCATATATTCATTGGCTGATTCAAGGTCATTAAGTTTGTAGTATAAGACACTAAGGCCGTTGAGCGTTTCTAGCGCAAGAAGTGGATCAGAGCTGTACTTTTCTCGTTTTCTTTCCAGGTTATATAGCAAGTAATTTTCAGAATCGGAATATTCGCCTTGCTCGATTTTTAGGGAAGATAACCGATCAATAGCAGTGAGGTACTGGAGCTCATTTTTGTTTTTAGACTGCTCTACCGCCTTTAATAGCTCTGCTTCACTTTGTTTGAAATCACCAAAATGCCGATAGGTGGTACCTATTTCAATTTGTAGGGCAATCCTGGTAGAATCATTCCCTAATTCTTCATTGATTGCAATAGCATTGCGAAGTGCGGCGAGACTTTCATTAAAATTCCCGACTTCCCGGTGGTAAATCCCTTGTCTGTGCGCAAACCTTAGCTGAGCTGCTTTATCATCTTGATAAGAAGTCTCGATCACCCGACCCGACAATTCAATGAATTTCCCAGCTTCATCAAACGATCCAATTTCTTCGTACAGTGTAGAGAGGTTATAATAAAGGCCCAGGAGATCCTGGTGGGTTGAATCTTTTGATTCTAGTTCATGGCTTAGTCCTTTGTGGAACGCATCTAAACTTCTCTTTTTATCATGCGTCTCCCAAAGGATCAAACCGACATTATTGTAGGCCGCTGCAATTCCAATTTCGACAACACATTTCCCGGAATCAAGATCAGAAAGGACGCTTGTAGCGTAAAACTTAGCTTTTTGCTGGTTTAAGTACTTGAAATACTCTGCACTATCCAGTTTTTGAAGGCAAGTTTGACCAAAAACTGAGCAAATGATGGATATTGATAAAATGAAGACAAATTCCCTCATTATAGCTGAGTTGGAGACAGTGTAAAAATAGAGCTTAAGAACCAATAGAGCGCACTTTATCAACCAAAAACACTCTATCTTTAGACGTGAGTTCTAAATAAATCGATAGATAAATATGAAACGATTAACAATCAGCTATTTAATGATCCTATTTATTGGGTTAGGATTTGAGCTATTTGCACAGCAGCCAAATGCAAATGGATTATACCGGGAAGCAATAAAAGCTCTCAATGTGGGCGACTCTAAAGGTGCCATTGAGAAATTCCAAGCCGCGATCAAAGTGAAGAATGACTACAGCGATGCCTGGTATTACCTGGGTATGACGTATATGAGGGAGGAGATGTATAAAGAGGCAATTTTCTCGTTCAGGAGTCTTGAAAAAATCAATCCGGGTTATAAGACTTCTATGTATTACGAAATCATCAAAGCATATATCGCCACGGATCAGCTTACAAATGCCGGGTTTTATGCAAAAAAATACATAGCTAAACTGCCCAAGGGACCAAAAGCTATGAAATCACAACATTTGGCTAAGAACAGGTTGATTTATGCTTCAGAAAGTGTGATTATTCGGAAGCTACCTAATTCCACAACAGATCCTGTACCTGTAGCTGAGCTTAACAGTATTTCGGGAGATTATATGCCGCAGGTAAATCCAACAGGAACGAGACTGTATTTTACGAGCGTACGAAAAGGTGGATTCGACTTTCAAAACGCGAACTCCAAACCAAATGATTGGGGAGAGGATATTTATTTTTCTGATCTGACCAATAATGTGTGGACAACCCCGGAATTACTTCCTGCTCCATTGAATTCAACAGGAAATGATTTTGGATCTTCGTTTACAGGAGATGGTCAAATTATGGTTTATGTAAAATGTAGCGAAACCAAGGGTGTTGGAAGTTGTGATTTGTACATTACTGAGCTGAATGGGACAGAATGGTCAGAGCCAGTAAATATGGGAAACGTGGTAAACAGTGCCGAATGGGAATCACAACCAACAATCAGTTCTGATGGCAATCGCATTATCTTCTCATCAACAAGAAAAGGAGGTTATGGCGGTTCTGACTTGTATATGAGTGAAAAAAATCACCTGGGAGACTGGGGAATTCCACAAAACCTTGGAAGTACCATCAATACACCACTCAGCGACGGAAGCCCATACCTTGCTCCAGATGGAAAAACACTTTACTACTCTACTGCTGGTCATCCGGGCTTTGGGGGAACGGACGTTTTTTATAGTGTTTTTGAAAATGACAAATGGTCAAAACCAGAGAACCTGGGAGCTCCGATTAACTCAGGCGGGGACGACACGAATTTTAGTATTTCTGCATCAGGTTTTGGGTATATGGCATCCTCTCGACTGGATGAAAACAACTTTGACCTCTACCGTGTTGAGTTACCCGAACATTTGAAGCCAAAACCGACGGCTGTAGTCCAGGGAGTTGTTTCGGATGGAGAATCTGCGGAACCATTGCAGGCATTGGTACTTGTTGAAGACATAGATACCGGCGAATTACTAGCCGTAAACAAGAGCAACTCAGAAAGTGGCGAGTACCTGGTTGTGCTACCTGCCGGAAGAAATTACAGTGTGTCGGCCAGTAGTGAAGGATACTTCTTTTATTCACAGAGTTTTGAGTTGCCAAAGGACACCACCTACCAGGAGATTGTGAAAGACATAGCTCTTGAACCGATTAAGAAAGGTGTTAAAGTGGTTTTGAATAACATATTCTTTGAAACGGGAAGATCTGAACTTAAGCCCATCAGTTATGTGGAACTAAATAAGGCCGTTAAACTTTTGGAAGAAAATCCAACAATGATCATTGAGATTGGAGGGCATACGGATAGTCAGGGTTCTGATGCGGCCAACCTAGCACTCTCCTCCAAGAGAGCACAGGCAGTAGTTGATTACATGATTTTGGCGGGTCTTGATCAATCAAGATTGCAAGCAAAAGGATATGGAGAATCTCAACCGATAGAAGATAATTCAACCAAAGAGGGCCGAGCTGCAAACAGGAGAACGGAATTCCAAATCATTGGATTTTAGGTCATAGTAGGTTTATCTTAACTTAAACTGTTACAACATGAAACACGTTGTAAGTATGAAAACCTATGCCTTAACCACTCTTTTTTTTCTTCCATCGCTGTTATTTTCTCAAGTTAACGATGAGGTTTCCTCAGCCTGGAATTCAGAATCGCATCGTCAGTTTGATTTTTGGGTAGGTGAGTGGGATGTGAACCTGAGAATTCAACAACAGGATGGAGTTTGGGAAGACAAAGTGCAATCCACTGCAAGAATTTATCGAATATTGAATGGGAAGGCAATCCTGGAGCTTTGGAATGAAAACAAATACAATGAAGGCATCAAGGGATATAGTTTGAGATACTTCAATGAGGAACTCAACAAATGGGAGTTGTGGCTCAATTGGCCAGGGAAAAATCGATCCGGATCCAGTAGTCTCAAAGGTAACTTTCGCCATGGAAGAGGAGAATTCTTTTCAGAATATCAAAAAAATGATTCGGTCACTATTACCCAGAGATACACCTTTTGTGATATTAGCCCAACTTCTCTTCGGTGGGATGATGCTTACTCTGAAGACGGTGGTAAGACCTGGAAGGAGGGAAGCTGGATTATGGAATTCTCAAGAATTGGAACTCTTGCACCGGATCTAACTCAGAGTAAACCTGTTCATACGTATGATGATGGCAATAGATGTGATTTACCAGAGTTCACTTTTTTTGACGATTGGGTGGGCAGTTGGTCAGGGAATATCAAAATAAAGAAGAATGATAAATGGAAAATTTCTGGCTCTCAACTGGAAATTTTTCCTGTCTTGGATGGATGCGCTATCATGATATTCATGAGTTATGAGGAAGGAGGAAACCAGGTTAAATCATTTAGTTTAAATACGTACAATACATATGCTGGAAAGTATGAGGAAG
>JANQEC010000379.1 GCA_028278585.1 Cyclobacteriaceae bacterium | reverse complement strand
CGATGGTGCAGGGTTGTACAACAAAGACGGTCATAAGGCAGAGACCGGTCATCCTCGATCTACTGGTACGTTTGCCCGGTTTCTTAGAAAATACGTCAGGGAACAACAAGTTATTTCCTTACCTGACGCAATATCCCGAATTACGCTCTTACCCGCACAACGACTGGAGAATTCCATACCAGCCATGAAGAAAAAAGGTCGCATCCAGGTAGGTTCAGATGCAGACATTACGGTTTTTGATTTTGAAACGATCACAGAAAATGCCACTTACCAAAAGCCTTATGAATATTCCAGCGGAGTGAAATATGTGCTGGTGAATGGCGTCCTGGCCATTGACAATGAGGAAATTGCAATGGACGTCAACCCTGGAAAATGGATGAAGCACACGGTTTCTGATCAGTAGAAAGTTTTAGCCGCTTCCTTTTGTCTATTTAATTGATCTCTCCTCAAAATACCTGTTTGATATCAGCTTAACCTTTGCTAGTTTGCCCATCATCGAAAACATAAATACGATCATGAAACTCAAATCAGTATTTAGCTCAATTTTATTCATTGGAATCCTCTTCAACAGTCTTGGTCAGGCTCCGGAAGATATCATGGCAAAGATCCGAGCTGAAGGTTTTCAAAATTCTCAGGTTATGGACATGCTGGGAGAGTTTACGGATGTGTATGGTCAACGGCTCACCGGTTCTCGTGAATACCTTGCTGCTGCTAACTGGGTCTCAAATAAAATGAAAGGTCTGGGACTTCAGAATGTACATTTCGAGAAGTACTGCCCTGATTGCAGGGGATGGGGCATTAAAAGTTTCAACGTAGAAATGATCGCTCCCAATTACATGCACATCAATGCCTACCCTTTGGCGATGGTGAAAAGCACAGATGGTGCAGTTGAAGGGGAAGTCGTCTATATACGTAGTTTCAGAAACATGGACCAGGTCAGGGAAAAGTATGCGGGAAATTTAAACGGAAAGATCATTTTAGTTGGGCGAGCTCCTCGACAACGATCACTAACTGATCCTGTTTCCAGAACGCTTACCAAAAAAGAATTGGAAGATAAGGAAAGTCAGCTTATAGCGGAGAGAGTGCAAACACCGCTTCCTGAATTACTTAAATCCTGGGAAACCGACGACATTGCCGACCAGGATTTTCTGAAGTTTGTCGAGAGTGAAGGCGCGCTGGCTGTGTTAAAATCCCGGTCAATGTTGCTTGGCACGTTGCATCCAGACGGCACTTACTACTACAAAACGAGTCACATGCAACCACTCCCCTATTTCACGATCATGCCAGAACATTTTGGGAGGCTGATCCGAATGTTGGATCAAAATGTAACTCCTAAGGTCCGGCTGAATCTCGAAACAGAATTTTACCATGAGCCGGAGAACAATGTGAACATCATCGGCGAACTCACCGGCACAGATCCAAAATTGAAATCAGAGGTGATTTTGATGGGAGCGCATTTCGATTCATGGCATGCGGGCACAGGAGCAACAGATAATGGAGCCAACAGCCTGGTTTTAGTGGAAGCATTGAGAATATTAAAAGCCATTGGTTACACTCCTAAACGAACACTTCGTGTAGGCCTGTGGGGCGGTGAAGAGCAGGCATTTATCGGGTCCGTTGACTATGCCAGGGACCATTTCGGAGAACTTGATCAGCGACCAAACAATGAATCAAAAAAGGTATCTGCGTACCTGAATTTGGATAATGGAGCAGGTGCAGTCCGCGGAATTTATCTTCAAAACAATGAGTTTGCACGACCCGTTTTTGAAAAAATATTCAAATCCCTGCCAGGTTCTGAAGATTGGGCCTTGACGATCGAAAACACGTTATCAACCGATCATGAAACATTCGATCATTACAATATTCCGGCATTCCAGTTTATCCAGGAGCCATTAGCTTACGGTAATGTGACACATCACACACAATTGGATGTGTTGGAATATGTACCGGAAGCAGACATCATGAAAAACGCAGTGATCCTGGCCTGGACCGTATATTCTTTGTCTGAAATGAATGGGATGGTGCCCAGGAAGAAATAGCCTGCAATTATGATAAAAGACTAAATTTTCCACTAGCCTCTACAAACTAAATTTTACGCGCAACAAAACAAGATACCCCATTCACAAACATCTGTTTGGAATCGGCAGGCAGGATTTGTAAATTGATTGGCTCCTTAGGTCTAAAATTCTATGAAATTAGCGCCTGGCGATCCTACCTCACCGACTGGGAACTTCCCTGACCAAAAGCGATTACTTGATCAGGTAGCTGCCTTGATCCCTGAAAACGTGTCCCTGGTAAGTCAACTCGCAGATATCCTGGACATTAGCAACGACAGTGCATATCGCCGGATCCGTGGTGAAACCGAACTCAGCTTCAGTGAAACCATTACACTTTGCAACCACTACCACATCACCTTTGATTCACTGATTTCAACAGATGTGAATGTGGTCAGTTTCGTGTACAACAATTACAGCAAAACGTTGGAAAGCCTGGAAAGCTATTTTCTGGGTCTTGGCGATGAACTGGATCAAATAAAGTCTGCAACGGCCGAAAATAAGCATATCACCTTTTTAGGTCCTGGCATACCTGTTTTACATTTCTTCAATTCACCAAACCTTGGAGCATTCAAGATCTTCTATTGGATCAAATCTATGGAACTGAATGACAATCGTTTTAAAAAATTCAGCGCTTCTACAATTGATGATCTTTTACTTGACACCGGCAAACGCATTTACAACAATTACATGCACATTCCGTCCACCGAAATATGGACAGACTATACAATGATCGGTATCATGAACCAGGTCCGCTTTTGCTGGGATGCGGGGATCTTTGAGGACAGAGAAATTGCCATCAATGTGTGCACTGAGCTTAAGGTACTACTTGAAACCATACAAAATCAAGCTGAACACGGGAAAAAACTCATTCAAACTGAGGATGAGCTAGTAGAAGGAGCTGAATTTAACTTGTACTATAGTGAGTTGGAAGATGAAAATACATGTATCCACGTTGAACTTGATGATTTCAGTACAGTTTACCTCGGTCATCTCAATCACCGTTTTATCAAAACAAGCAATAAAGATTATTGCAAGACAACCAAAGACTGGTATAAGAACCTGGAAAAGAAATCAATGCTTATTAGTCGCGCTTCCGAAACAGCAAGGTTCCAGTTTTTTAAAAGAGGATTTGATCAATTGGATCTCCTGATGGAACATATTTCCAGGCATTAGGACGATAATTCTTTCACATAAAATCCAAATGCCCCGGGAAATAGTTGCATTTTTCGCAAAATTGAGTGTTCCAATTGCAAGAATCGCAACTTTTCACAGCTAACCATAGCCTACTTCTCTTGTCCTTGCAATCACTGCAAATCGGTAATTCAAGGTCTCATTTCTTCAGCCTCCATTTAATACATGTGCCCCTAGATTAGCCTCATTGTTAAGAAAAATCAATGAGTTATGGAATCATGCTGCAAGGGTTACCTACCGCTCTTAAAATCATTAAACGAGACACTTTTTAATCACTATGGATCATGAAAATACTTAAAGCAATTCTGCTAATCGCTCTGATCACCATCACGATGAGCGCCTTCTCCCAACATTTGGGAGTAAAGGCGGGCATTAATATCGCAAATATAGAAGGAGATGATATCGAATCCGGATTTGATTCCAGAACCGGATATCATGCGGGTATCTATTTAACCTATGTCCTTTCTGAAAAATGGACGTTCGAACCGGGTGTACTTTTTTCTACGAAAGGGGTAAAATTCTCTTTATCAGAAAGTTATGATATGGGAAACAACCTGGTCTTTTCAGAAGAATATGAGGCCAGAATTGCAACTCAATACCTGGATATACCCTTTTCTTTCAACTACCATCCAGAACCAAAGCTTCAGCTATCATTAATACCAACCATTTCAGTCCTTTTGGACAACAAAATTGAAATGATAGAAAAACAATGTGTTGGAGGATCTTGCACAGGCTCAAAGACGGAGGATAGCTCCACGGAAGGTATCCGCAGTACCGATCTGGGTTTCGGTTTTGGAGCCGGGTACTCGCTTACTACTAACCTTAGGCTATTGGCGGGTTATACGTTGGGGCTTCTAAGTATAGACGATGAAGATGATTCTGATGTATATCATCGGGTTGCTTCCTTTTCGGTGGCATTTCAATTCTAAATCAAAAAAAAATTGCTATGAAAAAGATCATATTAAAACTGATCGTTCTTACCCTCGCATTGATGGGGTTCTTAGGGCTTCCCGGTTGTAAGGAAGCTGATTTTCAAACCAACGGAATTATGCTTCTTACTGTCGTCGACGATTTCAATTATGATCCGGTAGCAAATGCAAATGTTGTTGTTTACCGAAACGTCGATGACTTGCAGTTTGAACAAGGTGCGATTAGCCAGGGACAAACCGATCTCAATGGTAACATTGTCATTGACGATCTATCACAAGGTGCTTATTACATCGATATAGCAAAGGGGAATCTTAACAACTGGAATATTCAATTCCAATTTACTCAACGGGTAGAAGACGGTCGGATTACAATGGGCCATGCCACTATTGGTATCAACACGTTTGGAATCATTTCATCGGCAGAAGGAAAAAGCTGGTCGGTGGAACAAATTATGACTGAAACGGGAGAGGACGTCACAAATGATCCGTCCTATTCATGCCTTGCAGACGATATCTACTTTTTCCAGAAAGCAGGCTATTTCTCCATTGACAAAGGAACAACTTCTTGTGACCCTACCATACCATCTTTCGTTGAAGGCTCCTGGTCAGAATGGGAATGGGTTGGCTTTAGTATGGGTGATGGGTTCACAGAATCCTTGCTGGTCATCAACGAGCATTCAGAAACCCACTTCGTGGCAACCGGTGACACGGACCTGGGGAATTTGACACTCAGGTTTGAAATAATTAATTAAAACGTTATTCAAATGCGCAACTTAGCTTCATTAGTTATCAAGGGACGTATTCTCATTCGATCGATTCGAATCTTTTCAATGATATTGACCTTACTGGCCATCATAGCACTTTCAAGTTGTGGAAATGATGATCCGGGGTCAATTGGCTCGAAGAAACCAATACGGTTGACTGTACCTTTTGAACACAGTGAATTATCCTTTCGAATAGAATACAATGGGGATCTGGTTACCGAAATAACCCTGGATGATGGTACAAGGTTTATGAGCTTCAGTTATGATGAAGAAAACAGGTTAACGGCCATAACTGGAATCTCATCGACCTTCTTTTTATACGATGAAGGACTTCTGATTGAAGCGAGAGAGGAGTATGAGGGCACCATCTACACAACCACTTTTAGTTACGATTCACAAGGTAGAGTCATCCAGACGGATGAAGACGGATGGTCAACTACCTATGAATATGATGCCAATGGGAATGTGAGCGTAACTCAAACGGAGGTGGAGGTTAAGAAGTACTTCTATGATCAAAAACACAACATGTACCTGAACACAACGCCTCAATTTGGTTGGCCATGGTATGGAAATCAATTCAATAATCCGATTAGGATTGAAACCAATTGGTCGGAAGAATCAAGTTACCAGCAAGTCAGGTTATTTGAATACGAATACGATCTGGAAGGCTACCCTACCAAGGTAACCAGCTGGTATGAAGGTCAAGAAGACTATAAAAATGTTACAACGATCGAGTACAATAGATAAGGAATTTGATCACCAAAAAATGAAATCAGCAAGAATCATCCTCCTATTTATTGCCGGGGCCATTATTCATCTCCCCTCTTTAGCTCAGCCCTATGTTGATATAGTCAACCTCCAATACCAGCAATACCGCAATGGTGGCAACATCACAAAAGAACATACCACATCCATTTTTCTTCCTGTCGAGATGAAAACCGGAAATCGTCTCCTACTTGGCAGCTCCTACAAAAGCTTATCGTTTAACCACCAACAAGATTCAGTAACTACCACCAATCTTTCTTCTTTGTCCATGCAATTAGGAATTACAAAAACCTTGAACAAGCATTGGAGCATAATGGGAATGATCATCCCTAAACTCAACTCCGATTTCGAGGACATCTCCATTAAAGATTACCAGTTCGGTGGAATTCTACTGATGACCAAAAAAGTGAATGATCAATTTCAATACAAATTCGGAATGTATTACAACAGGGAATTCTTTGGAAACTTCTTCGTCCCGCTTATTGGAATAGGCTGGCGTATCTCTGATCGATTACAGGTTTTTGGCGTCCTTCCCGGAAAACTCAATATAGAGTACAAATTGAGTAATACGTTTTACACAGGTGTTTCTTTCAGGTCCGTCACATCATCTTACCGCTTGAACAAGGATCTTAATCATAACTACGTAAGGGAAGGCAGTGAATCATTTGGGCTCAGCCAGATGAAGATCTTTTTGAATTTCTATCCCATACAGAGGCTGGTCATTTACACAGAACTGGGGCATACAGCATTCAGAGAATATAAGATTCATCCAAATAGTGGATTCGATAATCCTGAACAACTATTTTCCGATTTTGGAAATTCTTTATTCGTAAATGTTGGCGCATCTTTTAGAGTACGCTTCGATCAAAAATAAAATGCAACAATTTGTATCAGTACCTGTAAGCCGCCTTCCGCAGTGCCTTCACTCCGTTAAATGGCTTTGGTGGATTCAAATACCCACCAAGGAATTTGTAGATCTTCAATCGGACCTCCTGTGCTTTTTTTGAATCAATCCGGTCAAAGGAATGGCCTCCGGGAACATCCTTGAAGATCTCGTACTCAAACTTTTTGCCCTCCGCTTTCAATGACTTGATCAGGTGTTCAACTTCTAAAACATTCACATCGGCATCATTGGTATTCGTGTGAATCAAAAGAGGAGTTTTAAGTTTATGCGCCTGCCACGCAGGGGAACGTTTCTTATATTCCTCCACATTCTCATAGGCCGTTTTTCCAATGTGGAAATCTGCTGAGTAAAGATCACGATACCGTCCCGTTTTATATCCCATCCGAGCTATCAGGTCACTGACTGGTACGCCTGCGTATGCAACCTTGTAATCTTCCGGATGTTCAAAAATATTCATTAAAGAAATCAATCCCCCATGACTCCAGCCAAAAATCCCAACCCTGGAGCCATCAACAATGTCATAATTTTCAACCATGTATTTCTTCGATGCGTAGACATCCTCCACTTCCAACCCGCCGTAATCAATGGCTTCATAAAACCCTTTGCCATAACCTGTGCTTCCACGATATTCTGCCGCCACAACAATGTATTGCTGGGCCATCAATTCGCGAATAATGTGCGTGTAAAAGGTGTTGAAATTACTGTGAACGCCACCATGCGGCAGTACCAATAATGGGTATTTTTTTGCAGGATCAATTCCCTTTGGGATAAAAACATACGATTGGAATCGAAATGGATTGCCATATCCTTGCCTGGTCTTATTCTTTTCTACCCTGTCTGCTTTCGGAGGTCCTGTGAGATACACCTTGTCTATGTATGCAACATCCCCGACCTTATCGTACCACAGTAAATCATCCATTGTTTTCTGCAGACGATCAAAACTGTGCCTTAAGTTCGATACCTGTTCTCTTAGCCGATCCACTTCTTTTGAAGTTTCCTGGGCTGCCAAAAAGAATGTAAATACAAGGAAGAGAGAAGTGAAAAAGGATCGCATCGTGAAGTGGTTTTTAGTTTCTTATCCTAAATTAAGGTACAATTACCTTATGCGGAAATCGTTCATTGAGTACATGAAGTAATGAAACATCTCTTCAAAATTTTAATCCCGGTTATTTTTTTATTGTCTTGCAATAATGATGATGGGGCCACCATTGAGCCTCCGCCAACCACCATCGAAGAGGCCATTCCCTATTTTGCTCCATTAGTAAAATTCCATACGAATGAACGCTATTTCCCATCCACTGTGGAATCGTTCATTCAAGGATCTGCTCTTTATTATGCAGAAGATGGCCAATTCCCCACTGAAGATCAATCAGAACTCATAACCATTTATGAAATAGGCGAATTAACATCTCAGCTATTGGTAAATGCTACCATTACGGATGTTGATGGGATTGATATTTCTTCAAGTACTGACGACTCCCGAACAAGGTCGGACTTCTTTGTTTCACCAACAACTGACCCTAATCAAATACTTTCCCCAGTTTTCGACGGTAACTTGTCCGAGGCTAAGTGTTACGTTAACGTGGTCCGACCACTTGAAAACGAATCTTACGTTGATATCCAATATCATTTTTTCTATCCATACAATGGTCCGGCCAATAATTTCTTCGCCAATATTATAGTTGACGTTGAACACGAGGGTGATTGGGAAAATATTACAGTCAGATGTTCCATTTCAACAAATGGTGAGTGGGAAGTGCAGAACGTGTTTTACAGTGCACATGGTTCGGATTGGAGTAAATGGTACCAAATTGACGAAGTGCTTTGGGAAGATGAGCACCACCCGATTGTTTTTTCAGCGCTTCATACACATGCCAATTATCCTCAACAAAGTGGACTGCCTGATAACTTCCAAACCACTTGTAATGGGGTTGATTATTTCAACATAGACGAAATATCTGACGGGATCAATTGGGAAACCTGGAATCACCTTGAGATAGTCAGAATTAACACAAAAAAATCCCAGACGAGCTCAACAGCTGAGATCCCTGAAATTGAAGAAATTTCTTCCGTCGCCTGGCAAAATTTCAACGGGAATTGGGGTAGTGATGGCCCTCACGGCTCCTGGTTACGGGAAAACAGTCCATGGTTTGGTGGACCAAATGGAGTCAGATGTGAGTGACCTGAACACCATGTGCTCGAGCTCGCGAAGGTCACTTTGACCTTGTGGCCTTGTAGAGTTCTTGGTGCTTTTGTGGTTATTCTCCAATCACTACTTTTTCCATCACATCATCCTGGCGGATCTCATCAATCACTTCCAAACCTTCTACTACCTTACCAAACACCGTATGATTTCTGTCCAGGTGAGCTGTGTTGGTCCTGCTATGACAGATAAAAAACTGAGATCCACCTGTGTTTCTTCCTGCATGGGCCATGGAAAGTACACCACGATCATGGTATTGATTGTCCCCATCGAGTTCGCAATCGATTTGGTATCCAGGTCCCCCGGTTCCATCTCCTTGAGGACATCCACCTTGAATAACAAAATCCGGAATGACACGGTGAAAGGTCAGTCCATCATAATAGCCTTTCTCCGCCAGGTCGATAAAATTTTGAACGGTATTTGGAGCGTCATTTTCAAAAAAATCAATTTTCATGACGCCTTTCTTGGTGTGTATCTCTGCTGTCTTCATGAGCGCAAACTTATCTGGTAATATTCAAAAACTAAAAAATCACCGGTGGTGCTACAACACATCCGATTATTTTTGATTTCAATGATCGAAAAAATAAAAGAGCAAGAAAAGTTATCCCTTCTACTTGATCCACCACAAGACCAGCGTGAAGCCTGGAACCAGGAGGTTCTGTCACACACAGCCCAATTTCTCAATTCGCTGGATCATGTTAACGCTTACTATCAAAACGAAGATAAAGGAGCAGGAATACTCAATTATGACCTTAACGATGAACCCTCTCCACTTTCCGAGCTACTTCAAGGGCTGAAATCCCACATTGAAGAAGATGGAATAAACCCTGCATCCGGGGGTCACATGGGGTATATCCCTGGTGGCGGATTGTACCCTTCAGCTTTAGGTGATTACCTCGCAGCAATTAGTAATAAATACGCTGGTATTTTCTTTCCTGCACCAGGTGCCGTCCGTTTGGAAAATATGCTGCTCCGCTGGATGTCAAGGCTAATGGGTTTTCCGGAAACAGCAACAGGCAACCTTACCTCAGGTGGTTCGATATCTAACCTAATAGCCGTTGTAACCGCAAGAGAAGCTAGTGGCACAAAAGCTGCAGATTTCCACCGGTTGGTAATCTACTTATCAGATCAGGCACATCATTCGCTCCAAAAATCTCTTAGAATTGCTGGCCTTGGCGAAGCTCAATTGAGGTACATTCCCTTAGACGCAGAATTCAGAATGGATAGTCAAGTACTTAAAGAGGTCATTAAAAAGGACCAGGAAGCGGACTTGATTCCCTTTATAATCAATGCATCGATGGGTACAACCAATACCGGGACAATTGATCCGATCGCAGAAATAGCAACCATAGCCACAGAGAATAAGATTTGGTACCATGTGGACGCTGCTTATGGAGGATTTTTTAAGCTCCTTCCAGAGTTGGAAAAAGAATTTAAAGGCATAGACAAGGCGGATTCCATCACACTGGATCCTCATAAGTGCCTGTTCCTTCCCTTTGGAACAGGAGCGGTCTTGATAAAAAACAAAAAAGCACTTTATCAAGCTCACCAATACACCGCTGATTATCTCCAGGATCTCATCGATGTGGAAGAAGAAGTTAATCCTTCGGATGTCTCCCCAGAGCTAACCAAGCATTTTAGAGGATTAAGAATGTGGCTGCCACTAAAACTATTTGGACTAAATCCATTCCGTGCTGCATTGAGAGAAAAACTACTTCTTGCTCAATATTTTCATAAGGAAATTCAAAAGATCCCGGGGTTTGTTGTAGGCCCGGAACCAGATCTGTCAATCGCAATTTTTCGATACATTCCAGAAAATGGAGATGCGAATTCATTCAATGAAAAACTTATTAAAACCATTCAGGATGATGGCAGGATCTTCCTCTCCTCTACTACACTTGATGGTATTTTCTGGATCCGGGTCGCAGTTGTAATCTTTCGCACCCACTTGAAACACCTGGACCTCCTTTTGGAAATTGTGAAAACAGAAATGCCAAAAATCTTGAAAAGCTGAAGTACGTTTAATTAATCAATTAGTTTATGAAGATGCTGAAACGAGTTCAGCATGACATAGAGAAAATAGAATAGTCCCCTAATCAGCAGTCACTTGACATGTTATCCCTAAAACCTTCGTAAGATACCTGATCAAGTCAGGCATGACAAAAGGAGCAACTATGGCACTTCACAAGGGCGATCCTAGAACGCTGACAGAATTTTGACCAATAACAT
>JANQEC010000319.1 GCA_028278585.1 Cyclobacteriaceae bacterium | reverse complement strand
TCTCAGTGTCAGGAGAACTTATACTAAGGAGCGAATTTGATTTTTCACAGTTTAGCCTGCCGGATAGTTCTACCATTTATTGTAAAAGAAGTTGTGACCCAGTTATTGGTTTCACCAACATCGGGGGTGGTAAGTCTTGTTCTCCAATAAATGGTAGAACTATCCGGCAGGCTAAACTGTGAAAAATCAAATTCGCTCCTTAGTATAAGTTCTCCTGACACTGAGACAGATCTTCTATTCGGACTGTTGAACGATTCGTTGGTATCATACTCCAGGTCGTAGGATCTTTCATCCTCAAGAAGATTACTTGATTGCCATACAAACTCAACCAAACCTGAATTTGTTGTTTCATTATCTCTTGGGAAAAGGTGCGTTGTGTTGCCAATGAAAATAGGGATTTCGATGGATGCGGAATTATTGGTTTCATCCAACTCGGTGGTGTTGTCCTGAGGGTCAAGCTGGATACTAAACAGATTTTGCCCGGTATTATTTTGAGTTTGGTCATTGGTAACAAAAAATTCGAGGGTATCCAGCCTCAGTGGTCTTTCAAATTTGTCCAAATACGTCAGAACAGTCCCATCTGGTAGCGTTCTATCAATTAGAACATCTAAGGAATCCAGAACAGATCTTCCAAAATTCTTAACGACAATATTGATTTTGAATGAATCCTGAGATGCCAGAATTTCTGTGCCTTCAATTGATTCTGCAAAAATTCCGGAATTCTCAATTTGATAATCAGGTGCATCAGCTCCGAAAATTCGATACGCTGGATCTCCTTCGTACAGCATCTGCTGTACTTGTGAAAGGCTTGAATTGGAAGTTCCATTTTGTGCCAGGTATCTCTCAGAAACTTCGATCAGAACATTTCCAACCGACTCACCAATGAAAACATCATCAGCAAATGAGATCTCATAAAACAGATCGCTCCATCGTCTCAACGTACTCGCGGTTGCAACATCCGCATGCGCAATAAAACCAATAGCCCCAAGATCAGGCGTAATCATCCAGTCTTCTCCAAATGTTAGGTTGTTTCCAAAAATCTCTCCTGCTTTACATCCATTTACAAGGAAAATTGGATATTTACCCTTATTGGAATAACCAAACTCAGGATCTGAAACACGACCAATTTCAATGTCGGTACTGCTTCCTCCCGAATGGCCAAAAAAAGTAACATAACCAACACCTGCATTGACCTGGCCTGTTACATCCACAAACTCTACAGCCTCGCCGGTTTCTTTTCCGGTATTAAAAGCCCTCCCTCCAATGAAATCCTTCTCAAGAATAGTCGTGAAATTTTGAATGTTTTCCGCAAACTGACTCAACTCGTTCTGTGTGCTGCCTCCGCTCAGTTGCAAAAAGTCTTTTCGGTTTAGATCATCGAAGGGACGCTCTTCCATTTCGATCATCTTGTCCAGGTACGCAGTTATATCTTCCGGTTCAAAAGCATTTAATCTACCAATCGGAATGCCTGGGGAATCAGCACTTGCATTAATTCCCAACGTATACATTAGATCGCTCCCTGGCAATCCGAAAGTTGGGACATTGACCTCCAGTTGATCCCCCCGATAATAATTGAAATTAGGAGTGAAGCCCTTTCCAATGATGAATATGTACTGAACATCGGAAACGGATGCAGCATATTGAATGTAATTTCTGATTCCCAAACTAGATGGATCACCATAATTAAAAAGATCATACAAATCCTGAACTTCTGAAATGGAAACAGAATAACTTCCTCCTGGTCCAGACTCGCGATAATTTTTGTAGTCGTTAACCGGGTCCCCGGTGGTGCGCAAATCCGGATGTGTTATGATCAGGTAGTTCTTGTTTGTTAAATCCGGTTCAATCAATGAGACTTCCTGAATAGAAGAAACACTAGCTGGGTTGGTTACTGCTAATATTTTGTGCTCAGCTGTAGCATTAGGGATGACGGCATCTACTCTGTCTGAGAAATTAGTTGTTGCGATTCTAATTGCATTGAAGGGGTCATTAACATCATAAATTGAAGTTCCTGCAGGATCTGTCGTACTGATTTGAAGATATGCCTTCGCAGAAGCCGGATCATCGAGCGTGAAAATTTGATTTTGGGTAGGAACAGATATCAGATCTTGTGTATATCGTACACGCATATAAGAGACCGAGAAAAAATCTGTTGCTTCAGGAAAACCCTCTGTGAGTACTTGAATGGTGAGCTCACCTCCAGCCCCAATAGACGCCTCAGGTATGTCAAATGAGTGAAAAACATGCCCCCATCCAGTAAACTGTGTATTACCTAGTGAAGCAAGGCTTGATGAATTCGGTCCTGCGCTTATACTTGCATTGTGATTGAGGCTATTTGCACCGGAAAGCACAAAATCGCATATAGGGTCTTGACCGGTTGCCCGGTTAGTCAAAACAAAATCATGATCTGTGAAGCTTCCTTTTCCCTGAAAGTTTCCAGTCCAGCCCTCACCATTATCATATTTACTTAGAGAAAAAGCTGATTTGGTTCCAAACCGAATTCCACTCGCATAAAAATCTGTATAAAGGAGTACTTCTTCTGCTATGTGATGAGGTTCTGCAGTTAACCCTGCGGCATTTTGGTCTGAAGAAAATGCAACTCTCTTCCCGGTTTCACTTCCAAGCTTATAAGTCAAAAAATAGGTAGCTGAATCAGAAAATAAATTATACAGTGTATGTGGTTGATCACCCGCTTCATATAGAGGTGAATCCGACGTTCCATCAATTCCCTTCCCGTAAAACTCCAGGTAGTTGAGCGTCCCGTCAGGATTTGCATTAACATTTATGGCCACTTCATTGCCTCTTCGGAACAATTGGATGCGACTTGCCGGAACGCTCGCAAGTGGAAATCCGATTGCCTGTAATTCAGCTCCGGTCACTCGATAGAAATCATTTTCTACGATCTTAATCTTGTAATATGACTGATTAAAATCAATCCATTCTATACCAAATTGAGCCTTTACAGAAAAGGTAAGGAGAAGGAACAGTAAGCCAATATATCTATTCATTTTCCTCATTGAAATCAACTTTTATTGAAAAAACATGAGAAAACAATCCGGGTGCTAAATCACCAATATCTGTTAAAGCATAGTCAACCGTCAATTGTTTTATCTTCACTCCAAGTCCGAAATTTGGCTGAGAAGTCCATGATTTAGACCCGTCAAAATCTTTAACTTGTTGGAACTGGTTAATCCCCAATCGTAAAAAAGCCATCTGCTTAAAATCCAACTCTACACCAATCTTTGGATCTGCAGAAAAGAAACTCGTCCGAACCAAGGTATTCCTTTTGCCATCAAAAGTTAGATCCAGGTCTGCCGAAGGCATAAGTCCGAAGTTTTCTGTAATTGAAAATTCGCGCGAGATTCCTACAACAAGCCTGGGCAAGGTTACTTCAAGTGAGTTAATAGGAATATCATTACCAGTCAGGGCGTAAACATCTTCCACCTCTTCCGTGTTATGCGTCCATGCATTAAAAGTTCCTAACGCATCCCTTGCAACAACACCTAATTTCCATTTGTCTAGATCTTTTTGCAAACCAAAATCAAAGCCGAATCCCCAAGCCTTCGAAAATGGCCCCACTGTTCGATGGATAATCTTAAGGTTGCCTCCGGTATCAATTCCACCTAATACATCCAACTTCCTTGCATAGGATAAAAGGAATCCATAGTCGGCAGAGGCAAAGAACTCAATATTTTCATAACGGATCGCCCCATTTGCATCTATCAGGAAACGGGTATCGGGAATTTTATCAACGGAAAACCTGATGATGGATAAAGCAATTTTACTTTTCTCATCAAGAGAGGTAGCCATTGCAGCATAATCATAGTTAGCCAAACCACCAAAATAGGAAGAGTGCATCAATGATAGCTGATGGTCCGCTTCTAGTTTATTGAGACCAGCGGGATTCCAAAACCCTGCAGTTACATCATCAACAAAAGATACCGCAGTGAAGCCCATACCAAATGACCTGGCATTCACTCCGATATTCAAGAATTCATTGCTGTATTTCGGAGTGGAGTCACCACTTGAATCATCATCTTGAGCCAATGCAAAATCGAATAGGGAAATAAAAATTACAAAAATTACAAGCCTCATTTCAACCAAAAAAACCATCAGCAAGTTAGCACCTCATATCAACGATTTGGTACCTCATTCTATGAAGTATATCAATTCTACGACAAAGTTTATTAAATAGTATTAATATGATTAATCTAATTAAAAATATAATTATAAGAAGAATATTCAAGTGAATGTACATTTTTTTACTAAGTACTTGGCCATACAAAGTACCTTTACGTATACACAACCTGAAAAGCGATTGATCAAGTAATGACAAGAGTCAATAAAGGTAAAGGTTTTTTGAGATGAATATAGAAAATACACAAGTGCAAATGAGAAAGGGGATCCTGGAGTTTTGCATTATGCACATTATTGCCAGGGGTGAAGTTTATGCCTCCGATATGCTGGAGGAATTAACTTCGGCAAAAATCATGGTAGTAGAGGGAACACTTTATCCGCTATTGACGCGTCTTCGAAAATCAGGACTTGTTGATTACAAATGGGTAGAGTCCAGCTCAGGACCACCTCGAAAATATTATACACTTACTGATGATGGGGCGAAATTCCTGGGCGGACTCGATCAAACCTGGGAAGAGTTAGTTTCATCCACCAAAAAAATCATCGCAAACAGAAAAAAAGCTAGTAAGAAATCATGAAGAAGAATATAAGTATAAACATTGGTGGTATCATTTTCCATATCGAAGAGGATGGTTATGAAAAGCTAAAAAACTACCTGGATTCTGTCAATAAATATTTTTCTTCTTTCGAGGACAGCAAAGAAATCATTGAAGACATTGAAGGCAGAATTGCAGAGATCTTTCTCGCCAGACTTGATGATGGTAAGCAAGTAATCAACCAGGAAGATGTCAATGATCTTGTTAGCATCATGGGTACTACGAAAGATTTTGATGCCGAAATTGAGACTGAGCCGGTTGAGGAGCCAAAAGCTGAAACTGAAGAGAAAAGTGAAGAAGAATCTGAAAAAACAGAAGGTCAGACACAAGAACGCAGGTTTTACAGGGATTCAAAAAGAAGAGTTTTAGGCGGTGTTGCCTCGGGATTAGCACACTACTTTGGAATTGACCCAATCTGGGTACGTCTGATCATCATCGCTACATTAATCCTTTGGTTTTTAGGAGGTTTTGTTTTGATCACCTATATCATCCTGTGGATCGCGGTTCCGGCTAGCAACAAGTTGGAAGACGATAAGACCGTCAAAAAGCTATACCGGGATACAGAAGACCGTGTATTAGGTGGGGTTAGTAGCGGAATTGCCTCATATTTTGGAATTGATGTAGTACTTGTTCGAATTCTGTTTGTGATATCCATCTTCCTTGGTGGAGCAGGTTTGATTGCATACATCATACTTTGGATCATTACACCTGAGGCGAAATCGATTACGGAGAAAATGCAAATGCAAGGTGAACCAGTCACTATTTCAAATATTGAAGAAAATGTAAAGAAGGGGCTGAACGTGGAGGGTGAAGAAGAAAATGTATTTGTTAAAATATTGCTCTTCCCATTCAGGTTGATAGCTATCATATTCAAAGCGCTGGGCGAAGTTTTAGGTCCGCTACTTAAGTTCTTCGTAGAAGCCTTGAGAGTGGCTGTTGGGATCTTCTTTGTATTCCTGGGCTTTGTTTGCATGATCTCATTCTCCATCACTTTGGCAGTTTTGTTTGGGATTGGTGGAGCTATGGAGGGTATGGTACACTTCGGTGAATTCCCTGTACAATATGTTGCAAATTCCTTTAGCACGATTTCAATTATATCAGCTTATATCGTTGCGATGGTTCCATCTTTAGGGATAGCTCTCCTGGGCCTAACCATTATTATGAGAAGAGCGGTTACCAAAGCCTTTGTAGGCTGGACCTTATTTGCTCTCTGGATAATCGGAATGATTGGTATGGCCTTCTCAGTTCCAATGATGGTAAGAGAATTCACCGCTGAAGGTGACTATAAAGAGGAACGTGTATATCCTGTGAGTGATAGTACTCCAACGCTAGGACTTAACGATTTGCTTTACGATCTGGACTATGATTACAGATACCAGGCAATTGATCTTCGATTGAGAGGACATGATGACAGCACGTACCTATTGGATCTACGGATAGAGTCCAGGGGTGCGACACGAGCTCAGGCTAAGGAGAATGCCAAGGCAGTAACCTATAATGTAACACAAGATGGTAATGATATTCTTTTCGACTCAGATTTAACCTTTGAAGAAGGGACGAAATTCAGATTCCAGAATGTGAATGCCACATTCTATATCCCGTATGGAAAAGTGTTTAGAATGGATGAGGATCTTGAAGAAATACTTATCAATACGCTGCACTTAAATGGATATCGATCCTACCAAATGGAAGGGAATGACTGGGTGTTTGACAGAAGTGGAATCAATTGTCTGACTTGTAAAGAAAACAGAGGGGGAACAAGTTCATATAGATTCAGGAGTAAGAGAAGCGGATATGAGTCCGAATCCTATCGATTCTCAAACTTTGATGAAGTTCGCCTGATCTCGCTCTTTGATTTTGAAATAACGCAAGGGGATGAATATTCAGTTGATCTTGAAGGTGACGAAGATGATCTTAGAAAGGTGTCGGTGGAACAACGAGGGGATCAGTTAGAGATAGAATATCGAACGAATTGGAAATGGTGGAAAGACAAGAATTGGAAAAGAAGGGTTAAGGTTTTCATTGTTATGCCAGAGCTGGATCATTTGACCGTGAAGGGTGCATGTGAAGGAGATGTTACAGGATTTGACAACGATGAAATAGGTTTTCGAATTGAAGGTGCTTCAGAGGTATTTGCAGATATTTCAACCGAATACACCTATGTTGATTTAACTGGTGCATCTGAGCTGACTTTGATAGGAGATTCCGAGAACCTTGAAGCCGATGTGATTGGCGCATCAAAGCTCAGTGCATTCAATTTTGATGTCGATGATGTTGATATTAAAGCAGTGGGAGCATCAACGGCTAAAATTAGCGCAAACAATGACCTGGAAGCTAATGCAACCGGGGCAAGTACAATTAGATATCGTGGTAACCCGATCGTTTCATCTAGTAGTAGCGGACTAAGCTCAATTAAAAAGGATTAGTCAACTCAATTGTAAGAAGGATCAATTTTTGGTCGATGGGTAGTCAGTAAAACTGGCTCCCATTCTTTTTAAGTGACTATTACAGTCATTTAGGTTTTGGTTTCCCCTGCTTTTGGTCGAGCAGGGGATTAATTTTTAAACTATAGGAATGAAAACTCAAATATCCATTCAATACATATTTATAACACTAGCAGTAGTGCTGTTTACCTGGTTGCTACATGAATTTTCTCATTGGTTCATGGGCGTGCTTTTGGGCTATGACATGGCTTTTACATTGAACAGTGCTTATCCCATTCAGGGTTCATACGATGAACAATGGCATCAGAACCTGATAAGTGCGGCTGGTCCATTTGTCACACTTGCTCAAGCCATCATCTGCTTCTTTTTACTTGTGCGAAG
Organism: Cyclobacteriaceae bacterium; assembly: GCA_028278585.1. Taxonomy (GTDB): domain Bacteria; phylum Bacteroidota; class Bacteroidia; order Cytophagales; family Cyclobacteriaceae; genus Ekhidna. The sequence continues at coordinate 3,079 of JANQEC010000319.1, read as the reverse complement.
ACCCGTCTATAAATTATTCCCGTTCCTTTTTGTTCCATTTTATATGAGGTTGCTTGCATCGGGAATGAATTTCATAAATCTGAATGACGAAGGAAGAATTAGTCATGACATGGGAATTGGAACTTTTACAATCCCCCTAGTGGTGACCAGTGTGTTATTTCTGTTGGTTCTTATCATTTCGAGAAAATGGGCATTAAGCAAGAAATTCATCATTTGGACTACTGTTTTAGTCATGCTATTCAGCTCAGTAATAATCTTAGCAGATCAAGCGTATGGGCTTAGAATCCTTTGATAACTGTACTTAGGGTTAACATTTAAAGTTTGTATAAGACGAAATCATTTGTACGATAGACTTCAGGAAAATCCAACATGATGCTGGAAGAAAAAACCAGATGTGTAACTGATGGATAGCTTTCTTTTAGCTGGAGTAACTCATCTTTCGTCAAATTCTGATAGTTGGTCGCAATAACCTTTCTGTGATCAATATTTTTTTCAAACAGATTTTCACCTCTATTTAGCAATTGAATTCGCTTATACCACTCAGCTAAATCCTCAGGTTTTTGAGGAGCATGTTTCCAGGATACAAATAGTGCTCGGTTAGTATCGATGTAAAAAGTCTCCCAATCGATAGGTACAATAAACACTGCATCCTCAGATGTGTTTTTCCCGATCCATTTCGACATCTTAATATTCGGTGTATTTTTCTTTGCAATAGCAGTTAAGCGATAAGATTGAGGATCAAACAATTCCCTGATGTTCGGTTCTTTTTTCAAGACAAATAGAATTGCGACAGACACCAAAATCAGCATGGGTAAAACTTGATCGGTCTTTACTCTATCGCCAAAAACCTTAATGAAATCGATTGAATGGTTAGAGAACAACGACCCCAAAATCAAAATTGTTAGAAAAGGTTGAATCGCATCATTGTACCGGAAGAAATAAAATCTCAGCAACGATTGATCACCAAGTAAGTAAAACAAAATACCTATTCCAGAAATCAAAACTGTGATTAATGCATAGAAAGACAAGATTTTTAGTCCGTCTTTTTTTAGGAGAAAAAGCACTGCCACATTGATTACTGAAAAAATAGATGGAAAGAAAAGGGCTTCAAAGTGGAATTTAGGTAACACATGAAAAGGAACCCGTATATGGACATAAACATCCCAACCCAGTCGGCTTAACTCCTCATCGATCGGGGTAAAAAGATAGGAGAAGACGCAAACCAATCCCCAAATTCCACCGATAAGAAACGGGTAACATTTCCTGAAAATCTCCTTGACTGAAAGATCTTCGTAACATGCCTGGTATGCCAAAATGGAAGTAAAACATATCAGATGATATCCACCAATAAGCAAATGGAGGGACAATGAGAGTCCTGAATAGAGAAAAGCGGATAAATACTGTTTTTTAAGAGCTGAACCAATTGCCAACAGTGCAAATGAATAGGCAAACACCTTAGTTTCCAGTCCGCCAATTATCCACTCGCCCGCATACATTCCAGTTGGAAAGTACGTCAGGAAGATCATAAGTCCGGCGCAGCCTGCGATGAAATCTGTCTTGGTAGCTTTTAACAGGTTTAAATAGGCGAAGGAGAATAAGACGTACGAAATGATCCTTCCATAAAATATCGTTGGCATGAAACCAAACAAGTGAACGAAAAAGCCCGAAACATACCCGAAAGGCAACCGGTACAAAATTTCCAAATGCAAGTACCAATCGTTTTCTATCCAACTTGAATTGAAAAGTGCATAACCATATGGGATTACATCCATTTCATTGTAGTCAATCTTTAAGATGAACTGACTGATCACTACAATGCCCACCAGGGCAAGTACTTTAAGAATGTTAATCACCTTCCGAATTTACACTTTTGAAAGTGAATGGTATTTAAGGAGAGGAGCTAGGAATTTCCTTCAAGCAGTGAAAAAGCTTGTGGCCTGGCACTGAATAAAACTTTTGTTCGGGCCCATGTCTTCTCAAAGAGTTCTGATCTTCTGTAGTTTTCCAGATCTTCTTCACAATCCCAAATGCTGAACGTGAAGTAAACATTATCTAGCTTGACATCTTTACATAACTCAACATGGGAGCACCCCTGGTGTGCAGCAATTTTATCCCTAACCTCTGCAAAAAGCGTTAGAAAGTCATTCACTTTTTCTTGATCAAACTCCATTCGAACTATTCTCTTCAGCATACGCGACCTCAGTTTGTGAATTCGATGTGAACTGGTGCGTCAATTCCAAGTCCCAGAAGTTGCGAAGCATTTCCTTTGTTCAATCCTATTTGAAGAACTCCTGTGGAATTAAACAAGACGTAGCAATCGCCAGATTCTACATCAGAAAAAAAAGTATTGGTTTGGTCAAACGATTCTCTTCCAAACCGGATGACATACCTCGTTCCTTTCCCATTTATCTCCAGGATTTTGTCAAAATCCGCTTTCGTTATGTTAGTGATTAAATTCCCAAAGCGATCAATATTCACAACGTTTCCTACAATTTCTCTTTTAGTCACCTTCAATTGTCTGGCAAAAAGTTTTACCAATTGGTCAACCGGGTTTCCCAGCTTTTTCAAATCCCCTGCATTGGATAGTGCTAATGCAGCTTCTGCCAACGTATTTTTCGCCGGAAATGTATTTTGCTCAACATCAATCTCTACAATTTCAGATGGCTCTTTTTCCGAAAGCATACTAAACAGACCGCAATTGAAGCCAACAAAGAAATGGCCGTCCAATAGCAATGCTACGCCATTCGATTTCTCACGTACGGAATCGACCGAAACGAGATGAACAGTTCCCTCCGGGAATTCTTTGTAAACAGATTTCAATACAACTGCCGCGTGAGAAATGTCGTACGGTTTTATGGCATGCGTAATGTCAACAATCTGTTGATTGGGGTTTTTTGAAAGAATTTTTCCCTTTACGGTCGCCACGTAGTGATCATCCGTGCCAAAATCAGACGTAAAGGTGATGACGGCCATTTGAGGGTAAAAATCTTAAATTTGTTTTCGCAAAACTATATATTTAACTGCGTAGCATTTAAAAAGGAAATATCTATTGCTTGAAAAAATAATTACTCTTGAAAAT
>JANQEC010000296.1 GCA_028278585.1 Cyclobacteriaceae bacterium | reverse complement strand
ACCTGCATTAAGTATGGTAATTAATACTTCGGAAGTACTGCTGCCAGCAGGGAAAACAAACGTTCCATCAAAATTATAGTGAGTACCCGCAACCGCTGTTGATGACGGATCAACAGAGACCGTAAACGTCTGATCAGTATCAAACTGAGGACCGACCAGATTTACCTGTTCCATTAGCGCACCTGCTCCATCATTCACATTTGTGATGTCATCATCTGCTGTAGTATCGAACTCAACCAGAAGGCCATCAAATTCCTTTCCTTCCAGTTGATCATCAAAACATCCCATCAAAGCAGTTGCCATAAACAGGCATATGTATATTATTTTCTTATTCATAATTCATAGCTTTTAGTATCCAAAATTTTGATCCAGGTTTTGATTTACATCAATCTCACTAGTTGGTATAGGTGCTAGAATTTCCGGCTCTTCAAAACCTATGATCCTGTCCGGACTACTTGTATTAAAGAAAACCGTTGCTCCAACTTGCGCTCTTTTATCTACATCCAAACCATTTCTCTTCAGGTCAAAGAATCTATGACCCTCTCCTAAAAGTTCGATCCTTCGTTCGAACATAATAGCATCGATAAGCGCCTGACCCGTTGTTGTAGCCGGGATATCAAACCCCGGTCCAAATCTTGCTGTCCTCAGCACATTCAGAGTAGTCCTGGCCAGGTTTTCATCAGCAACGGCTTGTCTAACGGCTGCCTCGGCAACATTAAGATACATCTCAGCTGATCTAACAATAGGAATAGGATCGGACATATCAACACCTCCTCTGCCCGCATATTTTATCAATTCAGGGGTTCCAACGGGGTTCTTTTTGCCAGGTGAAACCACATCTCTTACCACAGTACCCCTAATGTCAGCAGGAGCAGTGACATCAAAGTAGTTATTTAGAAATACGCTTACCGGATGATCACCATCTCCATTGAAAATTGAACTATTCACCGTAAAGTCAGATCCGTATAGATTATGTGGTCCATTTTGAAACTGAGCCTCTGTTTCATCAAAAACCAAAACAAAAAGGCCCTCAGGATGAATTGGGTCTAACCAATCATTGGCATAATCCGCTCTGGAAGACAAATCTGTTCCGTCCAGAGGACTAGCAGCCTGAGCTAGTAAAATGACATTCTCATAATCCCCTTGATAAAGGGCGACTCTTGAGGCCAATGCGCGTACATTATCCTGATTGAAGGTGGTTACACCACCGGGACTCAATAGGTTAATTGCGTTGTCAAGATCACTCCTGATCTGCGTATAAACGGCATCAATCGTTGCTCTTTCCGGAAATTCAACATCAGCAATAGTAAGTTGAGCATCTGTTATAATTGGAACTCCACCCCTGTTTTGACTGGGATCAAGGCTTGGTAGTCCATTTACACCTGGAATAGCAGTGGGCATGTAGGCGTACGCATTCATCAGTGAGAAGTAAGCAAACGCTCGTTGAGCAAACGCTTCGCCCTGAATTCGGTCCTTCTCATCTTGATCAGTAAGCGGTTCTGCACCAAACAAAACAAGATTGGCCTGCGTAATAATCTCCCACGCCTCATTCCAAAAACCCATGTGAGATCCATTCACAAATAAGTATTGATCTTCGAAGGTGCTACGTTCCGCAGTACTTTCCAGGTTGTCTCCCATCACATCCGGTAACATTACCAGGTCGGATCCATACATGTCATTGTCTTGCAGAATATCATAGTTATCTGACACTATAGCAGCCAGTACTGTAGCATTTCCTATTGCACTGTTTGTATCAATGGATTGCTTAGGCTGTGTCTCTAATACATCATTGCAGGCCATTATGACCATCGTGATGATGAATGACATAAAAATTACTTTTTTCATCGTTCTTTAAGTTTAGAATCCTACTTTAAAACCAAAGGTGTATATTTTACTTCCCGGAAATCTGCCTACCACACCATTGCCTCCTGCATTGGTTGTACTATTTCCACCACGAGCTGAAGACTCAGGATCGTAACCCGTATACCCCGTCCAGGTAAAAGGATTTGTGGCGGTAGCATAAATGTTTGCATTGGTAAAACCGATATTTCCAATCAACTTCTGAGGAAGATCATAGGATAATGATATCGTCTTCAGTCTGATGAATGAAACATCCGCAAGGAAAAGATCAGATCCTCTTGTATCAACTGATACTCTAGTCCTGGAAGGTGAACCGAAAGGTTTTACGTCTCCAGGTTCCAACCATGCTTGATTGGGAGTATCACGATAATAGTTATACTGTCTCTCCTCCCCTGAGTTGTACATCAGATAAGCTTGCCGGTCGTAGATTGTTTTTCCAATGTCATAGTTAAAAAAAACATCCAGCTTTAATCCTTTGTAACTAAATGTGTTTCCGAAACCTCCGAAGAAATTACTATTGGAATCGTCAACGGCAACTCTATCATCATCTTCATTTCCAACTCCGGTTATCTGTGGATCATAGGTAATATTACCATTTCGGTCGTAGAACATGGGTCTTCCATTCGCAGGATTTGCCCCTGCATACCTAAAAAGGTACCATACATCAAGTGGCTCCCCTACGATATACTGATCCCCATCGTTCGTAGCTCCATCCAGTAATTCGATGAGCTCGTTTTCCACAAAAGAAATATTGAATGAGGTCCTCCATTCAAATCCCTGAAATCTTACATTAACAGTATTCAAACTAATTTCCAGGCCTTTGTTTTCAACTTCACCACCATTTATATCAAAACTTGCATGCCCGGAGGTCCTTGGTAAGTTTTTCTCAAGTAGAAGCTCTTTAGAACGTCTTTTGTATACTTCGAATGTACCAGTGATTCGAGATCTAAGGATTGAATAGTCCATTCCAAGATTAATGGTAGTCTGTTCTTCCCAGGTAAGATCTTCGTTTGCGAGGCCACTATGGTTCAGCCCTGCCGTTTGACCGTAAATACCCGCACCTGCCGAAGACACCAAACCCCTGGAATCAAAATTCCCTATTGCCTGATTACCTGTAACTCCAACACTGGCTCTTAATTTCAATTCATCCAGAAAGTTAAAGCTGCCCATGAAAGGCTCTTCACTTATTACCCATGCGGCACCTACAGCAGGGAAAAATCCAAATCTCTTGTTAGCTCCAAATCTTGATGATCCATCATACCTTGCTGTTGCGGTCACAAAGTACTTTTCAGACAAACCATATTTGACATTTGCAAAATAACTGCCAAGCTTCCACGTACTGAAGAACCCGCCAAAATTCGTAGCTTCAGATCCTGATTGAATGGTTCTCAACGCTGGATCCGGAAATCCGACAACTGTCACCTCACTCTTCTCGTTCTTTTCTTCTCTGAATTCAAAGCCAAGTAAGGCATCCAATCTGCTCGAACTCGTAAGTTGTTTTGAATAATTTAATGTTTGAGTGGTTATCCAGTTGAAATTTTTCTCAACATCCACAAATGTTCTTCCATTTACACGGCCTCCATCACTCGTTCTTGGGTCAGACCATTGAAAACTATCAACGTTTCTCCAATCAATTCCATAAAATGACCTAAACTTCAGGTCATTTGTTATCTTATAGTTTATTGCAAAGTTTCCAACAATTTGAACTGTCTGTACCTCTCTCTCATCAAACATAAGATTTGCCTGTGTACTGTGAGGTACCCTTCCTGTACGAAAACGGTTATTATTGTCATGGAAAACACCATCTTCATCATTCGGTCCATTGAAAGGAAGGATAGCTATTGATCCGAATACAGGGTTATTAAAAGACCAGGCATTCAAATTGACGCCATTTTGCTCCACTGTCGAAAGATTGAGCGAGGTACTGAGGGTGATCTTGTCTGTTACATCGTGATCAATGTTTGACCTAAAAGCGACTCTTTGAAAATCGACACCTTCGACCTGTGACTCTTGCTGACTAATTCCTCCTGAAATGAAAAATCTTGTTTTATCATTACCTCCACTCGCACTTAGCTCAGCATTAGTGGTACTTCCTCTGCTAAAAAGAATGTCCTGCCAGTTGTAACTGGGGATTGAATTCACAAAGGCATCAAAATCAGTCTGGGGTATTGCACCCAAATCTGTATTGGAGAGCCCAAGAGGAGCCCAGTCAGTGTCATCAAAGCCTCTCAAAGCCTCCCGCCGTGAGACTCCTTCATTCGTACCTGTCGGCTCACCGGTACCACCTGATCTGCTATATCTCTGTTGAAGTAATCTCCAATTGATGTATTCCTGAGCGCTCATCATGTCCATCTCATTGATGATCTCAGTTATACCAGTATAGACATGCAAGTTAAATCTGGTTTTCCCTGCTTTACCACGTTTAGTAGTAATGATAACTACACCATTCGCAGCTTGCGATCCATAAATAGATGTCGAAGCAGCATCCTTAAGTATCTCTATTGATTCAATATCAGAAGGATTAATACCTGCCAAGGGGTTTTGAGAAACTCCTGCAGCAGCGTCATCACGCGTATTCATCTGTATACCATCAATTATGAATAGTGGGTCGGTTCCTGCATTTATTGATCCGGTACCTCGGATTTTCACACTTATTGCAGAACCAGGCACACCGAAACTCGACTGAACGAGCACTCCTGCTGCACGTCCTTGTATTGCCCTGTCAAAACTTTGTAGAGGAATGGCTTCAATCTCGCTTCCTTTTACAGAAGCAATTGCTCCTGTAATTTCCAATCTTCTTTCCACTCCGTATCCTGTCACAATAACCTCATTCAAAAGTGTTGCGTCAGGCAACAATGAAACATCAATAACCGTCTTGCCGGCAACACTGATTTCCTGCGATGCAAAGCCTATAAATGAAAATACAAGAATTGCATCATCTTCAACTGTTATTGTATAATTTCCGTCAATATCAGTTACGGTTCCAGTAGTGGTCCCTTTGGCAATTACGGTCACCCCAGGTAGTGGATCTCCATTTTCATCTAGTATCTTACCTGAAACTGTGACCTCATCTACTACCTTCACAAATTCTCTTTCTCTTTTCTTTCTTTTTGCAATGGCAATACTGTTATTCACCTGCCTAAACTTCAGGTTGGTTTTTGATGAGACGCTGTAAAGAACTTCTCCCACAGAGATCTTCGATGATTTGACATCAATTTTGACATCATCAGGAATATCTCTTTTATAATATTGGAATAAATAATCTGTCTGTTTTTCTATGTGATCTAGTACTGTTTTGACACTTGCGTCTTTTAAGTTTAGTTTAACAACTACTTCATGCACACTCTTGTACTGTGCTTTGGTATCAGAAGCTGCTAAAGCAGTAACCAAAAAACTCTTTAGAATTAAAATGTACATAGAAACTTTACCAGACATTATTAAAACCTTTAGTAATTGGTTTTTCATATTTTTGTAATGTTTAATGGAACAATCTGTTAAGTGTATCCATGGTGAAATTTTTGCGATAACCCATGGATAGAATTTTACCCGTACATACTGTATGTGCGGGTTTTTTTATGTGCTATTATATGCTTCACTCATAACTCTAAAATTTTATATTGACATTCTTTTCATTGACTGTATATGTAAACCCTGACGCAAAGGCTATTACGTCAAGAATATTCTCAAGACTCTCGTTCTTAAATTTTCCAGAAAATCTGTCAAGGGTCGGAATAGTACCCTCAATTGTGACTTTCACACCATACCACCTTTCCAGGCTGACAATAACTTCGTCAAAATCGTTTTCATCAAAGGAAAGGATATCATATCTCCAATGGTTAACTTCAGTCAGATCCACTTCTGAAATGATTATTTCTGCATCCTTGTTCACATGGGCACGTTGACCGGGAACAAGTATCTTGTAATTCGATTTATCGAGTGTGGATACTCCAACTTTTCCTGTCACCAGTGTAATTGTATGATTACCCTCTTCATTATAGGAATTCACATTGAAGGAGGTACCTAGTGTTTCAACCTTCATTTTGTCCGTTTTTACAACAAAGGATCGATGCACATCTTTGACTACATCAAAAAAAGCTTCTCCAGTCAATCGTACTTCCCGAATCTGATCACCTAAAACTTCTTGAAATTCAAGCTGGCTACCAGCATTCAATTTCACAATCGTTCCATCGGACAGCCGAAATGTGAGTTTTTCTCCATTGGCAGCAGATTTTACTTCATAGTTTGCTCGTTCCTCTTTCTCTTTCTTGTAGTAGTTATTTAGTTTCTTGTAATAGCTATTTAGTGTAAAAAATGAAACTACTATCAATGAAACAGCCGCTGCAACACGGTAAAAATTCGTATATCTTTTTTTGGTGGATCCTGTTATGTTATGTCCTTTAAGAATTTTTTCATACAACCTAATGTATTCATCATCAACCAGATGAGCCTCTTCCTTATATTGAAGTGATTGGATTAGTTGCTTCGCTTCAAGAATTGTATTTGTTTTCTGTGGATGCTCACTTATCCACTTGTCCCAGAAATCTGATAGTTTGGGATCACTATTTGTGGCCCACTTTACAAAAAATTCATCTTTTAGAAAATCTTGAATTTCGTAATCAATATATTTCGTTTTAATTGTCATTTGATAAGAAGAGCTTCTAATTCTAAGAATGACCCCAAAAAAAAATGACTTTATCAAAAAGTTGCTCGTATGATTACCGCCACATACCCTGGAGAGACTAGAGATGAAAAGAGAAGAGGATCTTCATGAAAGTCTTGGTCGGCTTCAACCTATCAAGGGCCCGATAAATTAGCTTGCGCGCGGACTTGGCATTTCTTAAAGTCATCGCTTCGGCAACTTCATCATAAGACATCTTTTCGTAGAAAAAAAGCATGATTCCTTTTCGTTGCTTAACTGTTAGTGATTTAAGTGCTTGGCGAAGGTATTTTATTTTAGTCGCACCTATTTGCTTTTCGATCAATCGGTCCTCGAAGGAAGCGGTAATAGCAAAACAATCGGACAGACTTGAAAGATTGGATTCCTTTTTTGATCTCTTAATCCATTCCGTATAAAAGCACCTGAATAGATAGGACTTGATGGATTTGATTTTAGACTTACTTTTAGAAAATCTTAGACTCATGAAAACATCATGAATAATGTCCTTCGATACTTCTCTATTTCTACATAATTGAAATCCGAAATTGTAAAGGTCATTTACATATTCCTTATAAATCTGAGCAAATGCTCCTTGATCTCCTTCAAGAAATTTAGTCCAAAGTTCATTGTCCGAAATGATGTTTTGAGAGGCTTCTGAAGATGCCTGAAAGGAAAATTCACGTATACGTTCTTCAGATTTCATGAACGATGGTAATTAATGTGGATAATAAATAAGTTAATACTTAGATAACAATTAAGTTAATCTAGACTATGCTTTTTCAAAATCCAAATTTTATCAATCGACCCTTATCCAATATAATACACCATTACATGTGTGTCCCCCTAAAATAAATTGAACAAATACCAGCTTATCTGAAGATTAAATGGATTGTGCGGTCGGCTTTTACTTTTTGTTTTATTTCCAGGATTTTTCCATTAAGTCAAATCCGTAGTTCCAACCTTTTTCAGTTTCCGAAATAGTCGCTTGTGGCTCCAACATACACAACACTTCTCGACTTGTTAGACATTATATAGACATAGCCACCTTTAGACATACATTGCTAAGATTATCTGTGGAGATT
>JANQEC010000272.1 GCA_028278585.1 Cyclobacteriaceae bacterium | reverse complement strand
ATCGAACTGTATATACGGTGGATATACCTTCCAATGAGGTCTCAAGATTTCTGGAAGTGGAAGGCTCAAGATTCAAAAAGATAGTTAACAGGCTTTTCCATACAGAACTTGAAGCCGTTTACGAAGAAAAGAACAGATCCCTCGATAATGATCGGTGGAAAGTTTTTGAGACATTGTATGCTTCAGCATTTCAAAAACATCCATATGGAACACAAACTGTTATCGGGACGATTGATCATCTGAAAAACCCTTCAATAACTGAGATAAAGAACTATTTCGACACCTACTATCGCCCAAACAATGTAGCGATTTGCATGAGTGGAGATATTGATTACAACGAAACAATCGCGCTTATCGACCAGTATTTCGGTGATTGGGAATCAAATAATGAGTTACCAGAATGGACCAAGATCGAAGAAGATCCAATTTCCGAACCGGTTGTCAGAGAAGTTTTCGGACCTGACGCTGAATTCCTGAATATTGGTTTTCGGTTTGATGGAACAAGCTCTGAAGAGTATGTAATGGTTAAGCTCGTTGACATGATTCTGAATAACTCAGAAGCTGGTCTTATAGATTTGAATCTTAAGCAAAAACAAGCAGTTCTGAACGCGGGCTCTTATGTAGACAACATGAATGATTACGCCATTCATACCTTATATGGAAACGCAAAACAAAATCAGACGCTTGAGGAAGTAAAAGATCTTGTGTTGGAACAAATCGAACTTCTGAAGAAAGGAGCGTTTGACGATTGGCTTCTTGATGCGGTAATTACAGATTTCAAAACATCCAGAATGAAAGGTTTAGAAAGCAACTGGTCCAGAGCGAACGCGATGGTGATGGCTTTTACGAATGACATGGATTGGGCCAATTACATTCGAGAAATTGAGAAAATGGAAAACATTACCAAGGAACAATTGGTTGCTTTCGCCAATGAAAAATACAAGGACAACTATGTGGTTGTTTACAAGAGAAATGGAGAGGATCCTAACAAACAAAAAGTAGAAAAACCACAAATCACTAAGGTTCCTGTAAATAGAGATGCCAAATCAGATTTTCACATGGCAATTGCTGAGAAAGAGGTAAGCAAACTAAAACCTGTATTTGTCGACTATACAGAAGATGTAAATAAATTTTCTGTCAACAACGTAAATATTCTGAGCAAGAAAAATGAGGAAAATGAGCTTTTCGAGCTAACCTACCTTCTTGATTTAGGAAAAAATGCAGATCCCAAGTTAGCCATCGCTGTTCAGTACCTGGAATTCATAGGAACAAATGAATACACTGCGGAAGAATTCAAAAAAGAATTGTATAAAATCGGATGTAGCTTCAGTGTATTTGCTTCTACAGAAAGAACCTATGTTACCCTTTCCGGGCTAGACGAAAACATGGAAAAGGCAACCGAGTTGTTCGAATCTCTTTTGGCCAATCCCCAATCTGATCAGGAGGCACTTGATAAAATGATTGATCGGACATTTAAGTCACGAGCTGATGCCAAGAAAAACAAGCGGACCATTCTCTGGAGTGGATTGTTTAACTACGGAAAATATGGAGCAACAAATCCATTCAACGATGTATTGGCAAATAGCGACCTCCAGGAACTCAATGCTGATGAGTTGACGGAGATCATCCAGGGGATTACTAAACTACCACACAGAATCCTTTACTATGGACCAAGAGAAAACGATCAGGTAAGTAACTTCCTTGCTAGCTACCATCCTGTGCCAGCCGAATTCAATGAAATTCCACAGCTCAAAGAGTACCCGGAGATGGAAGTCGATCAGCCAAAAGTGTTCTGGACAAACTATGATATGGTTCAGACTGAAATTGTTTTTCTTGCCAAAAGTGAAAATTACAAATCTGAGAACACACCTGCAGTTCGGATGTTTAACGAATATTTTGGTGGCGGTATGAACAGCATTGTTTTTCAGGAAATCAGAGAGGCCCAGGGTCTGGCGTATTCAGTCTTTTCAAGCTATTCACAGCCTTCCAAAAAGGACAAAGCAAATTACTTATTTGCATATGTCGGAACACAGGCAGACAAACAAGCAGAAGCTATGAACGCTATGATGGATCTGTTAAACAATATGCCTGAATCCCCTGAAGCATTTGATATTGCCAAAGAGGCCATCTTAAATAAGATAGAGAGTGAGCGTGTTACCGGTTCCCGAGTACTGTGGAACTACATTGGTGCTCAAGACCGAGGATTGGAGTATGACGTCAGAAAAGACATATACGAGCAAGTCAAAGGAATGGAATTTGATAATTTGATGAACTTTCACGAGAAATACATCAAGGACAACAAGTTCGTTACCGTCCTGGTTGGATCGAGAGATAAGATTGATTTCAATGCGCTTAGAGAATATGGAAGCATTACTGAAGTGTCTCTAGATGAGTTATTCGGATACACAGATTCTCAACCCATCGTGATCGAATAAATTTGGAAAGAAGATGACAAAAAAAGCCCGCATTAAGTGCGGGCTTTTTTTATCTTTAATCCACCATTATAAACCAAAGAAATGAAAAATCTAACCTTCCTTCTCCTACTAGGTATTGCAGTTGCTTGTACATCATCACAAAATTCCGGAGAGAAATCTTCCAGCGACACACAAACTGTAGGTCCTGCAATTACCTTGACCAAAGCACCCGATTCACCTCAATTTCCAGATGCTACTTTGACAAAAACTGATGTCAATATTGAAGCAAACGATTCTTCAAATTCAGTGAATTATACCTTCGATGTTTCTGAATATGAGCTTGGAGTCCAAACGGAGGATGCAGCAACCCGCGGGATAGCCAATTCCGGTAAAGGGCAACACATTCATTTCATTGTTAACAATGGTCCCTATTCCGCCCATTACATGCCAGGAGTTTCCAATCAATTGGGAGATGGTAATTATGTTGTGCTTGCTTTCTTATCGAGGTCCTATCATGAAAGTGTAAAAAGCGAAGGAGCCTTTCACGTTGAGAATTTAAACGTAGGTGACGCAGGAGTGGAAGAGGCAGATTTAACCGCACCACATCTTTTTTACAGTCGACCAAAAGGAGCTTACAAAGGCGAGGATACCAAAAAGTTGATGCTTGATTTCTATTTGCTGAATACAACTATTTCACCTGAAGGAAATAAAGTACGAGCTACAATAAATGGTAAAGAATTCATGATCGATGAATGGGCTCCGTATTACATTGAAGGCTTACCAATGGGTGAGGTGAACATTAAGTTAGAGTTAATTGACGCAGAAGGTAATGCAATAGAGGGTCCATTTAATAGCGTCGAAAGAAGTGTGGTATTATCAGCCAATTAGAGATTCCAAACTGTACTTTTAAATAGTTATCCCTAACGGGTTAGTATATATTCTGTACCTTAATAGGCAGTAACCAACTTTTCATCCAAATGAAGGCATTATCTATACTAATGGTATTCTGTTTGGTAGCCTGTCAGAATCCAAATTCAACTTCAAAGCAAGAAACTGTTAACAAAGCTGAGCTAGAAAAAGTAGCTGGTGAATTAATGGATCGTTATTATGAATCCAACAAATCTGAAAATAATGACGATCTAAATGAAATAATTGCTGATAGAGGTATTGTTATGGGAACCGATCCTAACGAGGTATGGGATAAAAATCAACTATTGGAAAACTACGAGCAGTATCGACAAGATCCCGAAATGGCGCAATTACTTGCCAATCTTAGCTTCGATATAAAAGACAGAAGAACAATTATCTCAGAAAATGGCTCTCAAGCCATTGTGGTGGATGTTGTTAAAACCAGCTTTAGTGAGTTGGATACAAGGAGTATGTCAATTATCGAAAAGGAGGGTGGTGAATGGAAAATTGTATTCGCCAATGTAGCATTTTTGATCAATAATTCAGATCTCGCTAGAATTGATTCTCTCATAATTCAATAGAAAATCACAACAAGTCCTCCAGGAAGAATTAATTATTTCTGAACTATTGCTAATCCTAGGGCTAACGAGCGTTTTCATGGATTGACAATTACAACCTATTCTCTTTTTAATTAATTTAGTTCGCAGCAGTGATGGTGACGAGCAAAGTCAACCATGCGTGCACATTACCAAATTCTCCTCATCCGCCACTGCCACGTACGTCGAACCTAAAGATCGTAATATGGGAGAAAAAGGGATATCACGAAAAAAAAGGGAAATTGTAAAGGACAAAAAGAAAGTTCTCATCTGGGACTATTATGACCACAATGGGAAACTTATTTCTGACACAAATGTCATTGAGCGTTGTAATAAGCTAGTGCTTCCACCAGCCTGGGAGGAAGTCTGGATATGTTCAGATTCTGAATCAAATTTGCAGGCAACAGGAAAAGATGCCAAAGGCCGATTACAATATCGCTATCACGAAAATTGGACAGCTGAACGTGCCGCTGTGAAGTTTGATAGTATGACAGGTTTTGCCAGGATTCTGCCCTCGATTCGGAAGAAGGTTGACCTGGATTTGAAACTGGACGGGATGCCAAGGGAAAAGGTAGTTGCACTAGTTGTCAAACTCATCGATCTCTATCATTTTCGAGTAGGTAATGATGAGTATGCTAAAAAGAACAAATCCTACGGATTAACTACTATCAAGGAAGGGCATATGAAAATTGATCGTTCGAAAAACGCGGAGGGAAAACTTGATGCCATTTTCGAATTCACCGGAAAATCTGGTAAACTCTGGAAGAGAAGAATTTGGGAAGATGATCTGGCATTGCTTATAGATGCTTCTGGTGCAGTTGGTGGTAGGAAAAAGACACAGGATTTGTTCAGATATGAAGACAGAAATGGAAGAGATTACGATATTAAATCTCATCACATCAATGAATACCTGGATGACATTACCTCAAAATTTGGAAAGGTGACAGCTAAGGATTTTCGTACCTGGGCGGCAACCTCCAAAACCGCCTTTCGCCTTTCTGAACAATTAGATCCTGATACACTGACAGCTCGAAAGAGAGTTTCCAACGAAGTGGTTAAAACTGTCTCTTCAGACCTGGGAAATACTCCTACCGTGTGCAAATCATCTTACATTCATCCCACAGTATTGACAGACTGGATAGATGGAGCCTTCCGAAGCAAGTGGAATCAGGCAAGCCAGAA
>JANQEC010000267.1 GCA_028278585.1 Cyclobacteriaceae bacterium | reverse complement strand
TTACACAATAGAGTACCGCTATATTGGTTTCCTTACTCAAACAAAGCAACTATCGCTGTCCGGCAACCAGCGAATAGACATTGAGCTTGGTGAAGAAGGTATCCAGCTGGCAGAGATCGTTGTGACCGCTGAGCCGGAAGACGCGAATGTTTCGTCTGTCGAAATGAGTGTCTCCAAAATGGATATCAAAACGATAAACAAGATCCCGTCTTTTCTTGGCGAAGTAGATGTAATTAAAAGTATCCAGCTCCTGCCAGGTGTAACGACGGTGGGAGAAGGTGCTTCAGGGTTCAATGTCCGTGGCGGAAGTGTAGGCCAAAACCTGGTACTGCTCGATGAAGCCCCGGTGTACAACTCCTCGCATATGCTTGGTTTCTTTTCTGTGTTCAATCCTGATGCAGTAAAAGATGTAAAACTCTATAAAGGAGGAATACCCGCAAGGTTTGGAGGACGACTTTCATCTGTCCTCGATATTCGAATGAAAGAAGGGAACAACAAAAAATTCGAGGTGAACGGAGGGATCGGTACCATTTTCAGCCGGCTGGCTATCGAGGGGCCCATCAAAAAAGAGAAGGCCTCGTTTATTGTGGCGGGAAGGAGATCTTATATCGATATCCTGGCAAGGCCGTTTACCAATGCCTTTGACGATGGCGCTGGTTTGTTCTTTTACGATCTTACAACAAAAGCAAACTACAATATCTCAGATAAGGACAGGGTATACCTTTCCGGGTACTTTGGAAGGGACGTTTTCGATTTTGACGAGAGACAAGGGATCAATTGGGGAAGCAAGACCGCCACATTGCGATGGAATCATTTGTTCAATGACCGGCTCTTTTCAAACCTCACCTTTTACATAAGTGACTATGATTATGAGCTCGCATTTGGTGATACCGAACGGGACAAATTTGAATGGACGTCCAACATTACAACGTATGATGTAAAACCTGAATTAACCTATTTTATCAATACCAAAAATGAACTCACGTTTGGAGGAGAGGCCTTGCTTTATCGGTTCACCCCTGCAGATGCTGTTGGCTTCAGTGATGGTGAGCGAGTGGGATTCAACTTACCACATAAGCGGGCGGCAGAATATGGTTTGTATGTCGGCAACCAACAGACGGTGAATGAAAAACTTACGCTTCAATATGGGATGAGGCTTTCCGGCTTCTCATATCTTGGGCCTGGTTCGTACTACACATTTAACGATACAATTCCTGGTGTGAGAAGGCAAGCGATAGATGTTCAGACCGCGGATAAGTGGGAGTCCATTGAAAACTACATGAATCTTGAACCTAGATTTTCTGCTAGATATCAGCTTACCCCGACCTCATCTCTTAAGGCAAGCTTCAACCGAACAGCTCAATACATTCACCTGGTTTCCAATACCACCGCTTCAAACCCGCTGGACATCTGGACACCAAGTACGAACAACATTAAGCCCCAAACAGGCATACAATGGGCGGCGGGATATTTTCGAAATTTCAGCAATAATGATTACGAGTTCTCTGTTGAGGGGTATTACAAGAAATCACAAAATCAGCTCGACTACATCGATGGAGCAGAGTTATTTATCAATGAGCTCATTGAAGGAGATGTTCTGGCCGGCGATGGCCGGGCCTACGGGATGGAGTTTTACCTTAAGAAAAACGAAGGAAGATTCAATGGATGGCTGAGTTATACACTCGGAAGAAGTGAATTAAAAATTGACGGAATCAATTTTCTTGATGATTTGCAAAACAGGGAGGGAAACTGGTATCCGGCCAGGTACGACCAACTACACAACTTTAAGTTTGCCGGATTTTATGAACTCAGTAACCGTGTCTCATTATCAGCAAATTTCACCTATCTCACAGGGACTCCTACAACTTTCCCAACACACAGGTACCAGATAGAGCATCTGACCATTCCGGAAAACTCGGCTAATTCACGAAACAATCTTAGGATACCCGATTACCACCGCCTGGATCTTTCATTAACCATCTTAGGTCGTGCCATTTCGAAAAAAGGAAAGGTGAGGAAGAACAGAGATACACTCGTGATTACGGTTTACAATGTTTACAATCGTAAAAATCCATTTTCCATTTACTTTTCCCAGGGAGATGACAGATTCGCTATAGACGAGGAAGTCGTAACCAGGGCAAATCAAGTCTCCATCCTTGGTGCCTTCGTGCCATCAGTAACCTATAATTTCAAGTTTTAACTCATGAAGAATTTCATTAAACTATCGATCATTTTACTCACAATTGCTTGTGAACAAGAGATCACCACAGGCCTGCCAGAAAGCGAGCCATTGGTTGCATTCGATGCATGGCTGTATCATTCTGCTACCTCACAAACCATAGACATTTATACGACCAACACCTATTTTGACAATTCAGAACCTGTTGGAATTGGGGGTGCGACGGTGGTGATAACCAATGTAGATGATCCGGCAGAGAGCTATTCTTTCTTAGAAGGAACAAATGGTGAATATACCTGGACTCCACTAACCGCAACAGATACCTTTGCAACCATCGGCAGCACTTATTCGCTAGTCATTGACATTGCGGGAACCAGGTATGAATCCCTGGCTGATTTGAGCCCGGTACCTCCGGTCGATAGCATTACCTGGCGGTTTGAAGAAGGGAATGCCTTTATAGATGACTCCTATTTTGCAAACTTTTGGTCCCGGGACCTGGAGGGAAAAGGAGATACTTACTGGATTAAATCATGGAAAAACGGGGAATTTCTTAATAAGCCAGATGAAATCAACATTGCATATGATGCAGCGTTTTCAGAAGATGGTGATGCTGATGGCCTGATTTTCATCCAGCCGATTCGTGAACTGATAAATCCATTCGAAGAAGATGATAATGATGAGTTCGTAAACCCCTTTGAATTGGGCGATTCGATCTATGTAGAGCTGAACTCCATTTCACAGGATGCTTTCTTTTTCTTGCAGCAGGTTCAAATTCAAACAGCACGAGAAGGTGGTTTTGGAGAACTTTTCGCTGTGCCGCTGGCAAATATTCAATCCAATATTTTATCGAATAATCCTGACGAAAAAGTGGTCGGGTTTTTTAATATTTCCGCAACTTCTTCATTGGGAAAGCTGTTTACCGAGGATGATATTCGAATAACAGAATAATTGTTCATCGTACTTCCTAATAAAATGTTAATCCGGGAACGTTTTTTGAATTAGTAGATCCCACTAAATAATATTGTGCCTGATATTTTATTGTTAGGTGCGAACACTGATCTTATTCCTATCCGTACTTGGTGCCTCATGTACAAGGCAACCCGAGGACAAAATCTTTGATTATTTCCCGGAAACGAATTTGTTGGATGAGGGCGTAGTTAATAAGTACTACGAGCATTTCTATCCCAGGGAAACCACCAGGAAAACGAGAACGAATATTAGCTATGCACTAACACAAAGAAAGTCAGTCAATCTTTTTTCGGTAAAATGGTACAACGCCGGATTTGAGCTGACGGAAATAAACGAGTTTCGGGTTGAGGATGGAGTTGTATTCCTTGATAGCAGCATTTCTTTTTACGGTTTTTCCAATTTGGATACCATGGTCTCCAGGATAACAAGCCCTGTCTATGAAAATTGGAACAAACCCAAAAGTGAACAGCGTCTCATCGAATTCATGGATTTTGACGGTGACAAATATGAGGTCGAGCGAATGCAAACCAGAATGATCGACAGCACCATTTTGAATAAACCTGCCAAAGTCTTTATTGGTGATCGTACCCTCAAGTCTCACAGACGTGACACCACTTTTCAGTATAAATATGCATTCACTTATGTTCAGGGAATTGGCTTATACAACTCGCTTTCTACACGGCCCAATGGGAGGTCTGTAACTGAATTAATTGAACAAATGCCGCTTTCAGCTTTTAAAGAACTAAGCCGGCATGATAAAAAAAGAGTGGCCTACATTGATCCGGTAAATACCCTTGACGATGCGCTCTATTTTGAGCTATGTGGTCATGAAAAGGGGATTGTCGACTACTACAATTCAAGTCCGGATGTTCGATACCTGGATGGTAAAGGTGAAATGAAAAAGATCATCAGGGAAAAAGTAGCGCGAGAAAAACTACAGGGAGAATCCGGTTATTTAACATTTCGGTTTGTCGTGAATTGCAAAGGAGAAGCTGGTCGGTATGTGTTGGAACAATCTGATTTAAACTATCAAAAAAAGCGATTTCCCGGAGAGACCATTGATCACTTGTACCAGATCACCTATGACCTAAAGCGCTGGCAGCCGGGGGTGATCAGGGGTGAAGAACAAGATGCCTATGTGTACCTGACTTATAAACTTCAAAACGGGGTGGTAACGGATGTCTTACCTTAAAATCATAGTTCCAATCGCACTTTTTGCCCTTTCATGTCAACAACGGGAATGGTACAAGAAAGAAATACCTGTAGAAGACAAGAAACACCTTGCGTCTCAACTGCTAAGCGGTGCCGGATATTACTACCAGGGATCTGTACCTGAACAATTTCTTTTGGAAGAAGCACAAAGTTTTGACGTTGACAATGCGGCAATCTGGCGTGAACGAGGTGTTGCCTGGCTTAAGCGGGGATTCGGATCAGAAATGTTCCCTTACTACCAACGAGCGGTTGAGCTTGACCCGGAAAAGTGGTGTGGAATGCGTGGATACATCTATTTGTACTTTTACCGGGATTATGGTCGTGCACTTGCCGACTTTGATGCCACAGATACACTTACGGTTGATTTTGTAGATCACCCACAAGGTCAAAGTGTGGATTACATGCGGGGCATTTGCTACTATGGGTTGACGGATTATAACAAAGCTTTAGCGTATCTAAACAAATACGTAGAAAGTGTGATTAAGAAAGAAGGAGAAAACTGGGTAGATGCCTATGCTGTGCTGTACCGGGCATTAACATTTGAAAAACTCGGTCAGGACATACGCGCTTTGGAAGAATTGGATCGCGTGATCCGTATTTACCCTAATCTTTCCGATCCCTTTTATCATAAAGCGCGGATCATGTTGAAAAATGGAAATCGTGCCGAGGCGGCTGAATTAATTGCAGAAGCGAGAAAATATTTCGACCAGGGCTACTATCACCAAAGGCCATATGTTGAAGTCCTGGAGCAGATCTATTCGATGGACATAGAATCGCTTGAAGCAGAAATTGGATTACCACTGGGCCAGCGACGTGTATTGGATCTTTAATTGGTGCAACTAAACATTCCCAATGACTTGCATGGTTTCCAATGTGGGGTTCTCACTTCCTCCTCTTGGTTCAATCGTAACTGCAAACGCGGCAGGTTTTTTTGATACATTTTTCATTTCCAAAAGAAGTCCGGTGTTGTTTGAATCAAAAACCCCGGCATCAACCGGCTTGCCATCAATGATGGCCCAAAGTTGGTACTGCTGATCCCGGGAGAGATTTTCTAAATTCTGAATGCTCAGGTAAACTTCCCGGGAAGTTTGATTCCAATAAACTATTGCCGCGGAAGAAGGAGAGTTATCCGTTCCATTCATTGGAATGCGATCAAATTCAGTACTGTTCATAATGGCTACTGAACTTTGAGCGTCCAGGAGCTCCTGATTCACCGTGTTAAGGGTTTCTGCATACTGATAGTTTTGTGCGATCAATTCTGCCAGCCTGGATTTTGTCGTTTGCCACTTATTCCAATAGTCAAAAGCTAAGATCGAAGCTGTAATTGCAATAAGAACGGACGCTGCAACTGCATACTTTAAGTAAAGGGGAATGACCTCCTTATCTTTAGGAAGCGCGTCCTTTTGAATGGATTGGACTTTTATCGAGTTTTTCAAATCCCCCGGGATCTCTATTGCAGTATTGAAGGCCAGAACCTCTATAGATCGTTCAATCTGATCAACTTCTTCCCGAATTTCATCGTTCTCAGCTATTCGTTTTTCTACTTCCTTTCGTTCTTGCGTGGAAAGCTGATCAAGTACGTACAACTCTAAAACTCCTGACGATATGTACTCTTCTGTTTTCACTCCTTTAAAAAGCTTCTCATATGCATCAACGCCATTCTAAATCTCGTCTTGACTGTACCAAGTGGAATATCAAATTCCTCAGAGATCTCAGATTGGGTATACCCTTTGAAATAGGCCATTTCAAGTACAAACCTTTCTTCCTCTCTAAGGTTGTTCAACACTTCTTTTATTCCGATCCCATCCACATTTTGCTGTGAAAAACCTGCACCTCCAATTTCAGTTACGTAATTACCTATATCATCAGTTTTTTCCTCTTTTTTCATCTCACGAGATCTCAAACGGTCGATGGCGAGATTACGTGCGATATTGATCATCCAGGTAAAGAACCGGCCCTTTTGGGGGTCGTATTGATCGATTTTGTCCCAGAACTTCATGAAGCAGTCCTGTAGCACCTCCTGTGCAACCGGTTCATTGTTTACTATCCTGGAGATTGCACCAAAAATGGCTGCAGAATAATTATCAACCAGGTAAGACATGATCCCCGGATCACGCCTCTTTAACCCGGAGATGAGTTCGTCTTGATCGATTTGATTTTCTTTGCTGGACAACAGATGTACTGGCAGAATTAGTCTCTGTATTTTCTAAAAAGAACTTTTAATAATTCTTTGACTTCATTGGATTGCATGTCCCATTCAAATTCCTTGGCATACCCTTGTACAAGAAATTCAACCGCATCGTCAAAGGAATCATACTCCTCAAGGTCATAAAGTGCATTTTGGAAGGACACCTGATCGTCTTTGAAAAGTTCTTTGACAAACATGAATTGATGATTCACTGAGATCGACTTCATTAAGCTGCTGGATTTCTCCTCCTCGTGATGTTCTACCACCGTCTTTTCAGTCACCTCGAATTGATCATTTATGGTTTCCTTTTCTGGTTCCACTGGCTCTTCCTGCTCTTCATTTTGTTGTTGTTCTTGCTCAGGTTTCTGTACACTGTCTTCCTCTGATTTTTCCGCTGCCTCTTCAAGTGCTCCTTCAGGTTCTTTTGCCATTTCTTCCGGCTCATCTTCTACAACAACCGGCTCCTCCTCCTGGTCTTCCTTAATATCACCTGGTTCAGGTTGGAAGGATTCATCAACAAACGGTTCAGTCATTTCTTGTTCGGCACCTGGCTCCTCTTCCAGTACTGGTTCGCTTTCTTCAACGGAAGTTTTGCTTCCCTCATCTCCCCACTTCATGCTTTCGGGCAATGCTTCCACCTTATCACCCCACCCCGGATGGATCAAGCTTTCAGAGCTCTTTTCTTCGGCTTGAAAGCGCAATTCGTTGCTGGTATCCTCTGGGAGTTCATTGGGTACAGCAGACCTGTCGGTTTCTTCAACAGTATCCGCATCTTTCTGAGCACCGGATTCTTCAGGCTCTTTTTCTGAGATGGAATCTTTCGTTTCTTCAGGTACTTCCCTGACTAGCGCTTTATCATTAGGTTTGTCCTCTTCTGAATCATCATTATCAAATACTTCATCATCGAATTCACTAAAATCTTCCGGAAGAGCTTCGCTTAAAACCTTCTCGGGGTCTAGCGGGAGGATCTCAGACAATAATTCCGCTTCTGCATTCAATCCTTCGGTACTGCTAAATGGCTCAAATTCGTCGGCCAGCTCATCTATGGCATCATCGGGACTTAAGCCTCTCATGTCAGATAAAAAATTCTCGATATCCTTCTTATAGATCCTTACATATTTGAGGCTCTCTTTAATAAAAGCATCATCAATTTTTTCGATATCAACCCCATCCAGATCTATTTCTAAAAAAGCTTGAGGTGAAGCCGCCAAATAGATGGTATCCTTAACTGCATTATTTAAAAGCAGTTGAAACCTGTTTTTATGAACTTCAATGTTTTGAGAAAGTATGTTCATAAATTCAGCTAGTGCTTCCTGTACACTTTCATTCTCATAGTTGAAAAAAGGACTTTCTAATTTTTTTGACTCTCCCTGCCAGTATGAAAAGATCAACTTCAAGACAAAAAGGTTGGTCTGCTTAGATGGTGTGACCTTAAGGATTTCCTGACCGGTTATTGAAATTTTATCTCCTGCGAAAACCGAATCCATAATTTTCGACGCAAATTTTTCACAGTAACTATCAATAAAATCTTCGTTTAACTTTTTTTGCATTGTAATTAGAGAAGGGTAATGGCTAACATCATCTTAGATAACCTCCAAAGTAAAAGGATTATTACCAAGGATAAAAGTGAAAATTTGCTTCATATTTTACTTCGTGAAACGGACTGGATGCACGCCTGTGGGGGCAAGGGCAGGTGTACCACCTGCAAAATGAAGGTACTGGAAGGAGCTGAACACTTGTCAGAAATTACGGAAGCAGAGAAAAAGTACATAAAATTGAACAAATTGCGGTCAGATGAACGACTCGCATGTCAGGTGTCAACCAAAGGCGATATAAGAATCTATGTGAAAAAGGAAACCCAGCTTCCACACCTTACTTATGACAACTAATGTTTGTTGAGCCACATATAGGAAATGGATATCTTACCAGGGGTGGCTGGATTGAAGTGGTGTGCGGCTCCATGTTTTCTGGAAAAACCGAGGAATTGATCCGGAGACTGACGCGGGCACTTATTGCTAATCAGAAAGTTGAAATCTTCAAGCCTGCGCTTGATAAGCGTTACGACAAAAAGAAAATTGTGTCCCACAAAGATTCGATTATCGAGTCTACACCTGTGAATTTTGCAAATGACATTCTATTGCGAGTTGGGGATTGTGAGGTGGTTGGAATTGATGAGGCTCAGTTCTTCGATGATGAAGTAGTGAATGTTGCAGATGAGCTCGCTAACCAGGGTAAAAGGGTGATTGTCGCCGGTTTGGATATGGATTTCAAGGGTCGGCCGTTTAAGCCTATGGACGCCCTGATGTCGATAGCAGAATACATTACCAAAGTTCACGCTGTATGCATGAAATGTGGAAGTGTAGCCTCCTATTCGCACAGGCGATCTAAATCCAAACAGACAATAGTTTTAGGTGAAAAAGATGTATATGAGGCGCTTTGCAGGAATTGTTTTTTTGAGGCTAGGTCTAAGCAGTAGCTTTTTCCTCTGCTACCAGGTCTGCTCACAGGATATTCCTGTAGGTACCTGGCGCACGCATTTTAGTTATCACAATGCCCGGTTGCTCGAGAAAACGTCGGATAAAATTTTCTGCTCGGTTGAAAACGGACTTTTCTCCTATGACTTATCGGACAACTCAATACGGAAACTTTCTAAAATCGACGGCCTTTCCGATGCAGGTGTATCTGCCATGCAATACAATCCCACAGCTAATGTGCTGGTCATTGGATACCGATCCGGACTTGCAGATTTCGTTTCTCAAACTGACATCTCTACCTTGAGAGAAATTGCCTTATCTAACCTGGATGGTGATAAGGAAATCAATGATATAGCCTTTTTCGATAATCGAACATTTCTTGCAACTGGATTGGGGATTGTGGTGGTAAACAGCAGCGAAACCACCATCCAGGAAAATCTGGTTCAAATTGGAGTTGCAGGAGTGGAGGTTGAGGTTTTTGAAATTGAAATCCTGGGAGACGTCCTTTTTGCAAAAACGAACCAGGGTATTCAGCATGGGACCCTTACCAACAACTTGTTGGACTTTAATAACTGGAATCACCATCCTGGCACAAGTGGAATAACCAATATAGTTACAGCCAATGACGAAGTTTACGCAATAAGTGGACTGGATCTTTTTCAATTCAATGCTAATAGCTGGAATGATACTGGCATTGATCTGCCTGTTAATGCCAGTGGTCTGTATAGTGTAGAAGAAAGGCTATTGACGGCTACTGATCAATCCATTTTTGAGTTGACAGGATCTCAATTTACCACGATTTCGTCCATTACAAACCGGGAAGTAAATGATATCAATATAGTCAATGGGGAATATTGGCTAGCTGATGGACAACTTGGTGTTCTTACTTCCTCCGGAAATTCTATCTCCCCTGCCGGACCGCTATCGGATCAGTATTCCCGCTTACGTATCATCGGCACCACGACTTATGGTTTTCACGCGCCTAATCCGGCTACCTATGATGGAAGTATTGGCATTGATAACTACTCCACCTTTTCCGAAGGAGAATGGTCGAATGAACAAATTCCTGATTTCAAAAACGTCTCGGATGTGGCTCAGTTTGGGGGAGTCCTGTACTTCTCTTCGATAGGAGATGGCCTTTACAATCAGACAACTGAAGAGATCATCGAAGATGTTCCTCAAAGCAATGTTTCACTCGATACAGTTATTTCAGCATTGAGTTCGGGAGAAGAGCTATGGGTTTCATCCTATGGCAATTCAACCCCCATTCATCAATTCAATGGAGAGCAATGGACGTCTTTTTCATCTGCTTTGCTGTTGGGAAATGAATACATCGATCTGGCTACATCTTTAACAGGTATATTTTGGGGGAGGACAAACAACGGAAGAATTGTGGTCTTTAACTCTGAAGAAAATCGAGTTCTCCTGCTGGGAGGTCTGCCAGGCTTGCCAGAAGATTTCGAAATAAGTATAGAGGACAATGCCTGGATAGCCACCTCTGAAGGGCCTGCAACATTTGCAGACGCTTCTTTTATTTTTCAAAGCAATGAGGTTATTCTTCCTTCTTTTGAAAGCAGTGTTCTTTTTGAAAACGAACAAGTTAATGCCATTGAGACGGATGGTGGTAACAGGACATGGTTTGGAACAGACAGAGGTCTTTGGGTCTTTAGTGAAAACACCACTGAACAAATAGCGCTATTCGATATCGATAATAGCCCAATACCTTCCAATAAGGTGCTTGATCTTACTTACAATGAGCAGAATGGAGAAATGTTTGTAATAACCGACAAAGGAATGGTTTCCTATCGTAGCGCTTCATCAGTAGGGAGTGGCACACATCAAAATGTGAATGTATTCCCTAACCCTGTCCTTCCTGAATACAATGGTCTGGTAGGGATCCAGGGACTGGCTAAGAATACGTCAATAAAGATCACTGACATTAACGGAAACCTGGTTAAGGAAATTAATGCCAATGGGAGTTCAGCTTCATGGGACCTGAAAAATGTTGGAAACAGTGAAGTAGTTACGGGTGTGTACCTGATTTTCAGTTCTTCATCTGATGGAGAAGAAACGTATGTTGGCAAAATAGCTGTTATCAGATAAATGGTTGTCAAGACGAACGGGATTGTCCTTAACTACATCAAATACGGTGATAGCAGTATTATTGTCAGGATCTTCACGGAAGAACTTGGGTATGGATCATTCATTGTCAATTCTATAAGGAGTCAAAAGTCTAAGAAGAGCATCGGTTATTTCCAGCCATTCTCAATACTGGAATTGGTCCTGTATGTAAAAGAATCCCGGGACTTGCAGCGTGTTTCGGATTTCAAAAACCATATCCCACTACCTGAAATTCACCAGGATTTTACAAAGAGTTCAATCACACTATTCCTGACCGAGATCTTATCCAGGCTTTTGCAGTCAGAGCCGTCTGCAAACCCGGATCTTTATGCGTTTCTTGCTGATTCCATTAAAGCGTTCGATGCGCTGACAAGTGGTGTTGAAAACTTTCATTTGCAGTTTCTGCTGAAAATAGCTACTCACCTGGGGTTTGCTATAAATGAGTTCGAAACCCTTTTTACATCCATTGACAGGCTGGTTCCGCACGCTGAAGGCGAACATGTGTTGGAAAAGCTAATTCTTGAACCTTATGGGATTGTGCTGGAAATAAATCGCACAGCAAGAAACGAGATGATCGATATCATGCTTGATTACTTCCATCATCACGCCAATTTACCCCGACCAAAATCTTTAACTGTACTAAGAAGTGTGTTGAACTAGAAGTTGGTTCTTAATTTCTTTTTTAAATTTAGCTGATCAATAAATACACCTATGCCAGAAATCCTTTTTGATGAAATTCCCTCTCTTGATCTGAATGATTTTTCTTCCGGGACCGTCGAACAGAAACAAGAATTTGTTAAAAGGTTGGGAGAAGCTTACAACAATATCGGATTTGTTTCCATCAAAAATCATGGGTTGTCCGACGAGTTGGTCAGTCAGCTATACGCTTCTGTTGAGGCTTTTTTCAAGCTTCCTGACGAAATAAAAAAGAAATATGAAAAAGCAGAGTTGTTTGGCCAGAGGGGTTATATCAGCAAAGGAAAAGAAAAAGCAAAGGGCAGAAACACAGGAGATTTAAAGGAATTTTATCATATAGGACAATCGGATGACAACAGGCTTTCTGACTATCCTCCCAACATTTGGCCCGACGAAATAGAAGATTTCAGAGCGGCGACCTCTAAAGCGTACAGCACGTTGCAAGCTGCAGGAATACAGATGTTGCGAGCCATTGCACTTTATCTGGAATTACCTGAAAACTATTTTGATGACAAGGTTTCCAAGGGGAATAGTATTTTGAGACCTATCCATTATTTCCCAATTGAAAATCCGGAAGAAATCCCTGACGATGCTGTTCGTGCCGCAGAACATGGAGACATAAACCTGATTACGCTATTAATGGGTGCCAGTGCGGATGGTCTCCAGGTGCTTCGCAAAGATGGGAAGTGGATTCCAATAACAGCGTTGCCTGATCAAATAGTGGTCAATGTTGGTGACATGCTTGAACGACTGACTAACCACAAATTAAAATCTACCATCCACCGTGTAGTGAATCCGCCTAAAGAAATGATGAATACCTCTCGATTTTCAATTCCTTTTTTCCTGCACCCCATCTCCGAAATGGATTTGACATGCCTGGAAAGCTGCATTGATGAGAATCATCCTAAAGATTTTGACGATATTTTGGCCGGAGATTTTTTATACCAACGATTACAAGAAATCGGCCTGAAGAACTAATGACTGTCCGTAGGGTCAGAAATATTATTTTTCTCAAAGATGTAATTATTCT
>JANQEC010000012.1 GCA_028278585.1 Cyclobacteriaceae bacterium | reverse complement strand
TATCTGTTTTTCAAAGACTCTTGATAAGGATAAAAGTTCTTGGCCTGCTCTTCAAGATAAACCCAACCATTGTAATCGTTCAGACGCATGAGCTTCTATTAATTTCCCTGATCCATAAGCTCCTTAAGAAAAGCAAGATAATCTATGATGTCAGAGAAGATTATAAAAAGAACATCCAATACCTGAGCCCACTTCCTGGAATAGTTAGATTTCCTTTATCCAGATTCATAAGGATCAAAGAAAGATTGTGTGCTCCTTTTATTGATCAATTCTGGCTTGCTGAGAAATGCTACACATACGAAATCGGATTTCCCCACAACAGGTCCATCGTCATCGAAAATAAGGCGTTAGTTCTGGACAAGAATCGAAAGCCATCCAAAACGTTTAAATGTCTCTTCAGTGGAACCATTTCGAAATATTCTGAAGTCCTTTTAGCAATAGAAACGTTCAAAGAAATCTCAAAAAATCTACCTGATTCCGAGTTAACGATTATAGGCCAATGTCATGATCTCCGACTACTTAAACACCTAGAAGAGATTGAAAAATCAAACAAGAATGTTCATTTAGTTGCATCAGCATATCCGGTTGTGCATGAAGAGATTATTGAACAAATATTCAGTTCAACCCTGGGATTAATTCCCTATCAACCCAACGTGGTAAACCAAAACAAAGTCCCAACAAAACTCTATGAGTATTCTCACTATGGCTTACCTTACCTGGTTCAAAGAGAAACTTTCTGGGAGCAGAAAGGAAAAGAGCTTGGAGGTGCTATCTCCATCGATTTTCACAATCCAGCCAATGCTTCTTTCCTCGATAACCTCGAAAGTCCTGAGATTTTATTCCATCCAAACTACAAGGAAAGTGAAACCTGGGAATCACAGGAAAGTTTAATTCATTCTTCTTTAAACACTTTGATACCGTGATTTAAATAATTGATTATCAGATTATTATATCTACTTAGATTAGTGTGCTTAAATTAATTTTTAGATTGCTCTAAAAATTATGTTAGCTTTGCTGCATGGTTAAAAGTCTAAGTTTAACAGAGGAAAACTACCTGAAGGCAATTTATCACCTTTCGGACAGTGGCAATGAAAGCGTGAACACCAATTCATTGGCAGAAAGCATGAGGACCACTCCTGCATCGGTCAATGATATGATGAAAAAGCTTTCAAACAAAAACCTCATCGGGTACAAGAAATACAAAGGGGCAACCCTACTCCCGGAAGGTAAAAATTCCGCTTTGCATGTAATCCGGAAACATCGCTTATGGGAAGTTTTCCTTGTCCAGAAATTAAATTTTAAGTGGGATGAAGTTCATGAAATCGCTGAACAATTAGAACACATTAAGTCTCCCCTTTTAGTTGAACGCCTTGATGAATTTCTTGGTAATCCAACCATTGATCCGCATGGTGATCCGATCCCGGATGCCAATGGGGTAATCAAGGAAGTAATTAAAGCTCCTCTTTCAGAACTTGATCAAGGATCAAGCGGGATGCTCGTCAATGTAAGCAATGATGACCCGGCTTTACTCCAACATTTAGACAAGCTGAAGATAAGTCTTGGTTCCCGGTTAACAATTGTTGAGCGGATGGATTTTGATGGTTCCGTCTCAATCAAAATAGATGGTAAGGATAATCACTTCATTTCCCAGGCAATTGCTGAATGTCTCATGCTCACAATACTCGATCAATGATTAAAAATTTTCTCATCTTATCAATACTATTCGGATTGGTCTCTTCCTGTTCTGGTCCGGAGAAAACAAATAATGGAAAAGTAAAAGTGGTAGCTACAACCGGAATGTTGTATGATGCCGTGATCAATATAGGTGGCGATAAGATTGAAGCAGAAGCTATTATGGGTCCTGGCGTTGATCCTCACTTATATAAGGCCACCCAGGGTGATCTTTCAAAATTTAACCGTGCTGACATCATCATCTACAATGGAATCCTCCTTGAAGGAAAAATGACAGAAGTTCTGGAAAAACTTGGGAGACAAAAGCCAGTTTTCGCAGTGGCTGAATCAATACCTGAGGAAATGCTCCTCCCATTTGCCGGATACAAAGATGCATTTGATCCACATGTATGGTTCGATGTTAACAGGTGGAGTCTTGTGGTCAATGAAATAAGTAAATCGCTTTCAACGGTTGATTCGATCAATGCAGAATATTATGAGAAGAACGCTCAAGGCTATTTAGGCCAATTGGATTCACTTAATGCCTTTGTAACATCAAGGATTGAGGAAATTCCCAAAGAACGAAGAATTCTAATTACTGCACATGATGCTTTTGGGTATTTCGGAGAGGCTTATGGAATACGTGTGGAAGGACTTCAGGGAATTTCCACAGTAGCTGATTTTGGCCTTAAGGACATAGCCAACATCATTGACATCATCATTTCGAACAACATCAATGCAATTTTTGTTGAAACCAGTGTTTCCGAAAAGTCCATTAACGCTGTAGTTACAGGATGTCAGGAAAAAGGACATAATGTAAGCATTGGTGGATACCTCTACTCTGATGCTATGGGTGAATTCGAAACAGTAGAAGGTACTTATATCGGGATGTTTAGAAAGAATGTTAACACAATTGTTGATGCGCTGAAGTAACTATCAACTAACAACTATCAACTAACAACTATCAACTAACAACTATCAACTATCAACTATCAACTAAACCAATGATCCAACAAGTAGAAAATCCGGCCTTAGAAATTCATGACCTGACAGTCAGCTATGATAAGAAGCCGGTTCTTTGGGGTGTTGATCTTACCATTCCGAATGGAGCTCTTTGCGGCATCATTGGACCTAATGGTGCTGGTAAATCAACGCTGATAAAGTCGATCATGGATTTAATCCCCTTGAATTCAGGCTATGTAAAGCTCTTTGATCAGGACCTTGATGAAGTTCGAAAGAAGATAAGCTATGTACCCCAACGTGAATCTGTAGATTGGGATTTTCCTGCGTCAGTTTTAGATATTGTGATGATGGGAAGGTACTCCAAATTGGGATTGTTCAAGCGTCCCAGAAAGGCAGATCGGGATGCCGCTTTGTCGGCACTTGAAATGGTGGGGATGGATAAATATGCCAGGAGGCAAATTGCCCAACTTTCCGGCGGACAACAACAGCGAGTGTTTCTTGCAAGGGCTCTGACTCAAAATGCGGAGATCTATTTCCTTGATGAGCCATTCGCAGGTGTTGATGCTGCTACAGAAAAGGCGATCATTCAAATTTTGAAAAATTTATCAAGCCAGGGAAAAACCATCGTTGTGGTTCACCATGACTTGCAATCTGTGGAAACCTATTTTGATTGGGTGATCCTTCTCAACCTGAGACTGGTCGCATCTGGTCCTACCACTGATGTTTTCACACCTCAACTTTTAGAAGAAACCTACGGCGGCAAACTCACCTTACTTTCAGAAGTTGGAGAATTAGTAAAGAAAGGTGGGTTCCATGCCAGGGAGAAACAGTGATGGAGACCTTAATTGAATTTTTCTCTTTTGAATACCCAAACATCAAATACGTGGTGTTTGGAACCATTCTGCTTTCCATCAGCTCGGCAGTAGTGGGTTGCTTCACATTCATTAAGAAAAAATCTTTGGTTGGGGATGTGGTTTCTCATGCAGTCCTGCCCGGTATTTGTATTTCCTTTTTGGCTTCTGGAAGTAAAGACCCATTTCTATTGATTATTGGTGCTTTTATTTCAGGTTGGATCTCCATTGTTGTAATGGATGCCATTATACGAAACACTAAAATAAAGGAGGATGCAGCCACCGGTCTGGCGCTATCCGTCTTTTTTGGAGTGGGGATATTGTTAATGACTTACATCCAACACTCGGGAAATGCTTCTCAAAGTGGTCTGGATACATTTCTTTTTGGAAAGGCAGCAGCTCTTGTTGGAATTGATCTACTTGCATTTAGTATCATCGCGGTAATCGTTCTTATTGTTGTTTTTCTTTTTTACAAAGAATTCAAACTAATCTCATTTGATCCTCAGTTCGCCAAAGTCATTGGTCTGCCCATTCGCAGACTGGAAATAGTACTCACCTCTATTACCGTACTCGCTGTTGTAACTGGAATACAGGCTGTTGGAGTGGTGCTTATGGCTGCCATGCTAATTACACCGGCAGCAGCAGCAAGGTTTTGGACAAACCGACTTTCTAAAATGCTGATAATAGCTTCGGTGTTTGGAGCTTTTTCCGGCATATCTGGTGCATTCATTTCATATAGCACGCCCTCCATGCCGACAGGACCATGGATGGTAATGATCTTATCCATAGTAGCGCTTTTTTCATTCTTTTTTGCTCCGGGAAGAGGGATCGTTATCAACCAATGGAGAAGGTTTAAAATTCAACAACAATTGCTTGAAGAGAATTTGCTGAAAGCGTTTTTTAAAATTGGAGAAACCAACAATGATTACTTTAAAGAAATTGAAGCCAATGATCTCAGACTAGCCAGGGCATTTTCTTCCGGTCAGCTAACCAAAGGCCTAAGAAAGCTCAATTCCAACGGGTATGTTGAAAGAGTGGGTAATGCCTGGAGGTTGTCCAAAGAAGGGCATGATAAAGGAAAGCGCATAACAAGATTGCATAGACTTTGGGAACTCTATCTTACTAAGTATTTGCGTATTGCCCCGGACCATGTACATGAGGATGCGGACACTATTGAGCACGTAATTACACCGGAACTCGAAAGTCGTTTAGAACAATTACTTGATTACCCTACATCTGATCCGCATCACTCAACTATACCAGGTAGAAATTAGGGATGGATGCCTTTATCATCATATTAACCGGATCTCTTGTAGCTGTAAGTTGTGCACTACTTGGTTCCTTTTTAGTTCTTCGAAAAATGGCCATGATCGGTGATGCAATCTCACATTCCGTTCTGCCAGGAATAGTAATCGCCTTTTTATTGGTGGGTTCATTGCAATCCGTCTGGATGATAATCGGTGCCGGGTTAATAGGTGTATTGACAACCTTTCTGATCGAATTTTTTCATCAAAAAGGGAAGCTCCAAACCGATGCTTCTATTGGTGTGACATTTACCTGGTTGTTTGCTCTCGGTGTAATCCTCGTCACCTATTATGCAGGAAACGCTCACATTGACCAGGATTGTATTTTACACGGTGAAATAGCTTATGTGCCAATTGATTTAATGTATGACGACGCAGGTAATGCTATCGGTCCGAAAGCAGTTATCGTTCTTTCTGTGGTTTTAGCATTGATATTGGTATTTATCACCGTATTCTACAAGGAGTTGTTCATTACCACATTCGACCCTGATTTTGCAAATGCAATAGGAATTTCCTCCGCAAGATGGCACTACCTGTTGATGGGTCTGGTCTCCTTAACCACTGTCGCTTCATTTGAATCTGTGGGAGCAATCCTGGTGGTGGCATTGTTGATAGCTCCAGCATCAGCTGCTTATCTGATCACACGAGATCTTAAATGGATGTTGATGCTTAGCTCTCTTTTCGGAATCGTCAGCTCCTTCCTGGGATATTGGTTGTCCTATCTCTTAGATGGCTCAATTGCTGGTGCAATGGTGACCATTTCCGGAGCTATTTTTGGCATATGTTACCTGGTTACGGTGTTAAAAAAATGAGATCACAAATTTTAATTCTTCTTTTATTCGTTTTATCATCTTGCTACAAGACACTTGAACTGGACGATTTTGATAAAAATGAATGGGTATCCTTTAAAACCACTTGCACAGAATACAGGTTGGAAAAAATAGATCTGCTTATTGAAAACAAAGAGGTATTACTTGAATCCACTCAAAATGGAATAGAAAGCCTGTTAGGAGCTCCTGAAGAGCATGAGCTTTATGAACGAAATCAAAAGTTTTTCCACTACAGGCTTACGCCATTCGATACTTGTAGTACTAAATCTAAACCTGTCAGGTTTCTATCTATCAGGTTCAATGCCGTTGGAAGGGCAAATGACATCCAGGTGATGTTTCGCGAGGATCAATAGGTGCTTAATGCATGCATCTGATTTGAATAGGCTTCCAATTTATCTCTGCCGCTTAAAAAAGAAAGCTCTACGATAAATGAAAAGCCTCCAACCTTACCCCCACTAATCTTCACCAATTCTGCCGCGCCTATCGCTGTACCACCAGTGGCCAAAAGATCGTCGTGGATGAGTACATTTTGTCCTCCTATGATTGCATCTTTATGAATTTCAATTTCGGCAGACCCGTACTCCAAATCATATTCAAACGAGTGAGATTCGGCTGGAAGTTTTCCTTTCTTACGTATCGGAACAAAAGGTACTTCAAGCTGCTGTGCAAGGGAATGGCCCCACATGAACCCACGGGATTCGATCCCAACAATCACATCCAAATTTGAATTCTGCCAAAACGCTGCAAGTGAATCGGTGATACTTTTGCTAAGCTGAACATCGCTCAGCAATGGGGTTATATCTTTAAATATAATTCCAGGCTTGGGGAAATCAGGAACATCCCTTATGGTGTTCTTTATTTGTAGCTCGAGGTTATTCATGGCAGAAGGTCTAATTTACTAACTCAATGATATAATTTTATTCACTCTATTATTAGGGGACATACCTATTATTTGTGACATCTAGTAGTCAACCCTCCCTAATAGATTAGTTTCCTGTTTAATTGTTTACAAAAAATCTGTACATGATTAACTCACGTATTTGGATCATCCTCCTCGCTTATCTTACTTTTTCGCCAATAACGAGTGTGCTTGCTCAAGAAACACCTGAAGATCCATATTCGGATTATGCGCATTTGTGGGCCGACTCGAAAAAGAAGAAGAAGAAAAAAAAGAAGCCTAAAAAAACGCCAACAGTAGCTACTGACTCACTACAATTTCAAAGCTTGGATAGCCTAAACGGGTTAACTACTTCTGATTCTTTGCAAGTTGCAACAGGCTCGCTTCAATTGAATGATTCCCTTTCTTCTGCCGACCAGGTTCCACAGCAACAATTTCAAGAAGAGCCCATCGCAGAAAGTACTGAATTAACACCTGGAAATGATGCCGTAACACAAAAAGGTGCTGAGGATCAATTGCCCATCGAAGATTTTAGATCAGGAATGGAAACGGGGGGCGCTGGAAGTTTTACCGGAGGCTTTACCTACACCGAAATTGATGGAGATGGTTTTGTTGGCCTGGTGCTTTCTCCTGAATTCAAAATTGGAAAAGTGGGAGTTGGACTGAATGTGCCCATACTCTATGGGCTTGATAGCAAATCTGTTCGCACGGAAATTTTCAAAGACGGTGCCGGAGCAGCAAGGTTGATTAGCTACATCCGGTATGGAGTGCAGAAAAGAGATCCTGTATACGTAAAAGTCGGGCAGCTTCAGAACACCATAATAGGTTATGGTGGTTTGATAAACAACTACACGAATACCACAAGCTATGAGAAGAGAAAATTAGGTCTTCACTATGATCTTAATTTTAAGGGCATTGCTGGTATTGAAGGGCTGTACAGTGACCTTGATCCCGTCTCACAAAACCTTCTTGCCATCAGACCTTACATAAGGCCGCTATCCACAACCTCAATACCAGTTGCTAAAACATTTGAATTGGGGGCCGTATTTGTTTCCGACAAAGACCAAACAGCGATACCAACCAGTGACTCCACCAGCACAAGCTATGCATTCACTGCTGATGGAATTAGCGCGTTTGGTTTTGATATGGGAATAACCGTATTGCGTGTGCCATTCATACAAATTGATTTGTTTGCCAACTATTCCAAGCTTAACGTAAAGAGCGATACATTGACCCAGGTAGCTGGTCTTCTTACCGGTGAAACTTCGTTCTCAACTGGTTCAGGATTTTCAGCAGGTGCTAATTTCAGACTGCATTTCATCGCAGATGCTTTCAGCACTGACATCAGAATTGAACGTTTGACCTACAAGAGCAATTACTTGCCTCAATTTTTTGATGCTTCATATGAGATCAACAAGGATCTAAGAATTTTATCCCTGGTTGGGACCGAAAAAATGAGTGGGATATATGGTAGCCTGACCGGCCATGTCCTGCAAAAGGTTCAGCTCGGTGGAAGCCTGCTAATTCCCGATGAGATCTCTGACACCTCTCCTGCAGTAGTTCAAGTCAGAGCAGACCTGGAACGGCTTGCAGACAAGTTTTCCTTTCATGGAAGTTATATTAAAGGGAACCTAACGGATCTCGGTGATGCATTCAAGTTCGATGAGCGATCCCTGGCGAAAATGAGGTTCATCTATCATATGAATAGTTTCCTGGCTACTGGTGTGGATTATTATTGGGCATTTACACCTACCTCTGACGGTTCATACGAAGCTACGAAGTACGTAATGCCTTACGTAGGAGTCAGTATACAATTTTAATCATCATTTAGGACTAGCTTCCCAGTTACCGAAAGCCCAATTTCCTGAGGAAGCAGGATCATCGGAGATGAGAAAATCTTCAATGGCTGCCAACATTTCATATCGGGATACTTTCTTGTCTCCATTCGAATCCAACATTGAGAAGCTCTTCTCAAGGTATTGATCGTCAAGTTTGAATATGTCGAAAAAGCGCTTGTACTCATCACTTGTGATAAATCCATCACGGTTATGATCAAAGAAATCGAACACGTACAAGTAAATTAATTCCTGATAGGTGGCTAATACCTCTTCATCAACCTGATCTCCCAAATTTTCTTCAAAGAAGCTCAACCACTCATCCTTATTAATGGATTGGTGTTCCATTGGGGAAATGTCGTTTAGTAGCTGATGAAAAAGACGAATAGCTTTCTCAGCAACATATTTATGTTCTTCACTCCCTTCCTCTAGCTGTAACTCCTTCCTAACAAGTTCAGCCATATCCGAAAAGTCATTGTGCTGCAGCAGTCCATTCCTGTTTAAGTCGAGAAGATCAAAAAAATAGGCAAACTTATTACGTTTTAGATCTGCATGCATGAGCAATTAGGCCTGGTAAACAAGTAAAGGTATGAAAATGATATCTGGATTCAATACAAATATTAACCGTAATTAAATCATTGTGGTGCAAGCTCGCATTAAAATACTTATATTTATGGCCCATGAACGCATCCATTCGCCTAAAGTACTTAGTTCAACTCGCCCTTGTTGATAATACCTTTGATGACCAGGAAATGAAATTCGTCGTTAATGTTGGAAGAGCCAATAATATGACGGAAGATGAGATCAATGCCATCATAAATGAAGGGCTAAAAAGAAAGGAAATTGACTCGCAACAGGATTTTGTCGGCTTAAGTTTTGATCAGAAGTTCGAATACCTGGTAAGCATCATCGAGCTTATGAAAGTTGACGGTAAGATCTATTTAAGTGAGATAAATTACTGCAAAGAAATTGCAGAGAAGTTGGGTTTCAAAAAGGAAGTAATTTCCAAAGTGACTGCCAAGATCCATTCAGATCCCGGTCTCTCCGTTGATTGGAATCTTTTAAAAGATGAGATAAAGTCTTCACTTAAAGAAGATTGAGTTAATACTCATCGGTCCAGTTTCTTAGTCGTATTTCCTTTTGAATCCTGTTGATCACTTCATCTTCTTTCAAGAAATCTGCTTCTGTACCAGTCGATGTAAAGTGCCACGCATTGCAATCGGAACATAGGTAAATGTTGATTGGACCATTCCCTTCTCTATGATTGAAATGAATTCGGTTTTGAATCAACGCTTCCCTTGCAAATTCCTCAGACTCATACGCGTTTTTTCCTGTAACACACTTCATGACATTGTTGATACATTAATGATCCAACCACTGCTTAAAGGGCTTAACTTTTTCCCGGCTCACAATTACACTTTCTTCAAAATTTGGAGACAGTTCCAGGCTAAGCCTGCCATTGAAAAAGGAATCAATGCTTCCGATGGCATCTTCTTTTACAATCATATGTCGATTTACTCTAAAAAACAGTTCAGGGTCCAGGGAGGATTCTATCAATTCAAGTGATTGGTCCATGATCAGACTTTCAGAATCTCCTGTTCTTAAGTAAGTGGTCCCATCCGTGCTATAGAAGTATGCAATCTCCTGGATAGTTACAGATCGATATTTTAAGCCAGTCTTTATCAGGAATTTGCTTCGAAATCCTTTTAGAATATCTCTGCGAAGATCTTCTATCTTGTTTACCAATTCCAGTGAATTTATCCGCTCAAATTTTTTAACAGCAGCTTCTAGCTCATCCGATTTAATTGGCTTGAGCAGGTAATCAACACTATTGTATTTGAAAGCCTTCAGTGTGTATTCATCGAACGCTGTAGTGAAAACAATAAAAGGATAGGAAGCATTCATATGATCCAGAATATCAAAACCAGTACCATCTCCCAATTGAATATCCAAAAAAATGATGTCCGGAGTTGGGTTGGCATCCAGCCATTTTTTCGCAGATTCAACCGAATATGAAACACCAATAACACTAAGAGAAGTGTGGTTTTTTACCAGCTCGATCATACGATCAGCTGAATACTTTTCATCTTCTATGATCAGCGCATTCTTCACGATCAAATCGGAAGTTTTACACGAAATTCTTTTGAATTTTCGGTAATCTCAAGTCCTTTTTTTATGGAAAGCAGCAATCGCTTTGACAAATTTTTCAATCCGATCCCCGTTGATTTCACTAGTTCTTTTTTAGGTTTTTTCTGATTTTCTACCACTATGAATTGATCACCCTCAGTGTAGAGAAGAATGTGCAAAGGCTCAGAAGGAGAAAATGCATTATGCTTTACTGCGTTTTCTACCAGAATTTGAAGTGACATTGGGGGAACCATAACATCGTTATCAGCAAGCTTGATCTCATTCTCGATAACGATACCTTCCTGGTGTCGCATTTTTAAAAGAAACTGGTAATCTTCCAAAAACCTCAGCTCTTTTTCAATGGTGACCACATCGTGTTCATCATTTTCCAATATGTACCTGTACATATCTGAAAGTTTGGAAACGAATTTTGCCGCCTTATCAGAATCTTTCTCAATCAAGGAGGTCAGCACACTAAAACTGTTGAACAGAAAGTGAGGATTGACCTGGTTTTTTAACCCCTCAAATTTAGCGGCGATTAACTCCTTCTGAATGAGCTCCTTTTCCCGAGCTGTATTGATTGCATACTTAATATACAGGTTGATGGTATCAGAAGAGATAATTAATAATGAAAAAACGAATCCTTGGGCACTATGCACCCAGAATTCTGAAATCGGATCATTGTCGCCATTCATTTGATGGCATGCATCAGGATCAATTGTGCAGCAAGCAGGTTCGATGTAAAACTCAAAAATGTAAGAAAAGAGTATTACAAAAGGCAACATTGAAAATGCTGCCTTAAAAAATACCCTGAAAAAGCCTCTATTTGACTGAAAGGACTCCCTGTTCTTAAAATGTTTGATCGAATACGTAGCTACTTCCCAAATGAGAAGGAACACAACCACGGTATAGATCAGGTAGATAAAGGTCGTTAACGGCCATACAAAGAAATCCGTCCAATGGCTCTCAGTGGTCAACTTAAAAAACAGGAATACAAGTATTCCTGAAACCACACGAATGCCATATTTTTTCATCCTGTATTATTCGTTCTTAGTAACTGTTTCTGTGGTAGTGACAACCACCGAAATAGTTGCGCCTGTCACTTTCTGAACGCTTCTACTTCTGCTTGCTACTGTGTAAAAATACTTCCCATTTTTTACTCCTGCTGAATTAAGCGTAGCAATGAAATGATTTGGATCATTCGGGTCTGCTTCAATAGAAATTCCAAGATCACTTGCACCGAGAAACTTAGGTGCATCAAATTTTGCTTTTTTCGCTTTCTTACTTCTGACTACCCAAATATCAATTTTCTCTTCGGCAGCAGCGTTCATTTCAACTAGGTTGGAAGATAGATGGATTTTAGCACCATCCTTAGGTTGCTCGAATTGTTGGGCAAATCCAATGCTTGATGCTACACCAAGGACTGCAAGTAATATCATTTTTTTCATGTGAGTCTTGTTTAAGTTTGACTACCAATAAGACGTCACGTATTACTTTTCCCCTGTTAAAACGGATTAGATTGTGTATTCAGCCTGGTGAGTTGTAGAAACCGAAGGTTAAATTGTAGCCTATTTTTCGATCGCCTCTCCCCTTCTTTGCCAATCACTGAAGCCCCCTGTATAATTATAAACGATTTTGAAGCCTGCTTCTTGAAGAATTTTCATCGCTCCTGTGCTTCTACCTCCTGCTGCGCAATAGATAGCGACCGGAGCATCTTTATCGAGCTTCATGATCTGTTCAGTGAAGTTTGCATCACGATAGTTGATCAGTTTTGCGCCTGCTATTCTACCCCTTTGAAATTCATTGGGAGTGCGCACATCTATAAGCAGCACCTCCTGTTTTATAAGCTCTTTTAACTCCTCTGCATTAACCACTTCGCCTCCCACCTGGCCTTTCGATACGCAACTTATGAAAAGAAAAATGAGTATATATGTTACATATAAGGTAACTGAGCTGCTTTTTTCCAATTTCATACAAAGACCATTTTAACGATTTGGTCGTTAATTTACCAATGATTGCCGAAAAAGGGGCTTTTAGTGCTTATATTAACCGAAATGGCGACATTTTTGAATACCAAACCAGCTAATTAACGAAAGGTATGAGATCCATTTTCATTCTTCTTATTTCAATTCTCTCACTCAATGTGTTTGCCCAGGATGACGAAGGTCGATTGGACGAACAGATTGACAAGGTAACTTATGACTGGGATTTGGAGGCGGACAAGTTAGCCACCTACGAGGGTTTATTGTTTGTTTGCAGTAATCAGGAATACCGAATGAAAGTCATTCAATTGTTAAATGACGTTCATCATTTGGATAGCGTTCTGTATGACGTTTTGCTCAAGCTTTCCAAAACCAACTCGGACAAAGAAATAAAGAAAACCCTGAAAGACATCAAGAAATTCGAGGAAGACTATGATACAAAAGGATTCATTCATTTTATGAACGCTGAATGTAAGGCTGCCAGGGAAATAGAAAGGACTTCAGCTGATACAAGAAATGAGGTTGGTGAATCCTCGTATTCTGGTCAGGTTTATATTTTGGAAACCGAGCTTTTCAAATACGTAAAGCACGTAACTCAGCGAGTTGATAAGATCCGGTTACACGTTCACCATCTAAGCTCTCACTATGAGTGATCTTTCAGTTTAGATGAAAATACTTCTTTAAATTTTTTCACTTTAGGGGCAACAACGAATGAACAGTACGGTTGACCCCCATTCCTGTTGAAATAGTCTTCGTGATAGTTTTCAGCTGGATAAAATTTTTCCAATGGAGAAATTTCCGTAACAATAGGATCGGACCATATCTTCTTATTTTCCAATTCCTGCTTGTAAGATTCAGCTAATTCCTTTTGGCTACTATCACTATAAAAAATAACAGAACGGTATTGAGTTCCCACATCGTTGCCTTGCCTGTTAAGTGTGGTAGGATCATGGGTATTCCAAAATACCTCTAAAAGTTCTTCAAAAGAGATAATATCCGAATCATAATCTATCTGAACTACCTCAGCATGACCGGTTGTTCCGGTACATACTGCTTCATAAGAGGGATTTTCAACCGATCCACCTGAGTAACCAGACTTAACAGCAATTACACCTTTTAGCCGTTGAAACACAGCTTCGGAACACCAAAAACATCCAGATCCAAAAGTTGCTTTTTCTTTCATTCGTCAATTTTAGATCTTTTTAAACTCATCTGTCAAGCGTTTAGTTCAAATTTGTCCATTCAGAGTTAATTATTAAATTCCGCTCTACCAACTATGGAATATTACATCATCATTGCAGCTTCGCTTATCATCATTCTGTCTTACATGTTCAATCGACTGGCAGATAGATCAAATATCCCGGCAGTACTTCTCCTTATCTTACTCGGTATTCTTGGTAGGGAATTAATTGGGTTCGCCGGGATTGAAAAATCAACAGTACTTAAAACATTTACGGATATTAAACTTCTTGAAGTTTTAGGAACACTTGGACTTATCCTGATTGTTCTGGAAGCGGCATTGGAGCTAAAAATTGAAAAAGATAAACTTGGTCTCATATCCAAATCTTTTTTTATAGCACTGGCCGGTCTTCTTCTCTGCATGTTTTCGATTGGTGGGCTGCTGTACTTCTCTTTTGAAATGACCTGGAATACTGCGCTCATCTACGCCACTCCGCTTTCGATCATCAGCAGTGCGATTGTAATACCTTCGGTTGCTAATCTCGGCAAGGAAAAGGAGGAGTTTCACATTTATGAAAGCACATTTTCTGATATCCTGGGAATTATGGCTTTCTATTTCCTGATAAGTCTGGGAGAATCCGAAAATGAAGCGCTGGCAGTGGGAGATTTTTCACTAAGCCTGATTCTAACAATTATCACTTCTATTGTTCTCTCCTATGCCCTGATCTATGTCTTTCAAAGTCTTGAAACCAAAATAAAGCTATTCCTGATGATTGCAGTGCTCTTTTTGCTGTTTAGTGTTGGCAAGCTTATGCATCTCTCTTCTTTGCTTGTAATCCTCATTTTCGGGATTGTACTGAACAACAACAAAGTTTTCTTTTCAGGGCCATTAAGGAAATACATTAAACCGATAGCACTGGAAAACATTCGTGAAACATTCCTAATGATCACCATTGAATCTGCATTTGTCATTCGGACATTCTTTTTCGTGATTTTTGGTTTTTCGATTGCAATATCCACGCTTTTTGATCTGAAAGTAGCACTGGTGAGCTTGATAACCCTTTTATTGATCTACTCAACAAGATTTATATCGCTTTTTGCCTTTTACAGAAAGGATATTAGACAAACGATTTCCATAGCACCAAGAGGCCTAATCACCCTTCTGCTTTTCTATTCAATACCTGATGGATTGCAACAAGGATCCTTCAATTCAGGAATACTATTGTTTATTATAATCATCTCCAGTTTGGCCATGACTTTTGGTTTGATAAAGAATAGCGCAAAAAAAGAGGAAGAAATTTTGGAAGTTGAATAACTTAGTAGACCTAATTACATTCTAATGAATTATCTGAACACGCTCGCCAGTCAAGGAAAAATCAACGAGAATGCCAATGTAAAGGATCAACACTCCATCATTATCAATGCTCCTATTGCTAGAGTTTGGGGGATTCTGGTCAATATGGAA
The DNA here is from genome assembly GCA_028278585.1 of Cyclobacteriaceae bacterium. Classification (GTDB taxonomy): domain Bacteria; phylum Bacteroidota; class Bacteroidia; order Cytophagales; family Cyclobacteriaceae; genus Ekhidna. The sequence goes on along the minus strand of JANQEC010000012.1, from coordinate 8,151 downwards.
GCTTGGCCTGAATGGAATGACAAAATTAAAAAAGTCAAAGTTGACGGTGAGGTAGCCGTAGGCACCAATTTCGGATGGACATTCGATGGAAAAAAATTCAACTCCCAAATTCAATCCGCGGATGAACCAACAACACTTGCCTGGACCGGAAAATCAAGTCTGGTTAAAAGTGTGTACGTATGGCAGTTAGAAGACGATGAAAACCAAACAATAGCAACGCTCAGTAATTCATTGGAAGGAACCTTTACGATTCTCTTCAACAAGCATCAAAAAATCTACAACGACCTCCTAAATTGGCTCCAAACGCTAAAAGATAAGGCTGAGAGTTAAATCCTCTCAATGTTGATCATGTAAGTTGCACATCTGGCATCAATAGCTTAGAAGGCCATTGAAGTAATTTTTCTATCATAATTAGTCTAATCCAGATCTGGGCTGAATTAGTCATTTTACTTACCCCTCTTTATAGGATTTTGTGAATACATAATGAAAACATTATAAGCTATATTGAAAATTCATTAATTAACCACTAGAGCTATGATCAATATATTTAAAGCATTCGCAAAAGCCAGCAGTGGCCTTAAACTGGAAAAATCCAAGTACAATGAAAACTGGATGGTGAAAAAGGGTTACCGAACACTTTATATTGGAACCAAAGAAAAGTGTGAGGCCTATCTTGATACCGGTTTCTAAGGGTGAATTGATGCTAAATCAAAGTTACACGACTAACTAGTAACTAATACTTCTAATTTAATTTGTAATTAACTGATTATCAGCATACTATAATTCATTTGAATAAATAGTTCATAATCCAGGGTTCCAACTACAAATACGCTCAGTTTATCGTAAAATGTTGAAAAAATCCATCTTTAGCACTAACATGTGCAAATACCACACCACAAAGGACACTTATGGACATGAGAATCAAAAACATATCAGGAACCAGAGCCACACTCTTCTTATACATTCTGCTTTTAACGTTTTCGGTACCGACCTTTAGCCAGGTCAGCTCTTTCCCATATTCAGAAGGATTTGAAAGTGACTTAGGAACCTGGTCCCAAGGCTCAGGAGATGATATTGATTGGACCAGAGATTCCGGTGGTACTCCATCAACATCGACTGGTCCCTCCGCAGGTTCTGGGAGTACGTGGTATGTATTTATAGAAGCATCTGCTCCAAATAATCCCAGCAAACGAGCCTATCTTGAAAATACGTTCGATTTTACAGGTGAATTTAACCCTACCCTGACGTTTGACTATCACATGTATGGCACCAATCAAGGTACCCTGTATGTGGATGTGAATGATGGCGCATGGAACAACGGGGTCTGGAGTATTACAGGTCAGCAGCAAACCAGCAATGGAGCAGCTTACATTACAGCATTTGTCGATCTATCGGCATTTGAAAACAGAAGCAACATCATTATTCGATTCCGTGGAGTAACCGGTGATGATTCAAAAAGTGATATGGCCATCGATAACATTGCTGTTTGTACCGTAGACCCGGGAACTGCTACTATATCTACAAACATGATGTGTTCCGCTGGCACTGTAGATCTGTCACTTTCCGGGCAAGATGGTGGCGGTACCATCCAATGGCAGGAATCCACAGACAATGTAACATTTACAGACATTTCAGGAGCAACAACAGCAGATTATACCACGGCATCTCTCTCCACTGGTAGCAACTACTATTTCCGCGCAGAGGTCACCAATGGCTGTGCGAATTATTCTAATACGGTTTCGGTTGTAGTCGAGAGTGGGAATGGAACGATTAACACTTTTCCATACTCTCAGGATTTTGATACCAACCAGGGATCATGGACTGGAGCAACTGGTGACGATTTCGATTGGACTAGGGATGATTCCGGTACTCCTTCTAACAACACTGGACCGTCAACCGGTAATTCCGGAACTTTTTATATGTTTACTGAGGCCTCAAACCCTAACAATCCGAATCGATCTGCTTTCCTGGATAATACCTTTGATTTCACTAACCTAAGTGATCCAGAATTAACATTTTATTACCACATGTTTGGATTTGAGCAGGGGACCATGCATGTGGATGTTGGAGCCGATGAAAGTGTATGGAGCATTACAGGTGCCCAGCAGATCAGCAACGATGATGATTGGAAAAAAGCAACTGTTAACTTATCTGCTTATGCAGGCAGATGTAATGTAACAATACGTTTCAGAGGAATCACGGGGCTTGGTTCAAAAAGTGACATGGCCATTGATGATGTGGCAGTAAGAGATGCTTGTTTCTCAGTAAATGGAGGAACTGTGTCTGTTTCCGATCATGTGCTCTGTGCTGCCGGAACCGTTGACCTTTCTGTGGTAGGACAAGACGGAGGTGCTACGCTTCAATGGCAACAATCCACAGACAATATTACATTCACAGACATCAGCGGAGCGACATCTCCCAATGCAACAACCGGGACCTTATCGACAGGGAATACCTATTATTTCAGAGCTGAGGTCACCAATGTCTGTGATGCCTATTCGGATACTGTTTCAGTAATTGTCAACTCAGGCGGTGGAATAAGCTCTTATCCCTACTCCGAAGGATTCGAAAGTGGCCTGGGAAGTTGGACGCAGGGATCAGGTGATGATTTTGATTGGACCAGGGACTCTGGCGGGACACCTTCCACAATCACTGGACCATCAGCAGGAAATTCAAGCACATGGTATGTATACACAGAAGCAAGTGGAGCCAACAGTCCCTACCAAACGGCTTTTCTTGAAGCTGATTTCGATTTCACCGGGATCAATACTCCCATTCTTTCTTTTTACTACCACATGTACGGAAATGAAATGGGTACACTTCACGTAGATGCAAACGGTACAGAGGTTTTTAGTATTTCAGGTGAGCAACAATCACTGGACACTGACCCATGGAGATTAGCATCAGTAGATCTCTCTGCTTATGCAAATGAATGTAATGTCACAATTCGTTTTCGTGGAGAAACAGGTGCAGAGTCCAAAAGTGACATGGCCATTGATGATGTAGCTATTTGTACGGTGGCTCCCGGAACTGCTACGATTTCCAATTCAGCTTTATGTGCAGCAGGAACCGTGGATCTCTCCGTTGACGGGTATGATGGAAGCGCTTCAATACAATGGCAAGAATCTACTGATAATGTGACATTCACCAATATCAGCGGAGCGACATCCCAGGATCATACCACAAGTACGTTATCCACTGGGAATACCTACTACTTCAGGGCAGCACTGACCAACGGTTGCACAACTTATTCCAATACTGTTTCTGTGGCGGTTACAACCGGAGGTGGTGAAAGCACATTCCCCTATTCAGAAGGTTTTGAGTCAGGTTTTGGAAACTGGACCCAATCTGCAACGGATGATTTTGACTGGACACGAACAAATACCAACACTCCATCGAATGAAACCGGAGCGTCTGGAGCAAATGGTGGTAGCTTCTTTATTTTCACAGAAGCCTCTGGAGCCAATTCCCCCGGACAGACTGCCTCCCTGGAGCAAGAATTTAATTTCACTTCTGCCACTAGTCCTATTCTATCATTCTTCTATCATATGTATGGAATTGAAACCGGGACTTTATTCGTAGATGTTAACAATGTCAACATATGGAGTCTCAGTGGTCAACAGCAATCCACCAACGCGGATGACTGGGAACAAGCCTCTATCGACTTGAGCGCCTATGCAGGCGAATGCAGTGCAACCATTCGCTTTAGGGTAGTAACCGGAGCAGATTCGAAGGGAGATATAAGTTTAGATGACATTGCTGTTTGTGAAAAACCTGTTACTTCTTCAATTACCGGAAGTACGGATGTTTGTAAATCAGCAACCGGAGAAGCTTACTCGGTGACTAACAATGTGGGAAATACTTACACCTGGATCATCGATGGTGGGGTGCAAGCAAGTGGCACAACCACAAACAGTATTACGATTGACTGGGGAGCGACTGGTAAAGTAGGCTCCATCAAGGTATTGGAACGAAGTGGAGAATGTGTAGGTGATACTGTGACACTCAATGTCAATATTCACACAATAGAAACATCAGCTATTTCAGGAAACACGAACATTGCAGAAGGAACAAATGGAGTAGCCTATTCAGTAACCAATACCACAGGATATTCTTATGCCTGGACAATTAGTGGTGGAACGCAAGCATCAGGAACCACCACCAATTCAATTACTGTTGATTGGGGAGCTGCTGGAGCTGGAAATGTAAGTGTGATTGCAACAAGCACATCACCTTCATGTTCTGCAGCGCCAGCCGTTAATTTGGCTGTGACGAAGTATACTGTATTTGCAACCAATGGTACTGGCGGAGGTAATTGGAATGATATCAACACGTGGGCATGTTCATGTATCCCCTTGAGCACACAAAATGTCCAGATATTGAATGGTGATGTGGTTACGTTGGCACAAAATGAAACCATCGATAATATGGTGATCGACGCTGGTGGTACGGTAAACAACAGCACCTTTACACTAACAGTCAACGGAGACTACACGAACAATGGAACTCACTCTGGAACAGGCATCATTGACCTGGCAGGAACAGATACGAGCATTGATGGAACTGGTACCATCAGCACGTCCGGAGATTTGCAAATATCCGGTGGCAACAAGACCATTCTATCAACTGCAAGTCTGAACAAGACTTCCGGAGACGTAGATATAACTGCTGGAAACATCGTTGTTACAAATAACGGCTCAATCATCATTGCCGGAAACCTCGACGCACTCAATGGTACAGACACCTGGACCAATAGTGCAACAGGATCATTAAATGTGAGTGGATCTTTACTTTCATCCGGAGCACTAGATGCTTCTGCTGCAGGGAATACGGTAACCTATGGAGTGGCGGGAGCTCAAACCATCAAATTACCAAATGCCTCCCAATATTATAACCTGATTCTGACAACCAGCGGAACTAAAAGCCTTGCCGGGAACATTATCGTCCGGAATGATCTGACAATCTCAAGTTCGGCCCAATTAGATCTTACTGCTTCTAATTATGACATTAACGTTGGTGGAGACTGGACCAACAGCAGTTCAAACGGAGATCCATTTGTTCAAAGAAGTGGAACTATCACATTTGATGGCTCCTCTGGCAATCAAACCATGACAAATACAAATGATGAAACATTCTTTGACCTTGTTATAAATAAAGCCAGTGGTGAACTCACAATGGCTACCAACAGTGATATCATAGTGACTAATTCACTGACGCTGACCAACGGACTGATCTCTCCTACCAGCTCTGAAACAGTGACTATTAATGACAATGCAACAGCCACTTCTACCACTTCCAGTTATGTCAATGGTAAAGTGATCAAGATAGGAAATGATGCTTTTGTGTTTCCCATTGGAAAAAATTCAAACAGAGGTCAGCTTGGAATCTCAGCACCCGGAACCGGATCAACATTTGAAGCAGAGTACTTTGATGCAGCTTATTCTGACAGAAGTGTGAGCGGTTTGGATCACGTTAGCGGCATCGAATATTGGGTACTAGACAGAACTGTTGGCGCAGATGCCGTATCAGTAACGCTTTACTGGGACTCCGGTACTCGAAGCGATATTAAAGACATTTCTGGTACTGATTTGAGAGTAGCGCACTACACGGGCACCTGGACTGATGAAGGTGGGACAGTAAGTGGTATTCTTTCTACCGGATCGGTGACAAGCGGCACAATATTGTCTTTTAGCCCTTTTACTTTTGGCTCCCTTTTGGGGTTTAATCCTCTGCCGGTAGAAATGACTTCATTTACCGCAAACCTCTCTGGCAGCGAAGTGAATTTGCATTGGACTACAGCAACAGAACTAAACAATGATCATTTTGAAATTCAACGTTCTGGTGATGGAAAGAATTTTTCAATACTTGGCAAGGTGAATGGAAATGGTACCACGAGTTTGTCCAATGCCTACAGTTATGTAGATAAACTGCCATTATCAGGAATTTCATACTACAGACTAAAGCAGGTAGATTTCGATGGGGCATTTGAATTTAGCCAGACCGTTATCCTAAGTAATCAGACATTGAACGAGGGAATGGATGCGGTGCTTTTTCCAAATCCAGCGGTTCATGAAGAAGTGAAACTTCAGCTAACTTCAGAGGACGAAACAACACCCATCGATGTACAAATATTTGATCTATCTGGTCAACTGATCTTCAATCAAAGACTGGAGTTAAATCAAAAAGGCGAGACGTTCAAAATCACGAACTCCCTCCCACCCGGAATGTATCAAGTTCTTATACGCCAGGGATTTAGCCAACTCAAGAAAAGGCTGATTGTCAAGTAGCAAGTCATCAGTGGCTAGTGGTTAGTTGTCAGTTACCTTATTGATAACTGACATTCAATCATTAACTCATATTTAATTCTACAAACAGGAAACATTAATTAGAAGTTCTACGTTTAGGAAATATTAATTATTTTTTATGAAGGGAACACATTTAGGGGAATTTGAAGAACTGGTCTTGTTAACTGTGGGTATTCTTGGAGACAATGCATACGGCATTGCACTTAAAGATGATCTACAAAAAAGAACTGGAAGAAAACCTAGCATTGGTGCTTTGCACAGTGCATTGACCAGACTTGAAAACAAAGGGTTCATCTCATCTTTCATGGAAGGAGCAACAGAGGATCGACGTGGGAGAAGAAAACGGTTCTACCGGTTAACTGCTCAAGGAACCAAGATCATCAAAGCCATTTATGATCAACGTACTGAAATGATCAAACTAATTCCAAACATCGCAATCCAGTGAAACAGCCTTCACCTCCAGGATTTGCAGAACGCTTTTTTACCTCCTTTTGCCACTCAAGGCATTTAGAAGGGCTAGAAGGTGATCTATATGAACTCTTTGAGCGAAGAGTGGAAACGAAAGGTCCGCTTCTGGCTAAACTCTTTTATTTATTTGATATGACTACACTATTAAGGTCAAGTGTAGCAAAACCTATAAAGCAAAATAGAATGACTAATCAACTAGGAATGTTCAAGAATTATTTCAAGACAACCATAAGAATGGGGTGGAAAAGAAAAGGGTTTTCTTTTATCAATCTGTTTGGGTTAACCATTGGCCTCACGAGTGTAATTTTCATCACACTATTTGTAATGGATGAATTGGGGTACGATCAACATGTAACGAATGCTGATCAGAAATTCAGAATGTACAACATAAGGCAAGGCAATGATGGACAGACAAGTTACTTACCCATCGTTCCACCAATGTATGGCATCACTTTGCGAGATGAGTTTCCCCAGGTGAAACAAACAGGAAGAGTAATTTTTGATTATGGAGGCACCATATTCAACGTGGATAATCGCCCGTTTTCAGAGAAAAAAGGAGTTTTCGCAGAGCCGGAAGTACTGGACATTCTGAATATTGAAGTTCTCGATGGAAGTTTTACTCATGATACCGATCCTATCTCCGTGCTTATGTCGGAGACATTGTTCAAAAAATTCTTTGGTGAGACTCCTTTTGATGAGCAAACCCTACATGTATCCAATATTGCTGTTAAGGTTGCTGGTGTATTTAAGGACTTGCCGGACCAATCGCATCTTGAGCTAGAGTACATTTTTCCTTTCAAGTTGATGAATCAATACACATCCCAGGAGCGGCTTCAAAGCTGGATATGGCAACAGTTTTTTACATATGTGGAGTTAGAACCGAATGCTGACCAACAGGCATTCATAATTCAGTTCAGGGATCGAGTACGTGAACTATCAAGGGAACAAACAGAACAATACGGCTTTCAGTATGATCCGTATATGCAACGAGTTCGGGATATACGCCTGCATTCCAATAATTTTCAATGGGACATTGCCGTGACAAGAAGCTACCAATCCATTGTGTTTCTATCCTTAGCAGCTGGGATCATTTTACTTATTGCATGCCTGAATTTCATAAATCTATCCACAGCTCAGGCGTTGAAACGCGCCAAGGAGGTTAGTGTTCGAAAATTCATAGGAGCCAATCGCAGACAGTTGATGATTCAGTACGGATTTGAGTCTACCATTTATACACTCACAGCTGGGCTTATAAGTTTGATTCTACTCATCCTCCTACTCTCTCCGTTCAATGATTTTACTGGAAAAGTTTTCACTCTCAACGGAATACTTACGTTCCAAAACAGTGCGCGCCGACTGGGAAGTCGCGGCGCCGGTG
>JANQEC010000179.1 GCA_028278585.1 Cyclobacteriaceae bacterium | reverse complement strand
CACATTTCATTCACATCTTTAATTGCGGTAAGATTGATTTTTTTATTCCAGCTGGACAAGAGATCGATAAAATCTTCAAACTTCTTAATTGTATGTTGGCTAAGATTCAGGTAAGAAAAATCTTTTTTTATTATGTCGATAATTTGGACTGTTTTTCGCATAACCCTCGCTTAAATACGACTAGGCGTCACAAATCACTATGTAAATTAAACAATTGAACGTTAAATTACAGCGTTTTTTTACTCAGTTTAATGAAGTTTAGTTGCCTTGTCTTTTAGATTTGATCTTTTTAATCGAATTGAAACGATATGTCAGTTCGAACTCAAAAAGTACTATATCACCAGCAAAGAAGATAGGAGCCAGAGATGGCAAAAGAAGCAATGGATGATTTCGATCTTGATGGAATGGATGACTTGGATCTCGGAGATGACATGGATCTTGATCTTGGGGATTCCGATTTTGATTTAGGAGATGACTCTGATTCATCAGATTCAGCCGACGGGGGTGACAGTCTTGACATGGGCGACTTGGACCTTGGTACTTCAGGTTCTAACGAGCCAGCAGCAGAAGATCCTCTGATGGATGACAATATCGATCTCGATTTAGGAGGCGATGACGATCTTGGTGATATAAGTTTGGATTCAGATTCCGGTGATATGGATTTAGGAGATGATATTGACCTGGGGGATGACATCGATCTTGGGTCTGATAGTGAAGATGATCTTGGAGGTGATCTTGATATCGATGGTGATGGCGGAGATATTGATCTTGGCGGAGATTTAGATCTGGGAGGAGATGAAAGCACACCCGATATGGATGGTGATATCGATATCGGACTCGATGATGATTCTATGAACTTGGAATCTGATATGGATCTTGGGGATAGTGACGATGAGTTAAGCCTTGATTCGGATATTGATTTAAGCGCAGATGATGGAGGTTTGGAACTTGATTCAGAATTAGACATGGAATCTGGCGATAATGATCTGCAACTGGATACTGATTTGGATATGGATTCCGATGATTCTGATTTGAGTTTGGATGATGATATTGATCTCAGCAGTGATGACTCCAGCCTAGATATAGATGAAGACGCCTTGGGCGGGTCTCTCGTTGATGATGAAGGCGGTGATCTCGCACTTGATGATTCAGAAGATTTAGATTTATCGATAGATGATGATTTAGGACTTGATGATGAAAACCTTGGAAGTGTCGAAGAATCAGAAGCCGATTTAGGTTTGGATGACGATATTGACCTTTCTCTAGATGCCAGTGTTAGCGAAGAAGATGCTGATTTGTCACTTTCATTGGATGATGAGGTTTCAACAGACCTTGAGATTGAAGAAGATGTTTCTCTAGATGAAGGGTTGGAACTTGATTTGCCCGATGAAGACCAGGGTGCAGACTTGGATTTGGACATCGGAGATGAAGGCGATTTGGATGAGGAAACTGAACTGGATTTATCAGATAGTCCTGAACTAGAAAGTGAGTTGGACCTGGATGAAAGCATTGATGAATCAGAAGATCTGGATCTTTCATTGGGTGATTCCGAAGAGGACATGGGAGATTTCGATTTAGACGATTCATCTGATGAAGAAGAGTTGGAACTTGATCTCGATGATATGTCGGAAACAGATGGTGGACTAGAATTATCAGATGAAAGTGACGATTTAGCTCTTGATGATGAGCCGGGTGCTCCAAAACACCTGGACACTTCTTCGCTTGAGGATGAACTCGGACTGGATGAATCCGAAATAGTGCAAGCTCCAGAAGTAGAAGAGATAAAAGACGTGGAGTCTGAGGATGAGCTTGAAAGAGAATTAGCCAGCTTCTCAGACGAAGTGGAAGGTCAAGATGAAGGTATGGTTCTTGATGAATCCATGGTGGTGAACGACTTAGAACCAGAAGTGCCGGAGTCGGAACCGGAAGTTGAGGAAGATGTACCACACTTCATGAAATCTCCTGAAGAAGTTGATGAAGAGTTTAAAGAAGCCGAAGAAAGTGAAGTCTTAGAAATCGACGATATGAGCGTGGATGATGACTTGGACTTGTCAGAGGAAGTTTTTGAAGATGAAGACATTGATGAAAGTGAAATTGAGCTTGAATTGGAATCTGCTGATGAGAGTGATGTAGAAGAAGAAGTTATGACCCTGCCGGAAATTGAAGAAGATGAGTTGACCCTGGATATTGAAGAAGCCGAAGAAGATGAATTTCTCACTGTAGATGACAGCGATGAAAGTGAAGAAATGATCCTTGAGCTGCAGGATGATGATGTTTCTGTGGATATCAGTCAAACAGAAATACATGATTCTGAAGATGTCGCTGAAGTGGCTTCAGTAGCAACAACTCATGAAACAGCAACCCAACCTCAGCTCGTAGGGCAAGATCTTCTCCTGAACCTCAAACACCAGCTCACCGTGGAAATCGGCAAAGCAAGTTTAAAGGGACAAGAGATTACCGATCTTTCATATGGATCTGTGATTGAGCTGGATAAAAGAATTGGCGACCCGGTAGATATCATTCTGGGAGAAAAATCAATAGCAAAAGGCGAAGTAGTTCAAATCAATGAAGATCAACTGGGTGTAAGAATTACCGGTTTAAACTTTTAAAAAACATTCACGTCAAATATAGCTGCAAAATGTCTGCTGAACTAAACGTAAAACCCTATGATATAACAAACGGAGAAAAAGTAACTTACGGTTACTATTCTGCACTTGAAGTGGTTTTTAAACAGTTTATCAAAAAGCTTGAGACCTATTTTTACGATGAATTCAAACTCACGCTTGAATTTGAATACAAGATAAAAACTGATATAAAATTCATCAATTATCTCAACTCCCATAGGAGACCACTACCATTTTTTGTTTTTGGCATCACTCCCCTGATGAGAGACGCGTTTATCAAATTCGACAATAGATTCATTAACTTACTGCTCAATAAAGACTCACTTTTTAAAACGGGCAGAGTTGCCCTGCACGACGGGTTTTCAATCGACAAGTCAAATGGCGCCAAAATTAAAGATTCGGTAGAAGAGCTCCTTTCCATGTTCCAAGACAGTTGGACAAAAATTCATCCGGTTGAATGTTCGCTGAGAAAACTGGTTTCAAACAAGATTAAAGCCAAAATTATGGACGATAGTGAATCATGCGTTGTAATCACCGTGTCCATGAAACAGCGAGGATTCAATTCAAATTGGGACATTTGCTTGTCCCGATACCAACTCGACAGAATCATTGAAAAACGGGGTGCAAAAGGATTACTTGCATCTACCGGAACGGCATCAAAAGAAGGAACAATTAAGACGCATCTAACCGAATTGCTAATGAATGAATCTGAATATGAAATACGTGGGGTTTTAGGGTCTTTGGATTTATCTTCGAAAGATCTTTTGGATTCCTTTCAGTCGAACTCTGTCATACCAATTTCAAATCAGATCAAACATAGTGCGATTGTACAATTGAATAGAATCCCCATTTTGGCAGCGGAGATAGGCGAAACATACGGCAATCTTGCTGTACAGATCAAAAACAGATACGACACTGTTAAAGAAGAAAACAAAAAAGAACAAAAATCATTTAAAAAAATCGAGTTTTCAAAACTATAATTAGCTGAAATATCGTCAGATCAATTCCGATTACTTCCAAGAATAATAATAAATCCGACTCATCGGTCAATTGACACCTTTCCAAGACACTGCCAAACTTATTTTTCCTTTGTCTGGCAGGTATTTACCCGCCTTTTCGTATCGTTCAAATTTTATGATTGCTTTAGTTTGTTCGAGCCAATCATTTCAACGGTTTCCATAAATATACAGTAGTGTTATGCGTTTTTTGCTTGTGAATCCTTTCTGCCCGATTACAGAAGGACCGACTCCTCCTCTTGGAATATCATTTCTTGCCGCCGTGCTGGAAGAAGCTGGAGTTGAAGTAAACATTCTCGATCTTTCCGTCTTTCCTAATACACAAACTACTATCTTAGGTAAACTCAGGGAGTTTAGACCGGATATTGTCGGAATAACTTCTGTGACAATGACCTTTTTAAATGCTGTTGAAACACTTAAGATCATAAAAGATTTTAACAACGACATACTAACAGTCATGGGCGGACCACACGTATCGTTTTGTGCGGAAGAGAGTCTCAATAGTTATAAACAAATAGATTTAGTCGTAAGAGGTGAAGGAGAGGAGACTATTGTTGAAATCGTAAAATGTTACAATAGCAGCAAAAACTGGAGTGATGTAAAGGGTATCGCTTTCAGATCACCAGATGGGATTGTATTTACGGATGAAAGAAACCTAGTCGATGTTAATTCTTTACCCTTGCCAGCCAGACACTTATTGCCTTTGGGCAGGTATCGAGCTCTA
>JANQEC010000085.1 GCA_028278585.1 Cyclobacteriaceae bacterium | reverse complement strand
TATCTGTTGCTCAACCAAATAACATGTTTGATAACGTATATTACATTGATCATAAAGGGGAAACTGTTTACCGAAGTATAGCAATTACTGCTCCTATGAACCGATATCCCAATTCAGGTGGCGGATACGACAGTTTCAACCCAACCGGAGCGGAATCCTTAAAAGAAGCAGTGTTGCAAGGACTGTGGAACGTAATCTTCATTAAAAATTAAAATCTCATCATGTTCCGTAAAATTGCGTTACCGGCTGTTTTTATTGTTCTTGTTGCTTTAGCATGCAGTAATGAGGATACGAGTTCACCAACAATTCTCTTGAATCCCAATTTTGGAAATGCAGATATAGGAGGTGTAATAAGTACATCTGTGGACATTACAGCCCCAGCAGGTTTTAAGTTGTTGACAATAACTACTATAGTGGATGAAGTAAGAGACGATTTAAATGCTCAAGAAAGGAAACAACAAATCCCGGATCAAACAGGGCTGACATTCCCATATACTTTCGAGGAAACCACCAGGGAATTGGCAGCAGCCTCTGTTATAGATATCGAGTTTGTCGTGACTGACCAGCGAGATCAAACAGACATAGCATTTTTTAGAGTAGGAGTGAATCCACCTTCGATTTTGATTGCCCCGGAGTTCAATCTTACCCCACCTCAGTCAAATGTAGGAGGAAGCAGTACCTCAACCACATTTTTCAGTACAACAAACGAACAACCAAGCTGGTCAGTAACACAAGTGAATGCTGAAACGAATGATATTTCGGGTGATATAGACTTTGGATACTATTATAGCACAACAGATGGTGGAACCATTGCATCCATCTTTGATTATCCGATCGTTAATCTTGATGGAATGGATTCCTGGACGACCAGAAATAAGACAGTATTTCGAAAAACAACCTTAACTCCAGCAGCGTTTGATGGAGCTGGTTTTGCCGAAATTTACAATGCGTTTGAGAATGGGACCGTGGGCGAAAGAGCAGAGAGAAGCACCGGTCTTTCCGTTGATGATATTATTGCTTTCGAGACAGATGCTTCAAAAGAAGATGGAAGCAAAAGAGGGTTGATTCGTGTACATGAGATTCAAGAAGGTGATGAATCCAATGACTTTATCCGAATTACGGTGGTTTTTGAGACAGAGTGAGTACGGAAGATCAGTCTAGTTAGGATTCCAAAGTTCTCTTCTAGATTTCATCCCTCCACGGTCTTATGAAAAACCCTGCGAGCTTCCCATTTCCATCCAGGACAGTACGTATTTCCATTTCAACACCTGATTTGAACTGACCTCTAAACCGATAAATTTCACCAGGTGATCCATCTTCTGGTTTCCATAATTCATGAAACTTGTGCCCCTTGTATGCACCAAACATTCCTCTAATCTGTTTATATGATTGTTTCTGCAATTTTTCCGTAAAAACTCCAATCATCTTTGAAGATGCTTCTCTTGAGGTCAATTTGTAATAATTACCATTACTCATAGCAATCATTATCTTTTCGGTTAGCCTCTTGGCAAATTCAAGTCGGGATTGTTCAATATTTGAACTTGACACTTTTTCAAAAGTGGGAGCTTGACAGCCAACAACGATCGATATGATTACCGGAAGAAGTGTTTTCATTTCATTTTTTCTTTTTGTGAAGAAAAAGCAATCATAAAATGGCTTTCATGGGACAAAAGTTTATACCAAATCTACATGCAGATTGGTATAAAAAAAGCATTGAATTCTCATCCAATGCTCCGGTTAGGTTAGGTGAAAAATCTTTATTCGATGATGTTTCGTCTGATTCTTTTAAGTTCTATCGTAATATCTCTTACAGCGTCTTTGGTCAGGATAAAGTTTGGATCGTTCTTCATTTTTTCATCAATCTCCTTCATATCGCCTTTGTAAATTTTGTCGAGGATAGACAACTCAATGATCATTTCAGCAATTGTTTCGTCAAACGGGAGATCTTTCAATACGGTAATGATATCTTGTAAAGCCTGTTCTTCTTCAATTACTATTTTAACCAGTGGTTCAAGAAGTTTTTTGTTTTCTTCAGTATCAGGAAAAGTCTCAATGGTAAGAAGTGCCTGATAGAGTCCCTCCACGAAACTACCGGTAAGGGCTAATCCTGCCATCGTCAAATGGTGGTCCTCTTCCATCTGGACACTGATACTTAAAAATAGCTTACCAAGGAGATTGGAAATTTCTTCTTCATTTTGATCTTTTATATGTCCCTTGAACTCGTCAAGTTGTTTTTGATCATAAATAGCGGAATCTCCAAGGCTTTCAGCTATTGAATGCGAAACTTTTAGATATTCAATACAGTCTTCTTCGTGTCCGTACGCTGCGAGGTAACTGATATCGGAAGCGTATACCCCCATGTTCAACGCCAATTTATCACGGTTGCCTTCGTATTTCCCTACCTCCTCAATGCTGTTGATATGCTGCCTGTCGAAATCTGCCCCAATGGATTTAAGCGTGAATGGGACTAGCGATGGAGGTGGCAAATCTCCCAATAATTGATCAATGTCGTGAATGGTTTGTTCTTCCGCTAATTCCTCTGCTGATTTTCCTTCTTCTTTGTTAGGAATGGTAGTACAGCCAAAGAGAAAAACCGCAAATAATAAGGTGAGTATTGTGTTGGTAGATTTCATCTGGTTGAGTTCATTAAATCTTGTTCAATTTTAATGCTTTTTAAGGCGAATAAAAATAGGTGAGGGTGTTTAAAATTAATTACTAATATTTTTAGTATTACTAAAAATAGTATTGTATTTTTACTTTATGCAGTCACCTTCTATTGTCCATATGGATTTGGATACTTTTTTCGTGTCCGTTGAACGTTTAAGGGATAGCCGTCTGAATGGAAAACCGATTCTTATTGGTGGTACGAGTGACAGGGGAGTGGTTGCTGCTTGTAGCTATGAGGCACGCAAATTCGGAATCCATTCCGCTATGCCTATGAAATTGGCTTTGCAGCTCTGTCCTGAAGCCGTTTTGATCAAAGGAAGCCATGTGGATTACTCCAAGTTTTCAGAGGTCGTCTCTGGAATAATCAAAGAAGAGGTACCGGTTTTTGAAAAAACTTCTATTGATGAGTTTTATGCGGACCTTACCGGGATGGATCGTTTTTTCGGATGTTACAGGTTAGCTACCGAGTTAAGAAAGAAAATCATTAATGAGACTGGCTTGCCTATTTCTTTTGGTCTATCCAAAAACAAGACCGTTTCTAAGGTAGCAACAGGAGAAGCAAAACCAAACAATAAACTCTGGATTGAAACAGGAAAGGAGCGTCCGTTTTTAGCTCCGCTTTCAGTAAAAAAAATTCCGATGATCGGAGAAAAAACACATCAAACCCTAGTAGGGTTGGGTGTACGAAAAGTAAAGACGCTGCAGGAAATGCCAAGGGATATGTTGCGTCAGATTTTTGGAAAAAATGGAGTGGTGATGTGGGAAAAGGCAAATGGAATTGATGAATCTCCTGTCGTGCCTTATTCTGAAAAAAAGTCAATCTCTACTGAACGCACCTTCGACAAGGATACGACTGATGTGGTCAAGCTGAAGCAAATTATTTTGGCGATGTCTGAGCATTTGGCTTTTCAGCTCCGGGCAGACCAACAACTGACTGCTTGTGTTGCGATAAAGATCAGGTATTCTGATTTTAATACCTATACGCAGCAAATGAGAATTCCATACACTTCTGCTGATCATATTTTGATCCCTAGAGTTTCAGAACTATTTGACCGACTTTTTGATAAGCGACTTCTGGTGCGATTGGTGGGAGTGCGGTTTAGTCATTTGGTTCATGGGAATTACCAGATCAACCTTTTTGAAGATACCGGCGAGATCATAAACCTCTATCAAGCGATGGATACCATCCGACAGAAGCATGGAGATAAAATGATTGTACGTGCGAAAGGATTAGGTATTGATGCGGTACGAACATTCAATCCATTCAGGGGTGACATGCGGGTTTCGAAGGTGGCATGAGCAAGATTGACGATTGTTGGATTTTAGATTGTTGGATTGAGACATTACACCAATTCAAAATTCAATCATCCATTCATTGAAATAGATGTATCTAAACGCACACACATATTACAGTTTTAAATACGGGACGCTTTCTATTGAGGAGCTGCTTGGGTTTGCTCAGCAAAATGGAGTAGGTGAATTGGCACTCACGGACATTAACTCGACTGCTGGCTGCCTCAACTTTGTACGACTTGCTCCCAAATATGATGTATGGCCCGTTCTCGGTATTGATTTCAGAAATGGAACTGAACAGAAGTTTATTGGAATTGCCCAAAACAACGAAGGATTTCAAGAATTGAATGAATATCTCTCTGAACACCTTCATGACGAAAAGGAATTTCCTGATCATGCTCCTGCCTTCGAGCACTCGTATGTTGTCTATCCTTTTCATTTTTCTCTTACCAAAGAGCTTGCTGAGAATGAGTTTCTGGGCATCAGACCCCAGGATATCATCAATCTTGCGCTGACACCCTGGAGGGAAAAAACGGAAAAGCTGGTCATACTCCAAACAGTCTCTTTGAAAGAGACAAAAATTGATTTTAATATGCACCGTTTGCTTCGTGCCATCGATAAAAACACGTTGCTCAGTAAACTTCCGAAAAACGAAGAAGGGAAACATACTGACGTAATGTATTCCATAGGTGAATTGTTCGAACACTATAAGGACTATCCTGAAATTATCGTAAACACAAAAAAGCTGCTTGAAAACTGTAAAATCCACTTTGACTTTAATGATCCTGAACACCATCAAAATCTCAAAACCTACACTCAGTCTGAAGCAAAGGATATTGAATTGATCACCAAGCTGTGCTATGAAGGATTGCCTTATCGGTACGGTGATGACCCTGGTCAGGAGATTATGGATCGATTGGACAAGGAGTTAGATACTATAAAATCTAAAGGATTTGTATCCTATTTCCTGGTCAACTGGGACATTCTCAAGTATGCGCGAGAACAAGGCTATTACTATGTAGGTCGGGGAAGTGGAGCGAACAGTGTAGTTGCTTATTTACTAAGGATTACAGATGTAGACCCCATTGAACTTGACTTGTACTTCGAGCGGTTTATCAACCTCTTCCGACAAAATCCTCCTGACTTTGATATTGATTTTTCCTGGAAAGATCGAGATGATATAACCCGATACATTTTTGAACGATTCGGACAATCTGACCAAGGTCAGAAAGTTGCTCTGTTAGCCACCTACAACACCTTCCAATACAGATCTACCATCAGGGAGCTGGGGAAGGTGTTTGGTTTGCCTGCTCATGAAATTGAAAGGATCAGTCAAACACCAATTGAACAATTGGATCATATTGGTCAGCTCATTCTACGCTACAGTGAACGTATCAAGGATTTTCCAAGTCATCTAAGTATTCATGCAGGAGGAATTCTGATATCAGACCGGCCTATTCATTATTTCACTGCAACTTCTCTCCCTCCGAAAGGCTATCCTGTCACGCACTTTGATATGATTGTGGCAGAAGATGTAGGCCTGTTTAAGTTTGATATTTTGAGTCAGCGGGGGCTGGGTAAAATCAAAGATTCGTTGGAAGTAATAGCCAATAATTGTCCAGATGATCCTCCCATTGATATTCATGATTTCAAGCGATTCAAATCTGATCCTTTGGTAGCTGACCGGTTGAGAAACGCAGACGCAATCGGATGTTTTTACATTGAATCTCCTGCCATGCGTATGTTAATGAAAAAACTACAGGTTGACGAATACATGGGGTTGGTGGCAGCCAGTTCTATTATCAGACCGGGGGTGGCAAAATCAGGAATGATGCGTGAGTACATTTTGCGTTACCGGTTTCCTGATCGTCAAAAAGACGCACACCCTGTCCTCCTTGATATTATGCCTGATACGTACGGCGTTATGGTCTACCAGGAAGATGTGATCAAAGTAGCTCACTATTTTGCAAAACTTACCCTTGGAGAAGCAGACGTGTTGCGTAGGGGGATGTCTGGAAAGTATCGCTCCCGTGATGAGTTTATGAAAGTGAGGGATAAATTTTTTTCAAACTGTAAGGATGTAGGTTATCCCGATAAACTGTCTGCCGATATCTGGAGACAGATCGAGAGTTTTGCAGGCTACGCATTTGCAAAGGGTCATTCGGCTTCTTATGCAGTGGAAAGCTATCAGGCGCTGTTTCTGAAAACATATTATCCACTGGAGTATATGGTTGCAGTGATCAATAACGGTGGTGGTTTTTACCGGCCTGAACTTTACGTGCATGAAGCCCGAATGCGGGGCGCTACAATAGAAGCTCCATGTGTCAACAATAGCGAAGTATTGTCTGTTATTTTCGGGCGTACCATTTACCTTGGATTTGGGATGGTGAAGGAGCTTGACACGCGAACCATTGAGTCGATTTTGACCGAGCGTACACATTCGGGACAATTTCTGGATCTGGATGATTTTATCAATCGGGTGAAGATTTCTCTGGAACAAATAAAAATACTGGTTAGGGTGGGAGCTTTGCGGTTCATTGGCTTATCCAAAAAGGAATTGCTGTGGCAAGTCCATTTTATTTTGGGTGCCGGGGTTCCTAAGATCAGGAAGAACAGCTTGTTTGAAGTTCCGATGAAACAATGGGCACTACCACCATTGTATCATGATCTTAGGGAAGATGCATTTGATGAGATGGATTTGCTAGGCTTCCCTCTCTGTAATCCATTTGAGTTGCTCGATAGGACATATACCGAAGGAATATTGAACCGGCAATTAGCTGATTATTTGAACCAGACAGTGACGATGTATGGTTACCTGGTAGCAATAAAAAACACAGGAACTTCAAAAGGACAAAAGATGAATTTCGGAACTTTTATTGACCGTGAGGGGCAATTCATTGATACCGTACATTTTCCACCTTCTGCTGCCAGATATCCATTTCGGGGAAGGGCCATTTATCGATTGGTTGGTAAAGTTGTTGAAGAGTTTGATTTCTACTCTTTAGAAGTTGATAAAATGGAGAAACTCAATTATGTGAATCTTGAGGATGAAATGGAGAACAAAATGCTTGCTTAAGAGCTTCTTAATTATTTAGTAGAATGCTTGTTTTTAGAGAGAACTTCATCAAATGAGAAAAACGAAATAAGATCTTTCAGGCTTTCTGCCTGAGCAGTTAATTCTTCACTACTGCTTGCCATCTCTTCCGCATTTGCTGCATTGCGCTGAACAATCTCATTAAGCTCCTGGATGGAATTATTTACTTGCTGAGATGATTCGTTTTGTTCACTTGATGTCCGAACAATGTCCTGAACCAACTCAGAAGTTTTAAGGATATCAGGAACAATCTGTGAAAGTACTTCACCTGAATTTTCAGCGATGGTGACGCTTGATTGAGATAGATCATCAATTTCTGCTGCTGCCTGTTGACTTCTTTCGGCAAGGGATCTAACCTCAGAGGCAACAACGGCAAATCCTTTTCCATGTTCACCTGCCCTGGCTGCTTCTACGGCTGCATTCAATGCCAGAATATTTGTTTGTCTTACAATGTCACCGATTATCTTAATTTTTTCTACAATGGTTCGCATACTTGTTACTGTATGGGATACAGCTTCATTTCCTTCGGTTATATCCGTAGCAGCCTTCTTTCCAATGTGCTCGGTTTCTTTTGCGTTTACTGCATTTTGCTCAATCGA
>JANQEC010000030.1 GCA_028278585.1 Cyclobacteriaceae bacterium | reverse complement strand
AATCTTACGTGACATCAATGAGCGAGCCAAACGAAACTT
The DNA here is from genome assembly GCA_028278585.1 of Cyclobacteriaceae bacterium. Taxonomy (GTDB): domain Bacteria; phylum Bacteroidota; class Bacteroidia; order Cytophagales; family Cyclobacteriaceae; genus Ekhidna. Next base: position 2,959 of record JANQEC010000030.1, on the reverse strand, counting down.
AAGCATTGGTGCGATGCACTCTACCCTCACCCGATTGGAGGAAAAAGGATTCATTACTTCTTACCAGGGTGAACCAACGAAAGAAAGAGGTGGCCGGAGAAAACGATACTTCGAACTTACAAACAGTGCCATCATAGGTTTAAATGAAATGAAATCGCTCAGGGATCAACTCTGGGCCAATACCAAGGTTAAACTATCTATCAAATGAGGGGAGGAAGAAAATTAAGTCCACCACGCCTCGTTCAAAACATTTTCAAATGGTGGTCGAAACGCGCAGATGCCGAAGATCTCATTGGAGACATTGATGAATATTTTCAACTCAATGTTTCAAACAAAGGCAAACTGAATGCACAATTCATTTACATAAAACAAGTACTATCCCTCTCCTTTTCATATGCACTTAGAAAGCGAAAAAGGTCCGCTTCTTATTCAAATTACTATTCCAAAAACTCAATTTCAATGTTCAAGAACTATTTCAAAATCGCACTGAGAAATTTCTCAAAGCATAAACTTTTTACCACTATCAACATCGCTGGTCTGGCACTTGGAATGTCTATCTGCATACTGGCACTCTCTATTTCTGTTTCAGTTTTCAGGTTTGATGAATTCCATCAGAAAAAAGAGCGGATTTTCCAGGTAAATACCTTCATTGAAGAACAGGGCGAAGGTGATCTATACGCTTCGACGTTCAATGCAATGGGTGCACACATGTCAGAAAAATATCCCTTTATTGAGGAAGTGGTGAAGATAAGAGAAGGATTCAGGCCGGAAATCGAACACCAGAGTAACATTTTCAATTTCGCTGGCTACTACACCGATCCTACCTTCTTTCAGGTATTTAGTCTTCCACTTATCCACGGGAATTCAGCAACATTATTAGCAGAGCCATTTAGCGTGGTTATAACCAAATCAGTTGCTGAGACACTTTACAAGAATGAAAATCCAATTGGGCAGGTCCTTGAAACCGACCTTGGCTCATTCAACGTAACTGGTGTGGTTGATGATCTGGTGGAGACTCACTTTTACTTTGACATGCTCACATCCTACCAAACATATGAGCAACTAAACCCGATGTTAAGGCCTGAAAACGACTGGGTAAATTATAGCAACAATTATGTCTATTTATTACTTAAACCTGAGACAAATCAAGAAACCCTTGACGATGCATTGATACAGGTAGCAAAAACTGCTTCAGATTTCAATCCTGAAAAAAACATCACTCTTGGTTCTAACAGACTAGATAGTATTATACCATCATGGATCATTAGTGATGGGCTCGGTCTTGGTTGGGATCTACCTACGATGATCCTTTTCATGCTCATTGGACTACTTGTCCTACTCCCGGCAATATTCAATTACACAAATCTTTCAATTGCACGTGCATTAAAACGTGCAAAGGAAATTGGGGTGAGGAAAGTGGTTGGAGCAGAAAAGAGTCAGATTAGAGCACAATTCATTATTGAAACTGTGATCCTTACCTTCCTGGCGCTTATTGGCTCAGTATTAATCTTCCTGACCATAAAAGAAGGATTTCTTGATATGATCATGGGAGCGGAATCACTTAACATCTCATTTAATGCTACACTTATTTCGGTTTTTATTGTATTTACACTTTTTATCGGAATTGTCTCAGGTATTTTCCCGGCATTATACTTCTCAAGACTTAATCCTATTCACACACTCAAGGGTGAAATACAAAACAGGTCCGGAAGTGTCTCGGGAATGAAGAAAGGTTTGTTTGTTTTTCAGTTTTTCTTATCTCTCGTCTTCATCATAGGAGTAGGTGCAATAGCTAAGCAATACATCTATGTCTTCAACTATAATCACGGGTTTGCTACTGATAATGTTCTTGCAGTACCCTTTCAAAATGTTGACAAACAAGTGGTTATAAATGAATTCAGCGCTCATCCGGATGTTAAAGCAATAACTGCCTCCTCCAACCTTCCTGGGCTCCAGCTACCATTTGTAGTGCGTGTAACACCAAATGCTAACGATACAATTCTCATTAACCAAGTGTTCGTGGGTGACAATTTTGTAGAAAATCTGAATATGGAGTTGGTATGGGGTGAAAGCGGAAATTCTTTTCAAACAACGAAAAATGAAGAGGCTGTCCTGGTCAATGAACAGTTTCTGAAATCCATGTCAGTCTTTGAAGGAAAAGAAGACTCTTTGATTTTTTCACTTGGTAATGGAACGAAATGTCGTATCGTTGGAATTCTGAAAGATTTCAACTTCGAACCGTTGAATGAACTCATTAATCCATTAATCTTTCGCTACTCTCTGGAAGAAAGTAATTATGCACTACTAACAATAAATTCGGGGGACATCAAAAGAACAATTGATGATCTGGATGCCATCTGGACCAATATTGATCAACGCGCATCTTTTAAAGCAACCTTCCTAAATGATGAAATTGAAGACGCATACGGATTTCTGATTAATCAAATTCAGATCTTTGGTTTTCTCAGTACCATGGCAATCACAATCTCTTGTCTTGGCTTACTTGCGATGGTTTCTTACACTACTGAGAATCGGACCAAGGAAATTGCTATCCGCAAGATCATGGGTGCCTCCATCAAAACTTTGTATTACACGCTGACAAAAGACTTTGTAAGTCTTATTTTGATCGCAGCGCTAATAGCTATACCGTTTTCTATATTCTTCTATGACATGCTCTTTCTCAATATGCTCTTGGAATATGGAGAAGGTCTTGGATGGATTGAGGTTCTTCTGAGCATTTCTTTTCTCTTCTTAATCGGATTTCTGGCAATTTTCTGGCAGACATCAAAAATTGCTCGTGAAAACCCGGCTGACAATCTAAGGATGGAATAACAATGATCTTTTTCGAGACTTAACCATGTCATTGCTTCTTACTTTAGATAGTTTTGAAGCTAAATGCACAGGTTGGCTTTCTATTTTAACACCTTTCACATTAGGGTGCTCTTTTTGCTGGCTCTCA
>JANQEC010000419.1 GCA_028278585.1 Cyclobacteriaceae bacterium | reverse complement strand
GATAAAAAAATTGAAATAGATCGATCCACATTGGATTGTTTCAAGATTTACATTGGTGTTGGAGGATCTGCCACCATTGCCGGTATAAGCATCACGTCTCCAAAAGCCAAGGCTTCACCAGCAATGGTGGCAGATCCTCCAACACCAATGTAAATCTTGAAACAATCCAATGTGGATCGATCTATTTCAATTTTTTTATCAAGTACAAGTTTGTTTGTAGTGAAAAAAGGTGTGGTAATGATTGGGTTGGCCTGGTTTCTTATTTCTTCGAATTGTGTCTTATAATTCTCATAAAAACTAAAATCGATTGCGTCCAAAGCCTCGTGTACATGTAGTTCACGTTTGTTTCCATCTTTGTCAATTCGCTCAAAATCGTAGATGCGATAGGTGATATCCGTGGTGGGTTGAATTTCGGCCAACATTATACCCTTACCTATTGTATGTATTCTTCCGGCAGGCAAATAGAAAACATCACTTTTTTCTACCTTTTCTGAATTTAGAAGCTCAACTAATTTGCCACTTTCGAAATGTTCCTGGAATTTTTCCTTATTTATTTTTCTGTTGAACCCGGAAATCAGAGAAGCTCCTTTGTCGGCCTGAAGTATGTACCACAACTCACTTTTTCCTCGAGAATTATGCCTCTTCATGGCCAATTCATCATCAGGGTGAACCTGAATTGAAAGATCCTCAGCAGCATCGATGAACTTGATCAGCAATGGGAATTCATCGCCGAACTTTTCAAAAATTTCTTTACCAAGCAAGTCTGACTGGAAGTGCTTGATCAGGTCCTTGATCGAGGATCCTTCAAACGCTCCATTTGACACTACAGAAATATTTCCTTCGACGCCCGATAGCTCCCAGGTTTCCCCACAGTTTTCCAGGTTCCCAAAATCTTTTCTTAAGATGGTCCTTATTTTTTGACCTCCCCAGATCTTTTCTTTGAAAATGGATTTGAATTTTAACGGATATAATTCTGACATTTGCTAAGCTATGGACCGCAAAACTAAAGGGATTAAGGGTGAAGAGCTTGCGAAAAATCACTATATCAAAATAGGTGCTGAAATTTTAGAGAGTAATTATCGCCACAAAAGAGCTGAGATTGATTTCATCGCATTGTTTGATGAGAAATTATTGGTTTTTGTCGAAGTAAAAACAAGAAGCCGAATTGATTATGGTGAGGCTGAAACTTTTGTCAGTGATAACCAACAGGTCAGAATAAAGGAAGCGGCAGAGGAGTACATTTTTGGAATTGACTGGAAGAGGGATATTCGATTTGATATTGTAGGAGTGGATTCTAAAGGAGAATTGGAAATTTTTGAAGATGCATTTTGAGATTGCCATTGGTCTTTGATCATTAGCTATTAGCCTTGCAAAGTGGAACCGAAAATCAACATAGCCATATTCGCTTCCGGTAGTGGAACCAATGCCGAAAACATAGCCAACTATTTTGAGGATCACGAACGAGTTCAAGTCCATGAAGTTCTTTCCAATAATCCGAGCGCATTCGTGTTGCAACGAGCTGAAAATTTGGGAATACCTTCATCTTCTTTCAATAAGGAAGAATTTATGTCTGAGCGCTTTCTTGAACGACTTGAAAAAACGGATTTTATAATTCTCGCGGGGTTTCTGTGGCTGGTTCCTGGATATCTTGTTGAGGCATTTCCGGAGAGGATCATTAACATTCATCCTGCATTGTTACCAAAGTATGGAGGAAAAGGGATGTATGGAAGTCGGGTACATGAGGCAGTAATTGAGGCAAAAGAAAAAGAATCAGGAATTACAATTCATCTGGTTAATCAGGAATACGATAAAGGAAAGGTTTTATTTCAGACAAAATGTGAAGTTGGTAAAAACGATACACCGGATACCTTAGCAAAGAAAATCCATGCGTTAGAATATGAGTTTTTTCCAAAGGTTATTGAGGAATACATTTTAGACTAGACACGATTACATTTGCGCCTTCAATAAACCACTCATGTCGATACGAAAGATCCAGTCTGCATTAATCTCAGTTTATCACAAAGACAACCTCGAACCTATTGTTCGTCGGCTTAACGAATTAGGAGTTAAAATCTACTCGACAGGCGGAACGGAAAAATTCATCAAGGACCTTGGGATAGATGTCATTGCAGTTGAAACAATCACAGATTATCCGTCAGTTTTTGGTGGTAGAGTTAAAACTTTACATCCAAAGATTTTTGGAGGTATTCTTTATCGAAGAGACAATGAGTCAGATCTGGAAGAAGCTTCCCAATATGATATTCCACCAATTGACCTTGTAATAGTTGACTTGTATCCTTTTGAAGAGACCGTAGCATCGGGGGCATCTGACTCAGAAATAGTAGAAAAAATTGATATTGGTGGAATAGCACTGATTCGAGGTGCGGCCAAGAACTTCAACGATGTGACAATTGTAAGTTCACGTACTTATTATAGTGACTTGCAAGCCATTTTGGATGAGAAAAATGGAGAAACAACTTTAGTGGATCGTAAGCTATTTGCAGCGCGGGCATTTGAAACATCCAGTCACTATGATTCAGCCATTTTCAATTATGTAAATGCAGATCAATCCATGGATGTGTTCAAATTGAGTTCTTCTCCGGCTCGAACGTTGAGGTATGGAGAGAATCCGCACCAAAATGGATACTACTACGGAGATCTGTCGGTCTATTTCGATCAAATTCATGGCAAGGAAATTTCCTATAACAACCTAGTAGACATAGAGGCAGCTGTTCAGCTGATTGCTGAATTTGACGATACCGCATTTGCAATATTAAAACACAACAATGCATGTGGTGTTGCTGTTGGAAATTCTGTTTCGGAGGCTTATCACAGGGCTTTTGCAGCGGATTCTGTTTCTGCCTTTGGCGGGATTCTTGTCACTAACCGGGAGGTAGACGCAGAAGCAGCGGAAGAAATGAATGACCTCTTCTTCGAGATTCTAATTGCACCCTCTTTTTCTGATTCCAGCCTTGAAATTTTAAAGCAGAAGAAGAATAGAATTTTGTTAATTCAAAAGAAAGGATGGAAGGAGAACACCCAGTACAAAAGTTTACTTGGAGGAACGATTGTTCAGGATTATGACTTAAAATCTGAGAATGATTCAGATTTAGAAATAAAGACGAAGAAGGTTCCTACCAAAGAGGAAGTAGAGGACCTTGTTTTTGCAGCGAAGGTCTGCAAGCAATCCAAATCAAATACCATCGTACTTGCGAAGGACAAACAAATGCTGGCAAGCGGTGTTGGCCAAACGTCCAGGGTAGACGCCTTGAAACAGGCGATTGAAAAAGCAGGCAATTTTGGGCTGGATTTGCATGGAGCTGTTATGGCATCTGACGCGTTCTTCCCATTTCCGGATTGTGTTGAAATAGCTGGCAAAGCAGGCATAACAGCAATTGTTCAGCCGGGAGGTTCGGTCAAGGATCAGCTATCGGTTGATTATTGCAACGAACATAAGCTCGCAATGGTGTTTACTGGCGTAAGACACTTCAAACATTAAGAGATTTTTCGTACCTACTTTTGTTGGAGAAGCGATTTGGGAATGATTCTTCCATGAAGTCAATTAATTCTAAGATTTCATTATTCTTCACAAAATCACTTAGTGAAAATACTTCAAAACCATCTTTGTGATGGACTTTCATTACCAGTGTTTTTTTAAGTGAATGTGATATTGCTACAATTCCAATCGCAGCAAGAAAACCAATCATAATTATCCAGGCTCCAAATCCTTTTGCAAAATAATGGGAATCACTACCTGGCATATCCGGATCGTCGATAAAACCCTCGGACGCGTGTTCAAACAAAAATTCAGGAAACGGAAGGAATATAAGTAGTGAGACGATAAGAAGTATTAAGCCAAAAAGAAAGGATCTGATCGGAAATTTGGTGACTACTCCCCTGGATATAAATATTCTGGAAATTTGGTTGAACGGTATTTTCTGAATTGGAAATCCACTTCTCAAAAGAAACAAATGATCATCTTTTAATCCAAAATATTCAGTTTTGAAATTATATGAGGACATACATTTTAACCGGTCAACTTCATCAGCAACTCCACCAACTTATCTTTTTTCATCCCATCAAAATGTTTCTTTCTTTCAGTCTCACTCATGCTTTGAATTTCTTTAGCAAATTCCTTTCCCAATACATCTGAAGAGTGATTTTCTGGGGCACCGAAGATTTCTATTTCTTCAATGGCGGTGTTTAGTATTTCTTTTCCTTTCAACTTGGCTGTTTCTTCTGGCTTGTAGCTGGAGCTGGAATCCCTTAAAGCCCAGCTGCTATAGTCAATTTTAAGCTGATCGATTTGCTCGACCCTGGCGTCATCTTTTCCGAAGACCCGTGACAACATCGCAATTGCACTACTTTTCCATGCTTCCAGGTCGAAATGATCATCTTCTAATTTGCTGATCTGTTTTTTCAAGAGCTTTATGTATTGGGATTTCATCGGTCAGAGATTAGTTGTCAGTAGTAAGTTATCAGTTTCTTTTGTGACCTAAAATACTTGAAGAGTAAAAGAAGATGCTTCCACTAATTTTTTTCTGAATTTTCAGCTTGTAATTCTTCCAGATCTTTTTTGTACGATTGAAGTCTTCGATCTGAATTTCTCTCTCCAAGTTCAATGGCATTCTTGTAATACCTTTCTGCTTTTCTTTTATCCCCTCTATTTGCATGAACATCGCCCAGACCATTTACTGGTCTTGCACTTTCCGGAAACCTTCGCGTTAGAATCTCATACACTCTTTCTGCACCATCAGGATCATTGTTGGAAAGATAAAATTCAGCATAGCGTGTACCCCACCCCAGGTTCACATTTTCAAGAAAATCTTTTTCAATAAAATCACTCATGAATTGTTGGAATGTCGGAAAGTGATTAGCATCCAATCCCATCCTGACCAAAAAGAACATTCCTTCTTGAGGGATATCTTTTGATATTCCATATTTCTCGCCTCGGTCTTCATAGTATTTTTTTACATAGTCAACCCCTCCGGCATTGGTGAAGTCTTCCAATCGATCAAACTCGAGAAGCGGGTAATCATTGTAATATGACCGCAGTCCGTGATAAAGGACCCCTAAAGGGCTAGTTCTATGACCGAAGGAAGAAATTGGCTCAATCTCAAGTGATTTGTGTTCCCACCTTAGAGATTGAGGAGGTCCTTTTTCGAGGAAATCCACTAACCCTTCCACTCCTGCATTTACCTGGTCTTCATTTTCACTTGTTCCAATGAACAAGAAGGTAGATGTAGCCAATGATTGCAACCTTTCATGAACTTGCTGATTTAGGGGAATGGGACTAGCAGCCAGATATGCATTAAATAGTTGTGGATTGTTCGCCAGGACATTTATGTTAAATGCGCCAGCAAACTGCCAACCAAAAAGAATTCGCTCGTTAGATGTTCGGAAATTATCGTCAACATACGACAGAACTTCCTGTTCCAGGAAATTGAGAAGACGCTCAGAATTAGCGAAAAATCCGTAGCGAGGAGAATCGTCTGTCTTAATTCCTACAACTATACATTCAGGCATGTATTCATATTCGGCAAAAAGGCGCTGATAGCTAGCAGCTTGCAAGAACCATCGCTGACCATCGAGGAGGTATAATACAGGATATTTTTTTTCTGTTTCGTTGTAGGATTCTGGAAGGTATATGAGAAGCTCCCGCTCTTGTTTCAATTCTTCAGATTGAATAAGAACTTTTTTTCCAATTACGTGATCAGAGACATTTTGTCCTGTTGCAGAAAAAATGGAAAATGAAAGTAGATACAGGAATATGAATTTGGGCATTGATAACAGGTTTGTAAGGCCTATACGATTATTGTATCCCTTAAGATCCTTTTTCGTCGTGAAAAATTTTCATGAAGCGTACGAAAAACGGACTAGACTTAGTCCGAATATGGTTCCTCCTTTAAGCGCCTGGAAATCCACCAATAATTTCCGGCAGGATCGACAATTCCACCTTGACGATCTTCATAAGACATATCCATCGGTTTCAATTCACTTTTAGCTCCCTGCTCCAAGGCTCTGTTATAGATCTCGTCAACATCATCAACGAATAAGTAAAATGAAGTTCGCATACCAAGGAACTGATCTCTTGCCTGGCTGATCATGAAACAAGAATCACCAACTTTAACGATACAATTGGCTATTTCTCCATTCGGCATAGTGGATCTATTGACTTCTTTGGCTTGAAAAGCCCTCTTCAAGAAATCAATCAACCCCTCAGGATCATCCGCAAAAATGTATGGATTAACAGTACTAAACCCATCGGGTCGATAAGTATCGAAAATATTTGTCATGTCATTGAAAATTTAGGTGAAGGTAAAGTCAAATACAGGAAAGGAAGGTCACCTTCAATTGAATGAGACTTGAATTTTTGAGAAGAGTAGAATTTAAACATTTTTTATCCATTTAAGTAACATATGTTTTTGTATTACGTCTTCATTTAAGTAACATATAAGAATATGAAAGGAACACACCTCGGAGAATTTCAGGAAATTGTTATGTTAAGTATTCTGATCCTTGAAGAAAACGCGTATGGTGTTACCATCCAGGAAGAGATAGATCGTCGAATGAAACGCAAGACGAGTAGAGGTGCATTACAGACGGCTCTTACTCGCCTGGAAGAGAAGGGGTTCATTACTTCATCGTATGGAGAGCCTACGGCCGAACGGGGAGGAAGAAGAAAAAGATATTACCAGGTCAGCAACAAGGGGCTTGAGACCTTAAAGGAGGCGAAGGACCTTCGGCAGGACATGTGGAAACTAATCCCCAAGCTAGCTTGAGATGAAACATCCCGAAATACCATCATTCATTTATCGAATTTTCCAATGGTTTTGCAAGGACTCACTTTTTGAAGAGTTAGAAGGAGATCTTGAAGAGAAATTCCTGATCAACCGGGAAAAATATGGCCTCCGAAAGGCAAGGCGGATATATACATTCGAAGTGTTGAAAATGATCAGGCCGACAATTTTGAAAAGAAAAACGTCTGGACCCTCCTACCAGGTGGCTTTGATTGCAAGCTATTCGGTGCTCGCCTTCCGCAACCTGAAGAAACATAAGCTCTTTTCTTTCATAAACATTTTCAGCCTTTCTGTTGCCATGTCTGCCGGGTTGTTGGTAATCGGAATGATCACTGACCTTTTAAAATTTGACACTTTTCATACACACAAGGATGAAATTTACCGGGTCATATCTACCCCCTATCATAATTCTCAACAATATAAAACTCAAGCTACTTCACCTCTGATGATGGGTGATGAAATGCTCGCGCAAATACCTGGAATTCAGATTACCCGATTGGGAAGAAGACTTATTGGTGAGGCTAAAATCAACGAAAAAAAACTACTAATCAGTGGGATATATGCAGATGAGCATTTCTTTGATTTTCTCGACTTTGATCTCTTAAAAGGAGATCCAGGCGAAGCACTAAAAGACCCGTTTTCCATTGTTGTTGCACAAAACCTGGTAAACAAGGTTTTTGAAGATACAAACCCCATAGGAAAGACCATTGCTATAGAGGGTTTTGGTACCTACACCATTACTGGAGTTGTGGCAGATCCACCCAGGTATTCGCATCTTCAATTTGAAATTATCGGGTCAATTAGCACGGTCCATGCAAGAATTAATCAAGGTCAAATTCCTGCTTCACAAATTGGGTGGGAAGATCTAAATCGATTCTACAACTACATATATATACCAGGAAACCTGGAAAAAGCGAGCGTCAATAACTGGTTGAGAAATGCAACTACAACCTACTACAAGGAACCGGAAAAAATGCATTACACGTTTGAGCTACAGGGGCTATTAAAGATTCTTCCCGGACCCAACATCAGTGATTCGATTGGTCTGAAGATGATTCATCTTCCTGTTATCATCTTTGCCGTGATAGCGACGGCCATTCTGTTATCAGCTATTTTCAATTATACAAATCTTTCAATGGCCAGGGCGCTTAGACGTGCCCGCGAAGTTGGTGTTAGGAAACTGAATGGTGCCAGCAGTTCAGCCATTTTTCTACAATTCACTCTTGAAGCTATTATTCTTTCGCTTCTTTCTCTCGGTTTAGGGATTCTGCTTTTCATTGTTTTGAAACCAGAGTTTATAAGCATAGTCCCAAGAGCAAATCAAATTTTGTCTCTTGATCTTAACTTTCAACTCGTGGGGTCATTCATTGGCTTTGCCATTATAACAGGTTTGATTGCTGGCCTGGCTCCTTCTATCTTTTTTGCCAGGCTCAGTTCACTTAAGTCGCTTCGATCAGGAACTGCCATTAAATCACTTTCGAAGATCAATTTCAGGAAAGGACTCATCGTCACTCAATTTACCTTGAGTATAATATTTGTGTTGGCCATTTCTATCACAAGCAAGCTTCATAATTACCTGTTGAACTATGAAATGGGATTCGAGAAAGAAAACATTCTGAACATCTCTTTGATGGACAATGATCCGGAATTGATCAAAGCAGAATTGATGAAATTACCGGAGGTTTCTGATGTTTCCTTTTCATCGTTTATCCCAGGTATAGGCAACTGGGGAAGAATTCAATTGGTAGATTCCAGAAACCAGGATTCCGTGTGGGTCGCGACAATGAATGTGGATCACACCTACCTTGAGAACATGCAAATTGAACTTATTGCCGGAAGAAACTTCTATCCAGATGAGAACACAAACCAGGAACAATCAATGCTGGTCAATGAAACATTTCTTCGAAATTTCGGCCTTGGAGAGCCACTAGATGCAATTGGAACAACTTTTTCTTTTCGCGGGAATCTGGTTGAGATTGTGGGAGTCATCAAGGATTTCCACTTTGCGAACCTGGAAGAAAAAATAGACAGTTTTATTTTTAGAAGTACTGGCTTTTTCCGGGTCGCCAACATCAAAATCGTTTCTAACGATGTACTGGGATCCTACAAAAAGGTTGAAACTGTCTGGGATACCATTGATGAAATCAATAGGATGGAAGGTCGTTTTTTTGATGCTGAAATAGAGGAGTATTATCAGATTTTGGTCGACATTATGAAAATGTTTGGTTTCATCGGTTTTCTTGCCATTTCAATTAGCTGCCTTGGTTTGTTTGGGATGACCATTTATTCAACAGAGATCCGGTTAAAAGAAATTGGGATTCGGAAAACGTTTGGTGCCTCTGAAAAAACACTTGTCTTCCTTCTCTCAAAAGGGTTTCTGAAACTAGTCATCTGGGCGATTATCATAGGTATCCCCATTTGCTATTATGTGTTCGATACAATCATACTGGAACAGTATTATTATCGGATTGATATTTCATTCTTGGAAATTGCACAGAGCATTAGCTTTCTCTTATTTATCTGCCTTGCCACAATTATTACACAGACGTGGTCTGCAGCAAGAACAAACCCATCTGAGGTTTTGAGGAACGAATAAGTACAATTTCAAAACATAGCATGAACCTTTAGGGATTTTCTCCGACTTTTAGGTTGGATGAGGAATTCAGATCACGTCATAGACGAATGGCTTGTCATAAATTGCCAGCAAGGCGATCGTAAAGCACTTGAGCTTCTGGTTAAAAGGTGGGACTCCCGGATAGTTAGAAGAGTTTATCTGACAACTCATAATGCTACAGCGACCAAAGACATAGCCCAGGAGGCCTGGATTACTATTATTCGAAAAATCAAGTCACTAAGAGATCCTGGGGCATTTGAGTGGTGGTCCTTAAGAATTGCCACCGCCAAGTCAATAGACTGGATCCGGGCGAACCAGTTGAATAGAAAACGAGAAGAAACAAGAAGGACAGTCCAGGAAGAGTTTATGGAAACGGAAGAAAGTCCGGCAGAGGAAATCTTTCAACTACTGAGAACTGCAATTGGTGAGCTTCCTGAAGAGCAACGCGTGGTGGTCCATATGTTTTACCAGGAAAGTCTGGATATTTTGAACATTGGACGTATTCTGGATATTCCTACAGGGACCGTAAAGTCAAGGCTTTTTAAGGCCAGAGAAAAATTGAAAAAGATGTTAAAGGAAAAAACAATAGAACTATGAAACGAGAGAAAGAAGAGATCGATCGATTAATCGAGCAAGCATTAACTGAAGAAGAAGCGGAGTTTTACCATAAGCTTGATGAGCAAAGCCTACCAGAAATGGTTGGTGGGTTGTTTACAGGAAAAATGAAATGGTTGAATGTACTGACAATATTTATACAGCTCGCCTGGTTTGTTTGTGCCATTTACTTCGCTATAAGGTTTTTCAATGCTACTGATTTAGCTGAAATGATAAAATTTGGAGCCATCGCATTTTTTTCAATGATGGCAGTTGGGATGTTAAAACTCTTTCACTGGATGGAGATCTATAAGAACGTTATTGTTAGAGAGGTTAAACGAATGGAACTTCAGGTTTCACTGTTGGCAGGAAAATTAAAAGAGAAAAACTGATCAAATCGGAGGTAATTGAGGATAAGGAATGATTGCCTCAATCAATAGAACTACTCCGTTTTTAGTAAGCAGTGTTAAGGTTATGAGAATGCTACTAATAATTAATGCCACGCCTACATTGTTTTGTCTGATTTCCTCGAATTCATCGATAGGTGTGAGTTTAGAATATAAAAATGTACTGATCAAACCAATAAAGACAGTGGCAGTATAGGCGATCGCGATGTAAATGGCCCCAGTACCAATGTATTTAAAAGCTAAAGTGAAACTATCAGACTGCCGATTCAACAACCTAAAAGAAGAGATCAACGGCTCAACAATCCCACTTATCATAATACCAACCGCTATGATTATGGCTGCCGTGAAAATGCTGTATGACAAATTATAATCTTTAATTTGATAATACTTCTTTCCAACCCATTGCACGATTTTATAGGTAAGTGCAAGAATGAAAATTCCGATAGTAATGGCCGAAAAAATCTCTATAAGGCCGAGGATAGCGATGTTATAATTCATTGACTAATGCGATTTTCCAATAGTTAACATTGTTTGTGCTTGGCGGCAACATACCAATGGGCCATCCCTTAGCAGTAGTTTCCCAAAAGTAATAGTTATTGCCACGATAGGTGAGGTGATCTCCAGACGCAGGCATGTTCAACGCGAGCATAGCATGTGCATATTCATCACTAACGACGATCATTGGGTCAAAGCCCAATTCTTCCAGGAGCGTGTAAATCAGAACTGCTCTTGTGTCACAATCACCATATAATGAGTGTATGAACTCGTAAGGTGACAGCAACCCTAGCGCTACATTGCCAATGCATGGCCTATCCCCCGTTTCGTAATCATCGCAATCTATGTTTAGAACATAACTATAAGGAATGTCCTGGACGAATGCCACGATCATCTCTGCTAAATCACTTCTGGAAAGCTGTTTTTCCCTGGAAATAGCCGAAAGAGAATCAACCAAAAACCCAATCGTGGATTTACTGTCTTCAATCAGGCTCCTGTAAACTGTTCCCCATAGATCTTCATAGCCGAAAGCTTCATAGGTTATTTTGTTTCTTCTCTCTGCATTTGCGAGACTCACGCTTTCTTCAGATTGATAGGTGGCACAAAAAGAAGAAGAGAAACTAATCGCATTCCAATCACGCTGATGCCAGCGGTCATTCCGTTCATTTATTTCTTCATATCCATCCTCACATGCTTCCGATACAACAGGTTTCTTTTTTTGCAGGGTTATGAGGCCGCTTAGAACGAGATAGACCACAATAATGAATGTAAGAAACCGGATGATACCTTTCATGAAGTTTTAAATATCCTAAAAAGTTCTTAAACATTTTTTTTACCTCAAACCAACCTTTTGCCACCCTTCCCTAACTTATAGAAAAATCCTACAAAGTGGACGACCGGAAATTGGTACATGAGTTTTTATCATCAAGAAGCGAAAGTGCTTTTCTGAATTTATACAGATCCAAAACACCGCACCTGTATCGCATGGCACTTCGCCTTACTCAGGATGAGTATCAATCTGAAGAATTAGTCCAGGAAATGTGGGTTATTGCTATTCGGAAGCTGGCAGATTTCGAATGGCGATCAGAGTTGAAAACCTGGTTGATTGGGATTTTGATCAACCTTTCACGATCTAAAAGAAAGGAAAAAGAGCTTGCCATCGACATTACAGAAGAAATGCAGCTGGAAACATCCTCGGAAATGTCGTTTGCGTCGGCACATGATCTTGAAAACGGGATCGCAGAACTACCGCCGGGATATCGGCAAATCATTATTCTTCACGACATAGAAGGATACAAACATAAGGAAATCGCTGAACTGCTTGACATCACAGAGGGAACAAGCAAGAGTCAGCTTTTCTACGCACGCAAAGCGCTTCGGGAATATTTAAGTGAGGACATATCTAAAGGTACGAGCCATGAGTGAAGAACATCTATCAGAAGCAGAAAAGAAATTGTTTGAGGCCCTGGAGCGTGAAAAAACTCCTCCGGGATACCTTGAAAAGAACATTATAGTCCAACTGGAAAAAGAAGGTCTGATCAAAAAAACTAGTACAATGAACAATTATTTAAAATGGGCAGCTTCGATTGCTGCTTCTATCCTCCTTTTCATGGGAGGTATGTTTTACGAAAAATCAAACACAAATACAATGGTAGAAATTGAACCCACCAAGGGCTACATGCTCTTGTTGCATGAAGATGCAAGTTTTAGTCCGGGAGATCCCATGGCCATGTTTGAAGAATACAAGACATGGATGGAAAATACGTTCAGCAGAGGTGTTAAGATCACCGGCCAGGAATTGAAACCAGAAGCAACTTTGGTAAAAGGTGAGACACAGCAGGCGTATGATGCACAGGCAGAAACCCGAACCACAGGATATTTTATTGTGGAAGCCAATTCCCTGGAAGAGGCCATTCGGGTTGCCAGGGAAAACCCGCATATCAAGTATGGAGGAAGCGTAGAAGTAAAGCCTTACATGGTGAGGTAGTGATAAGTAGCTTGTAGAAAGTTGTAATTAAAACAAAGAATATTATGAAATCGAAATTGGTTGTATGTGCTTTATTGATATGCACATTTGGATTTGCATCCGACCCTGAAAAAAAGAAGTTCGACATCAACGACTATTCCTGGTTAGTTGGAAGCTGGGTAGGTGATGGTTTTGGTGGCACCTCCGAAGAAATGTGGTCACCTCCTTCCGATGATGGCACAATGATGGGTGTATATCGGCACCACAAAGGGGACGGCTCTTTAAATTTTTATGAGTTTTTGGTTTTGGATGAGACTGGTCTACGCTTGAAGCATTTCACTCCGGATTTAGTGGGTTGGGAAACCAAGGAGGACTTTGTCACATTCGAAATGGTAGACTTTTCCAAGGATAAAATAGAATTAAAGGGGTTGGTTTTTGAGCGAAAATCAGAGAATGAATTGGAAATCCGGCTGAGGTTGAGATATTCAGACAGAGTAGAAACGGAAGTGTTCAAGATGAAAAGAAGATAATCACTTTGCCATGAAGAAACACATCCTTCTTTTATCTGGACTTATGGTGGCGGGGAGTTTAACCTTTACCATGTATTCTAAAACCAAGGATCCGGAATATCCCTCCCAGGATCAGGCCATTAGATTTACAGGACTTAGGATCTTCGTCAACGACTTGAAGGAAGCTGAAGGCTTTTACACTAAAACACTCAACCTGGAAGTTACTGATAGGAACAAGCAAAGAATTACCCTCAATTCTAATACCTGGCCAATCATTTTGGAAGTAGCAGAAGGTAAAACTGTAGGGAACTACCCTAATGCTGCCAGAACAGGCCTCTCTTTCCAGACGTACAAATTGTTGCCGAGGATTGATGATCTGAGGGATCAAGGGGTGATGCTACATGATTCATTGCTCAATCGAAATGGTGTAGGTATTTCCATTCCATTTGAAGATCCTTCTGGGAATGTGATATCTGCTATTGAAGTTCAGATAAGGGAAATCGAATCATTTGAAGGATTAAGAATCTACAATACAGGCGTGACCATAGCCGATATGGATGCGGCCATACATTTTTATGAAAAAATACTTGGGTATGAAGAATGGTCACGTAACTATCTTCCCGATGCATTGCCTTTAAAACATTCCGATGGAAGTTTTGCTTTCATGATCCACTACAAAAAAGGATTGCAGAAAAATTTGGCTGTTTATGGAAAACATAGTCAGATCGTGCTAATGATGGAAACTCAAGATCTTGATCAGATCAAGTTAAGGTTGAAAAATGAGCGTATTTCCTTTACATCAAAAAGTGATCGAATCGTTTGTCGCGATCCGGAGGGGAACTTCATTGAAATAACTGGGAACTCAACTCCCTAAAAAAAGTCGAGTAAAATAAAAACCCCACAATAATTTGTGGGGCCTAGATTGAGGTATCCATTAGCTGATCCTTCAAATTTAGTTCGCATTACTGGTTTTTTTGATGACAAATGTCAACACAATAGCTTCTCATTCACACTTTAGGGAATCTACAGGGTTGGACATAGCAGCTCTCAATGACTGATAACCTACAGACAAAAGTGCTACAAGTAGAACTCCAGCACCTCCGATCA
Source organism: Cyclobacteriaceae bacterium (assembly GCA_028278585.1). GTDB lineage: Bacteria > Bacteroidota > Bacteroidia > Cytophagales > Cyclobacteriaceae > Ekhidna. The sequence continues at coordinate 7,276 of JANQEC010000419.1, read as the reverse complement.
GAAATAATGAAGGATTTAATGATATTCGATAGGTAAAATCTTCCAACCATCTTTCGGACAGGATCCATGCCAGCGGCCAGGCCACAATATTCGCTATCATGATCAGAATCAAGAATTTCCTGGAAAGAAGGGTTGTAATATTGGTAACTGTGGATCCTAGTACTTTTCTTATCCCAATTTCTTTTTCTCGTTTCTGCATTGATAACCGAGTGAGCCCGATAAGACCCAACCATGCAATGACTATGGAGAATGCTGATGCACTATCTGTGACTTTTTGCCAGCGTAGTTCTTCTTCATAGTTTTTTGCCAACACATCGTCAACAAATGAGTAAACGAATGGTTGATTGGGGTTAACAACTTCCCAGCCAGCTTCAACCTCATCCATAATTTCACGCAAATCACCAGGACCTATTCGCAATTCTATCTTGTACATGTTAATCGGCCATACATACGTGGAAAGCCCTGTGACTCCTTCCAAGATGGCTTCTTTATCGACGGAGAGCACTAGCGGTTCAATTTTGTTGTGTAACGTACTAAAGTGAAAATCTTTGATCACACCTATGATCTGATGACTTGAGGTAAAGTTTTTACCCGGGATCTGTCCGGATAACGGATCTTCCCAACCGAAGTAATTCACAAGTGATTCATTGACCAATATTTTGCTCTTGTTCTCTGAATTTTGATCAAAGTCAACGCCTTGTACGAGTTCAATCCCCATTGTTTTCACATAATTTTCCTCCACTTTGTTGAAATAAACACGTTCTACTGATTCATCTTGTTGACGAAAACCAAGCTGTGTCCAAGGATACCGGAAACTGTTCATAGATCCTGAGATCTCAAGAATTCTTACATCTTTCGCCAATTCAAGCCTGAGCCGATCAATCAGGTTGTTGGCTGAAGAAATATCTGCCGGAGACTGCATACTTATTTCTATCAAGCGTTCTTTGTCATAACCGAGATCTTTGTTTTGAATGTAATTCATTTGCGTTCGAACCACTAACGTTCCAATGATTAGCATAATGGATAGCGAAAACTGAAGTACAAGTAGTGATTGATTCAGTAGACTATCTTTTCTAAGTACAATGGTTCCTTTAATCGCATCTACAACTTTGTGTTTAATGATCAAAAAGGATTGAATACCACCTGAAATCAAGGCAATAGATAATGCCAGAAAAACAATAAAAACCAACGAGATCCAATCAAGCGTGAAGCTCAGCGGGATATCAAGCAATTGACTAAAGTAGGGAGTGATTACGAAAGCTAGCCCAACACCAATCGCTCCGGCAAGAATTGATAATGAGAATGATTCGATGACAAGTTGAATCCGTATCTGACTTTTGAATGCTCCAAGCGTTTTCCTCAACCCCACTTCTTTCATCCGTTTGAGTGTATGACTGGTAGATAGCGTTATGTAATTGATAATGGCAACCAGTAGGACCAGCATTGCTAAGCCTCCGATTATATACAGCTTCTGTGGATCGGTATATTTCGCATTTCCAATCACCTCCGGGTTGAGATGCACATCGGACATGTTTTGAATTCCAATTTCTAAAATCGAATGATCATCAGATGTCTCTTTTTCAATTGCTGAACTTAGAATCGGTGAAATACCCCTTGTCACATCGGGGTTTTCAAAAACAATGTATCCTTCGATGCTAGCAGTGTTGTAAGTAGTCATAGACCTTTCAGAAGTCACCATGCGAAAAGTTTCAAATGGAACCAGAATATCGAATGCAATGCTTGATTCTCTTTCTTTGTTCTCTACAACACCAGTAACAAAATAGGTCTTTGTGCTATCGTTCAGCGTGATCTCAATTGATTTCCCAATTACATCTGTTTCACCAAAATATTTGATGGCATGTTCTGTTGAGATGACGACAGAGTTCGGATCTTTAAGCACGTTGGACAGACCATGAACAATTGGGAAGCTGAACATTGACAAGAAGTCATTATCTACAAAGTGCAGTGTCTCCTCGTAAGGAGTATCCCCTAGCGATACAGTCCCGCTATTGCTCGCGAGACGGCTGTGACTGGTAATTGAAGGTACTTGCCTGGCGAGATCTGGTATTAGAGGAATTGAAATAATGGCGGAAGCGTCACTTAAAAGTTTTTGATCCTCAGTAGCCCTAATCTGATTGTACAAGCGGTAAATAGATTTGTTTGTATGAAATTCATCATATTGTAATTCCTGATTTATAAAAAGAAAACTCAAAAAGACGAAAGCCACTGCCATCGCCAATCCGAAGATGTTAATAAAGGAATAAAACTTGTGCTTCATCATACTACGATAAGCTACCCTAAAGTGACTCTTGTACATTCCCATCGATAAATAGTTAAGTTGTTTCATTTTGTTTCTTATAAGAATGGCCGGATGCATAAACCTGAAGACATTTGATGTAAACCTTCTTCTTGCATTCCTCAATCCAAGTGTTTTTACCTCCTCATCAAACTGCTCCAATAGATCGCCCACAATTCCCTCGTATAGTTCCTCAGGGCAAAACCATTTGAGGAGCTTCATCACCCAACCGGATGGATTTGGATCACCCATAGATCAGACGTTGGAAATTGAGTTGAGGCAAAAGCTCCCATAATTTCTTACGTTGAGCTTGCATCTCCTGCAATAAACTGAGTCCTGCATTCGTAATCTTAAAGTATCTCTTTCGCCTTCCTCCACGAGAAGCAGTGGCTCCTCCCATCTCGGATTTTACAAATCCTTTATCTTCCAGCCGATAGAGTGTGATATGGACAGCACTCAGGTTTACACTTCGATCCAGTTTTCCCTGTACCTCTTTAACAATGGCATTTCCGTAGGCTTCATCGCCTAAAATACCAACCATGGTAAGGATCACTTCTTCAAATTCTCCAAGGTAAGTTTTCATTTCTATATAAGTTGTAAAACAAATATACGGAGCATTAGTATATAAGTTGTAAAAGATATGATTTTACGTTTAAAAAGTTGATTGAGTAGGGTTTTGTTGAAAAACAACTACCAAAAATCAAATAACAAACAATCATCAAAGACGAAATCTCAGAATACAAACCAGCTTTGAAATTTTCAGAAATTGATGTTTGTTGTTTATTTGAAATTTGATTTTTAGATTTTTGAGTTACCTTATTTCCAGGTCTCTACTCATTCTGGCCTGAACGCCTTGAAGGTTCTTGATTTGCTCAAGTTTCTTAGTCGGATTTCAGCAGTGACGAAACTCCAAATATTGGTCCAATTGCCAATACCAAATAGAGGTACTCAAAGTTCATAACCGTCATTAAAAAACTGATAACCTGAATGCTAACGATAGTAATCGAAAACCCCAGGCAGTTGACGATGGTGAGTGAAGTTCCTCTCAGCTCAGGATCTGCATGATTGGCCACCAACGTTGAAAGTAGTGGAGAGTCGATAATTACCATCCATCCCCACACAAGGAGGAATATGAGGAACAAAAAAAGTGGGGACTGAAACATCGCCGGTGAGATCAGGCAACTTAGCCCTGAGCCTGCTAATGCCACAAGAGCGATCTTTTTAGCTCCATATTTTTCACTTAACAGGCCTCCAAAGAAACAGGCAACCCCTCCTAATCCAATTATCAGGAATGACCATAGTGGAATGTTTATTTCCTGGGATTGTTTCTGCGCGAAGTACTGCAACATGATTGGAACAAATGCCCAAAAAGAATACAGTTCCCACATATGTCCGAAATAGCCAAATGAAGCGGCACGAAAATTTTTGTTTTTAAAGACTTTAAAAATTGCTCCGAATTTCTGTTTCTGGCCAGGCTTTCTGAACGGTCCGGGCTTCACAAATAGAAAGATCAAAGAGCCACCTGTTACGGCCAGCGCTGAGGTGATGTACATCACATATTCCCAGGAAAAGGAACCAGCAAAATCATTGACTAAATGTGGAAAAGCGGTTCCGAGAACCAGGGCACCAACGAGAAAACTTAAAGCTCTACCCAAACCCTTCTCGAAATAATCTGATGCAATTTTCATTCCTACAGGATAAATACCTGCAAGAAAGAATCCTGTAAGAAATCTAAGCAGTAAGACGTGTATAAAGCCTATCTCATTAAAGACAATAAGGACATTGAAAAAAGCTCCTAGAAGAGCACTTACAAAAAACACTGCTGATGGATTAAACCTATCAGCAATCGTGAAAAAAGCAAAAAATAATGTGCCAGAAATAAAGCCAAATTGAACGGAGGAGGTCAGGTGTCCCAGGGCGTTGTCTTCCAGACCCAGGTTTACTATTAGGTCCGGCATGACGGCATTTCCGGCAAACCACAATGAAGTACACATGAATTGCGAAAAGACGATGAGGGTCAGTATTCGGGTTTGGCTTTTCAATAAATACCTTGTAGGCTCCTCAATTTACAGCTTCTTTTTTTCTTATGACCAGAGTCACGACCTGCACTGATCGACATCAATGTTTTGTGGAGATCCTGGTACTACTTTTATAGAAAACGAAGTAATCATGGCACTAAATCAAATTCATTATGGACCTTTCTCCAGAATTGGAGATCGATACAATCGATTCATTGATCCCACCCATTTTATGGGCAGAAATGCTACTGCCGAAACATGGATCGCTCCGGCCAATACCTCGGAAAAGAAAGGGAAATACAATTTGGAAGTTTATCTTCCTGGATTTAAGAAGGAAGAGGTATCTGTTTCCATCATTGATGATATGCTTGAAGTAATCGCTAAAAAGGAAAATCAGGATGAGAAAGAATACCTGACAAAAGAAATTGAGACCAATTTTGCCCAGCGAAGATTTAAACTTCCTAAAACAGTGGATCGGGATCGGATCTCAGCAAAACTTCAGGACGGCATCTTAAAAATTAAATTAGACAGCAAGAAAGAAGACAGTTCGAACAAGGTCAAAATTGTGTAGTTAGAGAAAAAACCAATAATCCTTCACTGGCTGCTTGTCCCACTTCACAAGGTGATTTCTTATGTCCTCTTTACCACGTGGAGAAGTTACTACGATCAGGATCTGTGGATTTTTAATCGTCGGAATTTCTTCAAAATGCTGCATTTTGAGGCCATAAACTTCTTTACCAATTTTTCTTGCATTGTCGCAAACCCAATAAAGATCTCGTTCTCGCTCAAGAATTAACTTGGCAAGATCTTTTCCATTTCTTCCAGCTCCCCAAAGTACCAGGGGTCGTTTTAAGTTCCTATCCAGCTCATAGAAATATGGAATTTTTAACTCAAAATACCGATTGTCCTTATATTCCTCCCAGGTTCTCGAAATTCGATTCGATCGATCTCGCCAATGGTGGAGGACTTTATCTATGCCCACAACTTTTAGTTTTGCTTTATAAAAGCGAAAGCAGAGATCATAATCTTCCGGATATACCTCTGGCTCAAACCCTCCGACCAATTCAAAATCATCTTTATGTATGATCCAGCTGTGAGATGGGATTACGCACTCCTGGTATATTTCTTCATAATGAGTTCCTCCAGCTGCCACGTTGTTCAACCATTTTTCATACCTTAAAAATCCATCTCCAACCTCACCTTCATCTACAAAATGCTGTGTTCCTCCGGCAATGATGGTCCCTTTTCCATGTTTCCGCCATTCACTTACAAGAGCTTCCAATTTGTCTGCCGGCATTTTATCGTCCGAATCCATTCTGTTGATTAATGTGCCACATATATGCTGGTATCCTTCCTTAAGGGTGGGAATAAGTTTGTGACGCTTGCTATGAAAAATTCTTATTCGTTCATCCTTATCGGAATATTCTTGTAAGATCTCGGGTGTTCTATCGGAGGAATGATCATTGACGGCAATCAACTCCCAATTGGCGTACGTCTGAGCTAAAATTGAGTCAAGGCAAGAAGGTAAGAAAGGGGCTGTGTCCTTGACTGCCATGATGATAGACACAAGTGGGCTATCCATCAGCGTTTAAATTCAGACCCCAGTATTTTTTTCCATATTCCTCAACTGAGAGATTTAATCTGAAGCGAACCCACATGGTGAAATCAAACCAGAACACTTTGAAGAAACCATTTTCATTAAATCGTCGCGGAGAGGTTTTCACTGCCGATTTGATAAGCCTGAGCTTTCCAATGGTGAGTAAGCGCTTGCAGAAATAGGCACTCTCCATCAGTTCTTTTTTTGGATAACCACCGAGCTCTACTGCTACAGACTTTAGACAAAAAATGGCCTGATCTCCATAATACATGTGCCCGAAACGGTACCGGATCCTATTGAATTTTTGAAGGAGTGATAATTTCCAGTCCAGGTGGTCAAACGAAAATTCGAATGCTCCCCCAACTATTCCTTGCTGACCTAGAGATTTTGAGATTTTTATGTCAAATTCCTTCGGCAGAATGGTGTCGGCATCTAGAAATAGAATCACATCACCATTTGCCTGTTTAATACCAAAGTTCAGACTTTCATATTTTTTAAGAACGAACTCGGGCTTTTGAAAAACCTTCACACCTAATTCTTCAGCAATTTTTGCCGTCTGATCCAAACTACCGGCATCTACTACCAAAATCTCAAGGTCTTGTGGGAATTCAGCATGTTGAAAAATACTTTCAATTGTTTTTGGAAGGTACCTTTCCTCGTTCAATGTGGGGATGATGATTGAAATTTTAGGGGACTGCACCTGATCTTTCGCTACTTTAAATTTCCCAAATGTGTATGTGTAAAGCTATCACTAAATTTTAAACCGTATCCGAAGATTCTATCCATACTCGCATGCCCGAACAAAATAATTCCGCTTAGTTCGAGAATTGGATCTTTCAGATACCACCCTAAACAAAGAACAAAAATTGCGATCCCTTTATGATGAAAGATGTTGTACATCACAGCCCCAATTTTTGTGTCGATCAAATATCCAAGCATCCCGACATCAGGGATTAAAATGAGCGCTGGAAAAACCCACCAGGTATAGTCTGTCTGATTGAATAAAACAATGGAGGCAAGAAACATAAAGAGCTCCTCTAGTTTGATGATGGTAATCATAGCTTCTAGCTTGCCAAATCTCTAATCCCCTCCAACAACACATCCATTTCACTTGTGTTGTTGTATAAATTCGGAGTAACACGCACCACATCCTGATCCTCGAGATGCCTGATCACGGTGAATACATTATGTTTTTCAAGAAGCCCGCTGATAACATCCTCTGTTTTCATTCCTTCAATCGCAAAACTGGCAATCGCACAACTTCTGTAGGGATCGCTGGCTGGTGTAGTGACTGTTACTTTTGGAATACTTGCTGCTTCTTTGGTCCAGTAATTCTGTAGGTACCTTAACCTTTTTTCTTTTAGC
>JANQEC010000372.1 GCA_028278585.1 Cyclobacteriaceae bacterium | reverse complement strand
CATCTTCACTGCAGACCATGGCGAAATGCTGGGATCAGGCCTGCATCCAGCACATTCGGGTCGACACTTCTTCTTATGATGTCCCTGGCTTCTTTGATCATCGCTTTCATTGCTTCACAAACTTCGCCACGAGCTTGAACATAAAGGATCTCGAAAGCTTGCATGATCCTCATAACCTGCCCTCGATTTGCAGATAAGTAATCTCCAATAATATGCTTCAACTCGGTATCTGAAGCACTTTCCTTCATTTCTACCAACAACTCATTTAATTCTTTTTCACCCTGAAAAAGATCCCGAAGTTGTTCAATCATTAAGCCTTTTAAATTTTCAATTGCTTTCATTGCAGTAGTATTAATTGTTAAGAATTCAATAACCGTGTTTTTTCTCTCTTGTATTTGTCTTTTAATCGGACAATATCCTTTTCATCAAAATGACCAAAGGCTATTTCGAGCACTACTAGAGGACTGTAAGTCGTTTTTATCTGATGTTTGGTTCGTATAGGAATAATGAATTCATCCCCCTTGTAAACAAACCGTTGATCTTCCCCAATTACAACAACTCCCTCACCTTCGATGATTTCCCAAAACTCATTTCTGAACTCATGATACTGCAAGCTTAGCTCTTCATTGGGTTTGACGTGAATGATTTTCACAGAGCATGGCACGTTCTGACAGAATTGCTCGAATTCTCCCCACGGTCTTTTTTCTGTGTATTTTTCGGGCACCTTGCTTGATCGGAGTTTTTCGCTTTGATACTTGATGATATCTGAAGTTGTGATGATCCCTACGAGTCCGTTTTCATCGGAGACAGGCAGTGCATGATAGTCTTTATTTATAAAAAATGAAGCTGCCTTTTCGATTGAATCTGTAGGAGCAATTACCGTAGGATTGAGGGTCATCACCTCTTCTACTTTCAGGATATCAAAGACTGCTCCGTTTTCATTTCCTTCAGTTCGATAGGTATCATCGAAGCAAAGCCGAAAAACATCTGACTTACTTAACATACCAATAAGAGATCCATGTGAAGTGACAGGTAAATGCCTGATAGGGAAATTGTCGAACATTTCTTTCGCTTCCGATAATGTGCTGGAATCTTCAATTGTGAAGATGTTCCTCGTCATTAATTGCTCAACAGTGTGCTTCATTTCATTCAATTAGTTTGGATAAAGAAGACGGGATCCGTTAAGAAGTAGTATGACGCCTGTTAAGGTGATTGGATGATTATGATCAGGATAGGGTTTTTACAGAAAGGTCATTTGAGGAGTGATCAGGTTCATAAACTTTGGATGACTTACCTCATGGATACATTCACTTGAAGAAGCTAATATGATTTAAGAAAAGGATCATGGTGGTCATAATTATTATTAGTGTACTTCTACTCGCTTTGGTGGGTTTGCTGTTGACACCACTAATAATAAGGCTTAACACAGATCTGAATAAATACGATGTCAGACTTTCCGGCTTCATGAGAGCCTGGTTGTCGGTGGATGATGAGCTTAGTATCCATGTCTGGATTCTGGGTTATCACTATAAGACAAATCCAAAGTTTGCACTTGCTGGGAAAGAGAAAAAAAGCAAGAGAAAGAAGAAGCGAAGTAGTACTTCTAAGCTACGAATGAAAAATATTCTGAATGTGATGAGATCATTCCGAATCCGATCATTTGAGGCCTCACTTGATACGGATGACTATGTAGTGAATGCACAGTTGGTGCCAATAAGTTGGTTGCTGAAACTCTTTCAATTAAATGTCTCTGTAAACTTTCGGGGGAGCTCTTATTTCAGACTGGAGATAAGAAATAACCTGTGGAGGTTGTCCACAGCTTTTCTAGGTCTTAAAAAGTATTAAAATAATGTCTCACTTAAACATATTGAATCATGGAAATGAACTTTGAAGAACTTCTGGAGAAAATCACGACATTCATCAAATCTGAGGCCACTACAGATACTGTAATGGGTGAACCCTTTAAACTGGGTAAGTTTGAATGTGTTCCTGTTGCACGTGTTGGTCTTGGCTTTGGAAGTGGTGGAGGTGGAGGAAATTCGACGAAAAACACGAAAGGCGAAGGAGCAGGTGGTGGAGCGGGAATCGGCATAGAACCTATTGGTTTTCTAGTTACGAAAGACGAAGAAATCTCATTCATCGGTGTTGGAAAGTCAAGTAAGGGAATCGCAGCTGCCTTTGAAAAGATTCCTGATCTAGTTGAAAAAATAATAGATAAGAAGGAAGAAGCGACAGCTTAATCACGTCGCATTGATATCAAAAAAAATCGATTGATTCTACTGTCAATCGATTTTTTATCTCACGTCCCCTGACATGCAATTGAGCATGATCTGAATCATCAAAGTCTTTGGTAAAAATCATGGACCAGGTCTGGACTTCATGATAATTTGAAAGTGAACCTAATAGTTAAAACAAAAAAAGAAAATGACATGGAAGAGCTATCAACATTAAAGGATAAAAGCACAAAAAAATTAAAGGAATGGAAGCGATTTGCTGAAGAGCTGAACGTCCAGCTACATCTTGGGGCAAAGGAAGCCAAAGATAAGTTTGAGGAACAAAAGAAAAGCCTGGGACAATGGCTTGATTCGATCGAAGGAAAAATTGATGGAGCTGTTGATATCAGCAAAGAGAAAGCGTCCGACCTGAGATCCTCAATAGATAAGTTACGCCTTCAGGCTGTACTTGGAAAAGCTGAGTCTGAAGACTACCTCAAAGATCAGCAGAAGAAAATAGCAGAAGGCCTGCAGGATATAAAGCAAAAACTGACTGATGTATATGACACAACGAAGGAAGAGACGAGTTCGATGATAGAAGAAATAAGTGAGCAGTTGGAGGATTTCAATACACGTTTTGATCTCTTCAGACTTCAGGTGCATCTTGGAAGAGTGGAGGTAAAAGAGGAGTGGGAAGAGAAAAAGAAAGAACTGTCCTCAAAACTTAACCAATGGAAGTCAAAACTAGAAAGGGCCGAAGACACTGTGGAGGATAAGTGGAAAGGTTTTTCAGAAGAAATGACAGAGGCCTGGTCACATTTCAAAAAAGCATTTACAAATTAACAGTCAATTGTTAGCAAACAAGCTCAAAAAAGATTAGCCGCCAAGTATCCGATCATTGAGAAAAATCAATTTCGATCTTGACATTGATCCTGTGCTCATCCGGAATTTTCAAGTACGTTGGATTTGTAAAAAATATCAATCGTGAAACGGATATTAATACCAACAGATTTTTCTTCATGTGCAAACAATGCAGTGGAAGCTGCTATACGTATAGCTAAGCGAGCAGGTAGTGAGTTGCACTTTCTTCATTTCACGTCAATACCAACAGATTGGATAAGTTTGAATGCTTCTGACAAGTTGTACCCGGATGTGACACGAAAGGTTAAACAGCGCCAGGATGAACTTAACAGCCTGGTAAGAAAATGTCAGAAGGAAAATATTGAGGCATCGTCTTACATCGGTTACAATGAAAGCTATCAAAACATCATTGATCATATAGAAGCCTACAAAATAGACCTTGTAGTAATGGGTTCGCACGGTGCATCAGGTTTCAAGGAGCTTTTTCTTGGAT
>JANQEC010000364.1 GCA_028278585.1 Cyclobacteriaceae bacterium | reverse complement strand
GACTCTAATTTTATCGAAAACCCATGATTCGTTGAGTAGTATGGAATAAGAAATATGGGTTCTATTTTTTCATGCAATGAAAGCTGATGAAAATCCTTTACCACACCGATAACTGTCCATGTTTTGTCCCAGAAATTCACCGTTTTTCCAACTGCATCGGAAGGGTCACTAAACTTTAGCAAGTTAAGTGCAGATTCATTAATGAGGATATTTTTGACCTTGGCACCATCAAGATTATGATCCGAAGCTTCTAATGATCTGCCTGAGATTAGTTCGATACCAAACATGTTTGTGAATTCGTGATCTGTCATGATAAAATTGGAAGTCAGATTCTTCGCTTCGGGATCACTACTGGATTTTATTTGAAAGACTCTACCCATTTTGCTGCCAAAAGATCGGTTTGAGGTAGTTACCGTTTTCACCCCTGAAAGACCGGAGGTTTTTTGCTTAAACAGGTCAATCTTGCTGAAAAATGTACTGTCAAACTGACTTTGTAATGGACCATATAAAACCATCGTATTTTCCATGTCAAATCCCAGATCCAAATTGATCATGTAATTGATCTGACGTGATACGATGATCGAAGAAGAAATCAGGATGACTGCAATGCAGAACTGAAAAATGACCAATCCTTTTCTCAACCATACAATCTCTCCTTTCAACTTGAAACTTCCCTTTAGGATGTCCTGCGTACTAAATCTCGTTACAATGTATGCCGGGTACAATGAAATGACGACCAGCGATAGAAATAGAGATGAGAGTAATAGGATCGGAAAAGGAATAACTCCAATAGTGGAGGTCCAAAGTATTAACAGACTTAGATCTAAACCCGTCAGCTGGTTAAATGTAGGTTGCAGAATTAAAACCAATAGTACGGATACAATCAGCGCGATCCCGTTCAGGACAATGGTTTCTATGAAAAATTGATTTGCTATTTGGCCTTTCAAAGCGCCTATCGATTTTCGGATGCCAACCTCTTTTGCACGCTGAATTGCTCGGCTCGTGTTGAGATTGATGTAGTTGATCCATGCTATGAAAATGATGAAGATGGCGATAGCTAGCATTAGCCATACAATACGTCCATTGGAAACATCACCAATTTCATATTCCATGGAGTTATCAAGATGTGCTTCTAAAAGAGGCTGCAAATAGAATTTTTCCTCGCTGCCTGAAACTTCTCCTTTTTTGAAATACCTGACGCCAAAGTCAGTCATTTTCTCATCTAACACATCGACCTCCACACCTTCCTTTAGTTTTATGTAATGATAAAAGTCTGACCAAGTCCAACTATTGTCAGCAGCTTCTCCAGAACTTTCTATATAGGTCTTATAAGAAATCAAAACTTCGAATTGAAGATGGGAATTCGATGGAGGATCTTCCAGAATGCCGGTGATCTTCAGCGGAAGTTGGAAAATACTGACTCGCTCACCAATAAGATCTTCTGAAGTTTCACCTTTTTTGAGAAGTTTTTCAGCAAATGATTGTGTAATAACCAATTTGCCGACTTCATCAAGTCCGGTGCCAGGATCTCCTTCAACAAGGTTATAGCTGAAAAATGTCAAGAAGTGTTCATCAGCCACAATTGCATTGTTGACGAGGTATTGTTGATTATCTCTTTCAACGTAGCTACGGAAGAACGGAAACATTCGGGTATACGATTCAACCTCAGGAAAATCAGTGGCCATCGTGGGACCGATTGTCGGGTAAGTGATGGTGCCATGTTGGATCAATTCTCCGTTTTGATAACGATCGTTGATCACACGATAAATCCGATCTGCATCTCCGTTGAACCGGTCAAAGCCGGTTTCAAAAAGTACGTACTGAAGCATTAACAAGGAGACCGTTATCCCGGCAATTAGTCCAACCAGGTTGATTGTGGCAAATGTTTTGTTCCGTTTCAAATCCCGAACGGATACCTTTAAGTAGTTCTTAATAAGAATCATATTATTTTGAGTTTTTGTGTGTTTTCTTAGTCGGTGATATCGGAGAAAAGCAAGGGCATTAAATACATAATTGGTCTGAGCCTTTCTTTTCCCAAATTCGTTCAAGTCGTTCTGAAAAAGCTCATGTAAATCTCCTTCAATAGATTCCCATAGCACAGGACGACATAATTTGGCCAGAATACGACTTATCCAATTTGGAGGTATTGAGGACATCATTCAAAGGCTACTTTTGGAATTCCGGACCATAGTGTATCCCTTAGTGATTTAGATGTCTTGAGAGCTGCCTGTCCGGATTTTGTAACCCTGAACAGTAATTTCCTTTTACCACCACGCTCTTTGGTGGGTTCGCTGTACCTTGATTCCAGGAAGTTTTTTTCACTCAGTCGCTGAAGCACGTTATGTACCGTACTGATGGTAATTGATCGATTGCATTTTTCTTCAATCTCATGTTTTATGACAACTCCATAGGCGTTATCAAACAGATTTGCTACAACGAGTAGTGCTATTTCTTCCAGTTCACCTAAATGTGTCCCTTTCATTTTCTTATTTATTCGACAAAACCGAAATTAATCATAATATTCGTAAATGTCGAATAAATTGTTTCAAAAAAGACTAACTTTTTTGAAAGGAGGTAGATTTTATTCTTCCGATGAGATCTTCACAAACTTATTGGCACATGGCTCTATACAAGGAAGGTAAACGATCAGCTCGTTCTTTTCATTTAGTTCATATGAGTACTCAATCTGCTTCCCATTGAATTTACAATCATAAGGAGTCAGGACATTTTTGGTGGTATCGTATTCCCCATTGAATTTATCATACAAGATCAAAGTTGCGGTGCAAAAAGTACCTCCGTCTACCCATAGGTTTCCATCTGAAAAGAATTTTATTTTGTAATCGCTGTCTATGGGCTGGAAGGTCCCACTTCCATCTCCCGGATCCATCAAGGTCTCTGAAAGCTGCCACACACCTGGCAGATCTCCTGAAGAAAATTTTTTTTCATCACAGGCAGAAATTGTTGTAGCAAGAATTACAATTTTGATCAAGTATTGTTTCATTTTTAAGCTTGTTGATTGATGCTAATACATACAATCGAAGCAAAACCCTACTTAAACCTTATCTGTGAAGTGCCGATCCGTTTTTTCAGAGGAAAACTTAGTTGTGTTGTAGTCTTTTGATCCGCCTTTGGGAATTGAAAGTGATTTCCATTCTTCTCCCTTGATGAGCTTACCTAAGAAAACAATTTGGCCTACGTGATAGCTATAATGTGCCAGCTGTCGATGAATGGCATCAATGACTGAATGACCTTCATTTCGGATATAAACTGTGCGTTCAAGATCATCTTCGGTTAAGCTACCAATTGCATTAAATAGGCATTTCCAACCTTCCTCCCACTTTGTTAGCAATTCTTCCCGGGTCTTGATTGTTTCCTGGAATTCAGCATCTCTGTTTCTCCACTCTTTTTCACCATCTTCGGTCAAAAAATTTGTCCACCGTGAAAGCATATTCCCCCATAGGTGCTTTACAATGATTGCAACGCTGTTTGCATCTGTCGAAGGCTCAAGATGCAATTCTTCATCCGTCAATGCGTCAAAGGTGCGTTCTCCCAATGATTTGTAATACGTGAAAAGTTTAAGAATACTTTCTGTTTTCATTCAAATTCTTCAATTAGGACCCCCATTTTACCCATTTGATAATCGCGCATCGCTTCCATGATCTCCGATTGTGTATTCATTACGAACGGGCCATACGTCGCAAGCGGTTCATTCAATGGATCTGCCGAAAGAAACAGGATTTTCACGTCTGATTCCGCTTCAAGCTCAACCACGTTGGTGTCTTCTTCAAAAACGACAAGGTTGTGTTGCTCTACAAGTCCATGATCCACAATTCTAACTGACTTATTTAGTACATATAGCATCGAATGCTTAAAGGGAGCATTTATCGTTACTTTCTCCCCGGTGTTAACGATCCCCATAAGTGCTACAATCGGCATTTCTGATTTTGCGGGGCCTGTTATAGTTTCCTGCTTACCTGCAACCACTGATAATTCATTTGAAAGCTTAGGGAGGTCTTCTTTTTGATATGCCTGATACTCAGGTTGATTCATTTTTTCCGATTGGGGCGTATTGATCCAGAGTTGAATAATTTCTTGTGTTCCGCCTTTTTCTGTCAATTCTTTCGAGGGTCGCTCACTATGAATGATTCCCATTCCTGCATTCATCCATTGGACACCCCCGGCTTTTACCACGCTGCTATTGTTCCTGGAATCCCGATGGTGTACATCTCCCCGGTATATGAAAGTAACGGGAGAAAATCCCCTATGCGGGTGTGGGCCTACACCAACATTTTTAGGATCAGTATTTTCCTTAAAATTTCCTGTGTGATGATGTAGAAGCAGGAAAGGATCTATTTGTTCAATAGAATTTGTTGGAAGTGGTTGGCGGACAGGAATTCCACCCATATCTACCATGTGACCGTATAGAATTTGCTTTACCATGAATTAAAAACCAATCAAATGGTCCGCTTGTTCCTCAAGCAGTTGAATATATTCGGCATCAATGATCTGATCGCCATTCATTTTGCTATCCAGAAGAGGTAATCTTGGCTTATTGGCAAGCACGTTCATCCCCAGGTAATTGAAAATATCCGTCAAATGACTCATTGCCAGGGCTGCTCCCTGGGTGCCTGCAGAAATTCCAACGAGCGCACATTTTTTGCCTTCAAATGTCCCCGGGAATCTCATTCCATCAATAAATGCCTTTAATACACCTGGGAATGACCCATTGTATTCCGGGGTGATAAAAACGAATTTTTCACATTTGTCTATTTGTTTTTGCAGCCGGTTGAACGTTTCATTCCTCCCGACATTTTCGTATAAAGCAGAATGTGTAAAATCGGGTGGCAGATCCTCAAGGTTGATCACACTTGTTTGCTGACCTTTGGATTGCAAGATCTTTTCGTAAAATGTAACCACCTTTAGAGTGATTGAATTTTTACGATTCGTGCCGCATACGATTGTGATCATTTGTGATTATTAGAAATAATTGAACGAATATTGCGTTTCTGGAATTCAAAAGAACTTGTGCAAAGAAAAAGCACTATTCTTAAATCAAAAGAAGGCCTCAAAAGTTCAATGTCAGTCGTAGTAGAAAAACTCACTAAAGTTTACAATACTCAAAAAGCGCTGGAAGAAGTTTCATTCGAAGCTAAAAAGGGCGCGATTACAGGTTTTCTTGGGCCAAATGGAGCAGGAAAGTCCACAACAATGAAAATAGCCACCGGTTATATTTCTGCTACTTCCGGAACGGTTTTGACCAATGGTATCGATGTTAGTAAAGAACCTTTAAAGGTGAAAAAAATAACTGGTTATTTACCTGAACATAATCCACTCTACCTCGATATGTATGTGAAACAATACCTTGGTTTTGTGGCCGGTGCTTATAATCAAAAAAACAGTACAAAGAGGATTGAAGAAATGATCTCACTTTGTGGTCTTGAACGTGAACAAGCAAAAAAAATCAGCGCCCTATCTAAAGGATACAGGCAACGTGTGGGCCTTGCACAATCGTTGATTCACGATCCGGAGGTATTAATCCTGGATGAACCTACAAGTGGGTTGGACCCGAATCAACTGGCGGAGATCCGGGAGGTGATTAAATCGGCAAGTCAGGAAAAAACAGTTATTCTATCTACCCATATCATGCAGGAAGTTGAAGCACTTTGCGACAAGGTGGTGATCATTGATAAAGGCAAGATTGTGGCTGACGACAAAGTTGAGAATCTAAAGAAAGACAGGCACGAAACAGTAGTATACTCTGTCGAATTTGAAGAAGAAATTGATACTGAGCTATTTGTGAATGAAGGCCTGGAAATTGAGTTATCTCAAAACAAAACGTATGCTATCAGCGGCTCAGGAGACCCGAGAAAGGTTATTATGAAAGTGGCCGGCGAACACTCACTTCCACTTGTGAATATCTCAAAAAATGTGCAATCACTTGAAAATGTATTTCAGGAGTTAACCAGAGAAAAATGATCTCGATCCTAAGAAAGGAAATACATGAATTTTTAGATTCCCTGATTGCATATGTTGTGATTGGGATTTTCCTGATTGGAATGGGACTTTTGATGTGGGTTTTCCCGGAAACAAACGTGCTGGATTATGGCTATGCCAGTATGGAAACTGTTTTTTCCCTGGCACCTTATGTTTTTATGTTCTTGGTGCCAGCCATTACTATGAAATCGTTTGCTGAAGAAAAGAGGAATGGTACCATTGAGTTGCTGTATACATTGCCATTCAAAGAAATTGACATTGTGGGAGGTAAGTTTCTTGCTGGATTTTTTCTGGTTCTGTTCTCTATCCTGCCAACGTTGGTTTACTATTTTTCTCTCTCTTACCTTGGAAATCCAACTGGAAATATTGATACAGCAGGAATTGTAGGATCCTACATCGGATTGATCTTGCTTGGAGGGATATTCACTTCTATTGGTATTATGGCGTCTGCTCTGACCGGAAATCAAATCGTATCCTTTATCCTGGCTGCTTTTTTATGCTTCTTTTTCTACACAGGGTTCGAATCTTTGGCAAGCATCAATATTTGGTCAGAAACCTCTGTCATTATAAAGAAAATTGGAATTTTAGCACACTATGAGGTCTTGAGCAAAGGCCTGATTGACTTCAGCGAAGTAATTTACTTGCTTTCCTTGTCAGCCCTCTTTTTGTATATAACTAAACTGGTTTTGAACCTCCAAAAAGGATGAGTGAAAACAAGCTACATAGCATCCTGCAGCTGGTTGTCGTCCTCCTTTCGGTTTGGCTGATAAATCAATTTGCCAATCGTTTGAATCTTCGAATTGACCTAACAGAGGAAAAACGATATACGATTTCTGAAGCTACAAAGTCCTTGCTGCAGGGTCTGGATCAAGAAGTGTTTTTTGAAGTATACCTGGCCGGAGAGTTACCACCAAATTTTGAAAGATTCCGTCGTTCCATCCAGGAAATGCTGGAGCAGTTTGGTGAAGAATCCGGAAACAGGGTCCAATATAAATTTACAGATCCAGCTCAGGCACAATCGACTCAATCAAGAAATCAATTTTACCAATCGTTGATGGAGAAGGGATTGCAGCCTACCAATCTTAACTACGTCCAGGATGGAAATACGCTGCAGAAGTTGATATTTCCGTCAGCCATTGTATCACGAGGAATGGATGAAGTTCCCGTAAACTTACTCAAAGGAAACAGGGCATCCGGCCATGAAGAATTTTTAAATCAGGTAATTGAGGGTTTGGAATATGAACTTGCTTCTTCCATTTCTCAATTAGGAGATGGAGGGTTAAAAAAGATAGCTTTCATTACGGGGCATGGTTCACCTGATGCAGAACAAATGGCTGGACTTAAGAATACGATCCTTAGCAAATATGATTTGTTTGACGTTCGTCTTGAGAACAAAAAAGAGCTGAGGGGCTATGATGCTGTGATTATAGCAAAACCACGAGATCGTTTCAGCGAGCCTGAAAAATACCTTTTGGACCAATACCTTATCCGGGGCGGACGACTGATCTTTTTTCTTGATGCATTGAGCGTAAGCATTGACAGTGCATTGAGTGAGGGCACCGTAGCGATTCCTTACGAGACGAACCTCGAAGATCTTTTGTTTAAGTATGGAGCCAGGGTGAATCGAAATTTTGTGTTGGACGTCAATAGTGGTGAGTTGCCTATCGTACGTGGAAATTTTGGAGATCAGCCCCAGATACAGATGCTACCTTGGCCATTTTTCCCTTTAATCACCAATTACTCCAAACACCCAAGTGTACGAAATCTTGATGCCATCCTTACTCGCTTCACTTCCACGATTGATACGGTGAAAGCTGTGGGTATCACGAAAACCCCCCTGGCCTCAACTACTCAGTATTCCAAGGTTCTTGGCCCGCCGGTCAGGGTTGCACTTAATGATTTACGTGATGAACTTAATCCGGAAAGATTTAATGATGGGGTACAGAACATTGCCTATCTCTTAGAAGGGAAATTCACCTCACTGTATGCCAATCGATTGGTTCCACGAGGTTTTGATACCTCTGCTTTTATTGAAAAAGGAGCAGAGGGAAAGGTAATTGTGTTTGCTGATGGCGACATGATCATCAATGATTTTGATCCCGAGAGCAACGAACCACTCGCGTTGGGAGTAGAAGCATTCACTAAGACTACTTATGCCAATGAGCAGTTGGTTTTAAATATTCTTGACTACATGGTGGATGATTCAGGATTGATTGAGACTCGGTCAAGGGAGTTGAAAATACGGCCATTAGATAGAGTTAAAGTGAGGCAAGAGAGGGCAAAATGGCAGTTGATTAATTTGGTGTTGCCGGTACTTTTGATCCTGATTGCTGGTGTTTTGAAATGGATTTACAGGAAACGGAAATTTGCGCATTGATATGACGAAGACCATACGATACGTAATTGCTATTGTCGTTCTTCTGGCCGTGAACCTCGGATTGGTTTTTACTGAAGACACACAATCAAGTTCATCTTTTGATGATGAGTTGTTTCTGATTGAAAACATTGATCAGATTCAGTCGGTCATTATTACAAGGGGGGATGTAAAAATAGAATTGACTAAGAATGACGCTGCATGGCGATTAAATGATCGTTTTGAGGCGGACCAAAACTTTATGCAGATCCTCTTCTCACTTCTTAGCCAGGTAAAAGTGAAACGTACAATTGGAGCTCTGGATCAGGAGGTATCGGGAAACGTAATCATTTCATTTAATGGAGAATCTAACTCTTTTGGTTTTGCTTCAGATCCACTTGGGACAAGGTCATATTTCATAAAAGGCGGAATTGCCTATCAGGTTGAGGTACCTGGCTATCGGGATAATGTCGTCAATATCTTTCAATTGAGTGAAGATCAATGGCGTGACCGTGTGGTTTTTGATGGAAGCTGGCGAACAATTCAAAACCTGAGACTGACTTCAACTGGTGGACAATTGGTAATCAGATTCAGCAATCAATTCTTTGAGGTAGACGGCATAGCCAAAATTGATAGTTCCGGAGTTGTAGATTATCTTAATCAGTTCCAGGTTTTCCAGGCAAACGAAATGATATCTGAGGGAAGATTTCCGGAACTGGATAGTCTTAAATCGACAAATCCACTAGCAATTCTGTCCATTGAAGACATTCAAGATTCGAATGAAATTTTATTTAAAATCTACCCCAGCCTTGACGGTCAACCCTATCATTTGGTCACAAAAAATGATCAATCAATGATGGTGTTTGATAAGAGAAGAATCGAATCCATATTGAAGTCCAATGAAGATTTCAGAGTGAAAGAAACGCCCTAGTAATATCCCCTTTTTGTCATTAAATTTGCGAGCCGATTGAGGGCTTGAATCCTCAAAAACCTAAAAGAACTTCTATGAAATTCATTGTATCTTCCTCTTACCTTCTTAAGCAACTTTCTGACATCAACGGTGTGATCACCACCAACCCGGTAGTTCCAATTTTGGAGAACTTTCTTTTTGAAATCAATGATGGAAATTTGACTGTAACTGCTTCTGATCTGCAAACAAGCATGATCACGGAATTGCAGGTAGAAGCAAAAGAGGATGGAAGCATTGCGATACCTGCCAGGATCTTGTTAGAGACCTTGCGAAATCTCCCTGAACAGCCAGTTACGTTTTCCATTGATAGCAATACGTACAGCATAGAAATTAACTCAGATAATGGGCGGTATAAACTGGCAGGTGAAAACGCCACGGATTTCCCTAAAATACCGACTGTTTCAGATGGCTACACAGTGAATATTTCCTCAGAAGTGTTAGGAAAAGCAATTAACAACACCATTTTCGCAACGTCCAACGACGAACTACGGCCCGCGATGACTGGGGTGTACATTAAGTTGGATGATACCAATGCCACCTTCGTGGCAACGGATAGTCATCGATTGATCAGGTACAGAAGGGTAGATGTTGCTGCTGATATGGGGCATTCCATGATTGTTCCCAGAAAGGCGCTTACCCTTTTGAAAGCGACTCTTCCTTCAGAACTGACCAATGTAAATCTTGAATTCAATACGTCTAATGCATTCTTCAATTTCAATAATGTGAAGATGATCTGCAGACTGATTGATGAGCGATTCCCTGATTATGAGAATGTGATTCCGTTGGACAACAATAACGCAGTGGTTATCAAGAAGGATGAGCTTTTGAACTCGCTCAAAAGGATTGCCATATACGCGAACAAAACAACTCATCAAGTTCGTCTGAAGGTAACAGGAAGTGAATTAATGGTATCTGCTGAAGATCTCGATTTTTCAAATGAGGCCAATGAACGCCTCGCTTGTGAACATGACGGTGAGGATATTGAGATCGGCTTCAATGCGAAGTTCCTGGTTGAGATGTTAGGCAACATAGATTCTGAGGAAATCACTTTAAAACTTAGTGCTCCCAATAAAGCAGGTATTGTTACGCCTAATGAAAAAGATGAGGAGGAAGACATCCTTATGTTAGTAATGCCAGTGATGTTGAATAACCAGGTATAGTCTATCCGGCTTTTTGACCTTTGCTTGAATAAAGCATTAGATCTTCTCCATCTTGAGATGGTTTGACAATTTTAATGTACTTCAACCCAATTTTATTCAGGAGTTGCTGCGAACCAACATTTTTGGATGTTGTAATGGCAAGAATTGGATTGAGGCCAAGCTGGTTTTCCCCATAATCTTTTAGCGAGTGCGCAGCTTCAAGAGTATATCCCATTCGTTCGTATTTGGGTAAAATAGCGAAACCGATATCCGGATGATCGAGATAGTCTCTTTTCAGGAATCCACAAATGCCTATGGGCTTGTTGTTTTCTCTAAGGATCATCTTGAAAAGACCAAACCCCAGGTTTACATAACTCTCTATCAAGCTTTCCTGGATGTATTGGATGGCATCTTCCTCGCTATTTATACCTCTGTCTCCAATAAATTCGATCCAGTTGGGACTATTGAGAAGCCTGAAGAAGAAGGCACCATCATCAAGGGTGGCTTCTTTGATAACTAACCTTTCTGTTTGGAGGATCATAAGAGATGTTGATCAATTAAATAACCTGATCTTGTTCAACAATAATGGAATAGGTTAAGATGGCCTATTCAGACTTCCACCCAGGCCCTTTCACGAACCTTCCTGGTTTTGCGTTGGTGTGCTCTCCATTATCTAAAACCTGTTCACCATTCACAAATACATGAACCATACCTTCGGCAAACTGATGTGGATCGCTAAAAGTAGCCTTGTCGATTATGTTGTTCGCGTCGAACACAACTACATCCGCATAATTCCCGACTTTGAGCGTGCCTCTTTTTTTGATTTTCAGTTTCGAAGCGGATAACCCGGTTAATTTATAAATCGCCTCTTCCAGGGAAATAACCTTCTCTTCTCTAACATACTTACCCAATAACCGCGCAAAATTCCCATACGCTCTTGGGTGAGGGTTTGAATTTGTAAACGGCTTCACAGGTGCCATGGAACCTGCATCTGATCCAAAACTCATGTATGGCAAAGTGATTTGCTGTTTTACAATATCTTCAGACATAAGAAAATACACTGTACCAACACGACTGCTGTCCTGAACGACCAGGTCCATCGCGGTTATTTCCGGAGATGTGCCTCGCATATTGGCTACCTCACCCAATGTTTTTCCGGTCAGGTAGCGAAGTGTATCATTCCTGAAACCACTTAAAATGATATTTTCTGGTGTACCTGCTGCGAAATACAGGTTTTCCCAGCCATCTCCAATTGCTTTCATTTCTTTTTCAACCCTTGCGCGTATTTCGGAATCTTGTAGTCTACGAGCCCACTCTCCGTATCCACCTTCTTGCACCCATGGTGGCATGGAAGCATCTAACCCGGTGGCTCCTGCGGTATACGTATACATATCTGTTGTTATCTCTAATCCGGCATTCCTGGCTGAATCGATTTTTTTGACCGCTGCCTCGTACTTGTACCAATTATGCTTTCCTCCGGCTTTAAGGTGGTAGATCTCAGCAGGGAGATCTGCTTCTTTGGCAATAGTAATCAATTCATCTATCGCTTCCAGCCAGTTATCACCTTCCGACCTGATATGGGAAATGTACATGCCACCGTATTCCGATGCTATTTTGCATAGTTCGATCAATTCATCTGTTTTGGCATAAAAGGCAGGTGCATAAATGAGAGAGGAGCCAATTCCCATAGCACCCTCTTCCATCGCTGTTCTGGCCAATTGCTTCATGCGTTCCAGTTCTTCTGGTGTGGGTTCGCGATCTTCTTCTTTTATTTCATGAATTCTTAAAGTGGTTGCTCCAACAAAAGAGGCTACGTTAGTAGAAATTCCTTTGTCTTCCAGGTATTGTAGATATTCCCCCAAAGAAGTCCATTCTATGTCATAGCGGATATCTTTTTGAAAGGCCAGTTGCTCAGCCTTCATTTCATCATTCCATGGCCCCATCGACCAACCTTCACCCATTACTTCCAGCGTTACACCTTGCCTGATGTCACTTTCCGAATTGCCATCATGAATTAGTGAGACAGTAGCCCAGCTTAACATATTGATAAAACCCGGAGCAACTACCTGGCCTGATGCGTCAATTTCCATTTTTCCGCGTCCATCTCCTATATCTCCTATGGCCGCAATGGTATCTCCGACAATGGCAATATCTCCCTGGTAGGAGGGGCCTCCGGACCCGTCTACCAGCTGGCCATTTCTAATGATAAGATCGTAGGTAGAGGAAGTAGAACATCCGTAAGTAATAAGTAGAATTAGAGGAAGAACTTTGAAGGATTTCATGATTGGTTAGCTATTGGTAATTATCAACAATCATGAAAGTTACTTATTTATCACATTAAGTAATTAGATACTTTCAGTGGTGCTGAAGAAATCACTTCTTTTTTGCAGCCGCTTTCTTACCTCCTCTGCCTTTCTTTTCCGGGGCTTTCTCGGCAAGTTCCTTGCATTGCTCATAAGTCAATTCTTCAGGAACCATGTCTTTGGGGATCTTAACATTCTTCTTGCCAAATTTTATGTATGGCCCATACCTGCCATTCAGTACAAATGCCTCAGGATCCTCTTCGAATGTCTTAATGTATTTGTTGGCGTCAGCTTCACGCTTTTCCTGGATCAGTTGAATGGCCTCATCAGCTGTGATGGTCAATGGATCTTGTTCTTTTTTTATAGAAACAAATTTCCCATCATGACGAATGTAGGGACCAAACCGACCGATGGCAGCAACCATTGGTTTTTCTTCAAATTCTCCGACTTCCCGTGGCAACTTGAATAGCTCAAGCGCATCCTCTAGCGTAACGTTATCAAGAAACTGTCCATGTCTTAAGCTGGCATACTGAGGTTTTTCTTCGCCCTCTATTAGTTCACCAATTTGAACATAAGCACCAAATTTTCCGTGCTTTGCATAGATCATTTTTCCACTTTTAGGATCAATGCCAACTTCTCGTGCTTGATTAACCGTTGATCTATCCAGGTCAGCCGATTTCTCTACCGTGGAATGGAAACCTCCATAGAAGGAATCAATCATTTGATTCCAAACCGTTTTTCCTTCAGCGATTTCATCGAATTGTTGCTCAACGTCAGCTGTGAAATTATAGTCAATAACGTTTGGAAAATGATCAACTAAGAAATCATTGACTACCATCGCAGTATTGGTGGGGAAAAGTTTATTCTTTTCTGCACCCGTTATTTCTACGGCCTCATGTCTTTTTATTTCGCCTTCAGAAAGAGTGCACTCGATGGAAATTCGCTCATGACCTTCCCGGGCATCCTTTTCGACATAATTTCTTTTTTGGATAGTTGAAATGGTCGGAGCATAGGTAGACGGTCTCCCAATTCCCATCTCCTCTAGCTTCTTTACCAGGCTAGCTTCAGTATACCTGGCTGGATGTCTGGTAAATCCTTGTTTCGCCAGCATACTTTTCAGATCCAGTTGCTGACCAATGGATAAGGGTGGAAGCATACTTTCGTTTTCCTCGTCAACTTCATCGTCTGTTGATTCAATGTATACTTTTAAAAATCCGTCGAATTTAACTACTTCTCCTTTTGCTACTAATTTTTCATCGGTTGTAGAAATTCCAATTGTGGCAGTTGTTTTTTCTAATTGAGCATCTGACATCTGGGAAGCAATGGCTCGCTTCCATATAAGGTCGTAAAGCCTGTTTTCGGCATCACCCATGCCAGCATTTTTTGCACCAAAATTTGTTGGTCTTATAGCTTCATGAGCTTCCTGGGCACTTTTACTTTTCGTTTTGAAAACCCTTCTGTTTGCATAGTTATCGCCATAACTGGAAGAGATAGCCTGGGCTGCACCTTGCATGGCTTCTTCGGAAAGGTTTAGTGAGTCGGTTCTCATATAGCTAATCTTTCCAGCCTCATAAAGCTTTTGTGCTACTTGCATAGTGCGGGCAACAGAGTAGCCAATTTTCCTGCTCGCTTCTTGTTGAAGTGTGGAAGTGGTAAATGGAGGTGCCGGTGACTTTTTTGCAGGTTTTGTTTCAAGGTTTTCTATTGAGAAACCTGCTCCATTACATTTTCCCAAAAAAGTCATTGCTTCCTCTTCGGACGAAAACTTTTTAGGGAGCTCAGCTTTCAAAACCCTTCCTCCGTCCAGAGCGAATAAGGCTGTTACCTTAAACGAAGATTCCGGCTCAAACTTCCCAATTTCTCGTTCTCGCTCTACTACGAGTCGTACTGCAACTGATTGAACACGGCCTGCCGAGAGCCCGCCTTTTATTTTTTTCCATAAAATAGGTGAAAGTTCAAAACCCACCAGTCGATCTAATATCCTGCGTGCTTGCTGGGCATTCACCAGATCTATATCAATGCCCCTTGGATTTTGGATAGCATTTTGAATCGCATTTTTAGTGATCTCACGAAAGACAATCCTTCGGGTCTTTGCTTCGTTTAGCTCCAATGCTTCTGACAGATGCCAGGAAATGGCCTCACCCTCACGGTCATCATCCGAAGCGAGATATATTGTTTCTGCATCTTTGGAGAGCTTTTTGAGCTCCTTGACAACATCTTTTTTGTCTTTTGAAATTTCATAGGTTGGAGCAAATCCGTTTTCAATATCAATTGCAGAGTCGTCTTTGGGCAAATCCCGTACATGCCCATAGGAAGACTTCACTTCAAAATCTTCTCCAAGATATCCTTCTATTGTTTTTGCCTTCGCGGGCGACTCAACGATTACCAGGTTTTTGCTCATGCGATAAAATTTCGGTCGTAAACATAACACCTCTTTTGAAATCAGTAGACAATGGGTTTACAAAAAACTTTATTTGGTAATGATTGCAACACGAAACTTTAACGATTAAATTTATTTCGTCACCAACCTAACAAATGAAAAGAAAGCTCTACCTCTTGAGACATTCGTATGCCGAACCTCCGGGCGATGGTAGCGATTTTAACAGGGGCCTAACGATGGAAGGATTGACTGCAGTTCGTGCACTTGGAAGAAAATTGGGAGAGGAAGATTTTAATCCGGATGTCATTATTAGCAGCAATGCCGTAAGAGCAGAGGATACGGCCATTAATCTTACCGAAGAGTTAGGAATTAGTGAGCAGGTGATAACATACGAAGAAAAAATCTACGAAGCATCTGTACGGGAATTATTGGAAATTGTAAACGAATTTGAAGATGCGGACAAATCCGTATTACTCATAGGCCATAATCCAACCTTATCTTTTTTTGGTGAATACCTTACAGGGAATGGCTTTTCTGGTATGGAACCCTGTGGGCTTTTAACTATCAAATTTGAATCTGCCTGGAACGAAATTTCTCAAGGCACAGGTAATTTTGTTTCCTATTACCATCCGAATCATTGATGTACAACCCAAGTGATGTCGGGAAGAAAGGAAATCTTTTTGGACTTCCTTATTCCCAGCAAGAATCTGACCTTGTAATTCTTCCGGTGAATATGGACGTTACGGTTTCCTATGGAGAAGGAACGTCCAAAGCGCCTAAACTTATTCTTGACGAATCAAGCCAGTTGGATCTATCTCTTCCGAACATTGTGAAGCCATGGGAACTAAGGATGACAATGTCAGATGAATTTTTGGATAAGAAAGAGAATGAGGAGTATAGAAAAAAGGCAAAAACAATCATAGATGCTTTAGCGTCCGGAAATCAGATTTCGAATCAAAATTTGGTAGATGAGATCAATGCCCATTGTAAAAATATTCATCGCTTAGTTGAAGTAAAATGTGATGAGTTGTTTGATCAAGGCAAAATAGTTGGAGTGTTAGGCGGAGATCATTCTTCACCTCTCGGGTTATTGAGATCATTGGCCAAAAGAGAAGTTTTTGGAATCCTTCAGATAGATGCGCACATGGATCTGCGAAATTCATACGAGGGTTTTGCCTATTCACATGCTTCGATCATGCACAATGCGATGAATTTGGAAGGTGTTTCAACCTTGACCCAGGTTGGTATTCGGGACTATTGTGATGAAGAGGAAGAATCTATGAGAAATTCCAATAAGGAAATTCACGTCTTTTATGATGAGGAAATGTTTTCAGAACGGTCTGCAGGTAAAACCTGGTTAGAACAAACCAAGGAGATAGTTCAGACATTGCCGGAAACCCTTTACATCAGTTTCGATATTGATGGGCTTGATCCTTCATTATGTCCAACTACGGGTACTCCGGTTCCAGGCGGATTAAAATTTAATGAAGCCATATATTTAATAAATGAGGTGGTCAAATCAGGAAGAAAGATCATTGGTTTCGATTTGTGCGAAGTAGGGACCTCTGCATGGGATGCCAATGTAGGGAGCAGAATTTTATATCGCCTTGCCACATCCCTGGGTGTTTCACAAAACTTATTGCGGTTGAAATGAGCGCTATCTACTGAATTTTTGCAAGTAGATTCTTGAATGAAGAAGTATTGTATTTAGCCATTCCACTGTTTTCAACTCGTATCCTTCCACTTTTGTCAATAAGATATGTTGTAGGGATTGAATGTGTATTATAACCTCCTGGCAATCCTGATCTCAGAAAATAGATGGGAAAATCAAATGCTTTCTTTTTGACAAATTCTTTGGCCTTGTTTTCATCCTGATCCACCGAAATCATGACAAAACTCACATTTTCGCTCGTTTCTTCGAACAGATCATGGATATCAGGCATTTCAGCGACACAAGGTGCACACCAGGTAGCCCAGAAATTTATAAAAACAGTTTTTTCTTCAAAATCAGAAAAATGTACACGTTTTCCGTTTACATCTTCTAAAACGAATTCGTAGGAAGCAAAGCGTTCTTCCTTCAATTCCGAAGGACTTATGATGCCAGTTGCCAGAACCGCCTGCTGGATTTTACTTGCAATTATGGTATGCCAACCCATCATATAGATAAAACCACCTACGATAATAAGTATGATCCATTCCCGCACCTCTTTCTTGACTTTACTACTCATAATTCAGCATTTCCAATCACAATACAAACAAAATGTAAAAATGATTCACCTAAGGGTGTTGGTATACAATCACTATATTTTTATAATGGCTCTAAGTATTTTTATAAATTCGTATTCTAAATCTCACTTCACATGAAAATCAGGTCGGTAGCTATAGTATTCATTCTGTTTTCGTTAAATACGGTTTTTGCCCAAAAAATTAAATACAAAGACCTTTTTCCTACTCTTAATGCAAAAAACTGGGAACAAGGAGGTCCTCAGCTTAAAGCATTTTTATCTGATCCAAAGAATTCTGATGCTCCTAACGCCAATTTACAGTTAGGGTTGATGATGGAGGATAAATTTCTAAAGCTAGATGCAGCAGCGGATACCGTGGCGCTAATCAATGCAGGAGATTCCGCGGTTTTTTACTTAGAAAGGGCGAAAAGTCTTATTACAGAAAAAGAAGTCAAAAAGAATGACGAATACTATCAATCCTTTTTCAGAAGAGATTTAAGGACAGGGGACTTTGGTATCAAGGTATCAGATGTTCACCTGGATATAGAAAAAAAAGTGGAGGTGATTGAGAATAGGATTGCAAATGCCCGAGACCTGGATAAGAAAGTAAAATTAGTTGAGAAAAGTGACCGGGATGTCCAGGAGAAGTACAAGCAATTAACCTCTCAATACAGGGAGTATAATCAACTCTTGCTTGGTGCAGATGAGGCGGCTATTGCCCTTTTGCAGGAGATTAAAAGCGATGGAAGCGAAGTACTCAGGTTAGCAAATGAGGTGAAAGATGTAGCGGTAAGTCTCAAAACGGATAAGTATTCAGGAGATTTGATCGTAAAAGAGATTAAAGTATTTGGTACTGATGGAATGACTTCCGCAGATATATCGACAGGAACAATTGAGCTGTGGGATTACGAAAACTGGGCATTTGAAACAAATTCTGAAATAAATGGATCCGTCGGGTTGTTGAAATCAATGGTTAATAACTATTCAGCGGCAATCCGTGAAAAGAAAAATCAGGTGAAAAGAAGTGTTGATGTGGAGGTGGATACTTTATCACAAGAGCTGATTACACTATTTAGCAAATATGATCCCGAATCTGTAGTTAAAAGTCTTTTATTGGTAGAGGCATCTGAAGTGAGAATTATGAAAATGATCGACCTGTCAATCAATAAGGAATTGCAGGATTCAAGTCTTGTGGGAGCACAATTGCAAATATTTGAAGGGTCATTGGCTGAAGCTCAAGAAATGAACTCAACACTCCAATCCATCTTACTTGAGGACCTCAATACAGCAAAGAATTACTACCCCGATTACATCAGCAGCTTTTTTCAAACGTATGGAACTGCTAGTAAGTACGTGACAGATATGAAGACGTGGGCGAATAGGCAGGTTAACTGGATGTCAAATTCAGTGGATTATTGGAAAGAGCGAAACAGATGGGGAATTGTGGCGCTTGAAGGTGAGGCTGAACAACGAATTCCATTGGTTGTTCAGGACGCTCCTGAAACGGAATATTATACCATTGGAGTTCCTATAACTGGTAACGAAGAAGTAATTGTATACGGGGCTAATCTCAGTGCCAAGAAAGGTTATGTTTATGGTTTTGATCAAGGACGCTATTCAAAGTGGAATTTGGAATATGATCTTCCGGGTGATGCTAATTTTCAGCTATCAGCCGATACCATTCCTGCGGCCAAAAGCTCTATAAGTTTTTATGTAATGAACGCTTCGGTTGAAGAAAATAACCTTGCACTGGTAAGTTTCAATCAAGCAGGAGCAATTAACTGGAGTACGGTCGTAACCGTTCCAAAAACGCCTGTAGACTTCAAATTTGATGACATTACCCAAGAATTAACCATCCTTTTATACCCAGAAGAAGACCTTCCATTGGACAATGGTGAGCTAGGCTATCTTGTGATTGATCGGACAGGGAATGCGAGGTAAATGGATGCTTCTGGCCCTGCTGTTTTTGGGCTGTAAAGATGACCAATTTCCGGAAGGACTTTACAACTATCAAGCTGAGCGATTGCTGTCGGGTGGTGATTCCAAAACATGGGCCTTAATCTCTGTGAATAGAGATGGTGTTGTATCCAATCCTGCTTTATGTACGGATACATTAAGGCTTCAAATTTCCACTTTAGGAGCAGACTCAATTCAAGTTTCAAGACTTACTCCCAATGTAGACTGTTCTGCGTTCATAGCAGAGGATCTTGGCAATGCAAACGCCTCTGGTACATTGGTCTTTACAGACTCGATTATTTTCGTTTCCGGAGAGGTTTGGATCATCACTGAAATTTCGTCAGAAAACCTGTCTTTAACTACCCGCTTACAATCCGAAATTTGGAGGTCAGAATAGGTCTTTTTTTACGTTTTAACGCGTAAAAAAGCCCATCTACCGAAAAAATTTGATCAAAATATTTTATTGTGGAATATTCACGTGCTGAGATCACCGTGAGATATGAACCACAACCCCTTTTCATTGGTTTGCTTCGTACGAAAGACATTCCTGTTTGTGAATGGTTTCATGTCCAATCGAATTGCAATTTTCCTACTGAATTTACTCATTCTCAGTGGATCTTTAGCACAATCAGGACCAGGAGGTGTTGGATCATCTACCAACAACGTCATGTGGCTTCGCGCCGACGATCTTTCTGCTTCACCAGTGAGTACCTGGTCTGATCAGTCAGGGAATGCAAATGATGTTTCACAAGGTACGGGAGCTTCTCAACCAACTTGGGTTGACTTACAACTCAATGGTTTACCCATAGTGAGATTTGACGGTACTGATGATTTTCTGGATGGCCCTGCTTCTAACGCCTTAATCGGCGATGGTCAGGAAGATTTGACGATACTAATTGTATATACTACCAGTAGCACTGGTCGACAATATATTTCCTCTATCAAACGGTTGACTACAGCCGCATCACTGCTATCACTCGAAATAAACTATGATGGGACAGGTGATAATGCCGGTTATGCAGGATTTTTAACACAGGATGAAGCAAATACTGGCTTTTCACGAGCGGTGGATGCCGGTCCGTGGAATGATGGTTCACCAGTGCTCATGACAGCATGGGTAGACGACCTGAATAGGGAGTTGTTCGTTAATGGAACTTCGGAAACAAGTGACACCGACGGGATGTTTGATGCCACTGGTAATACAGCAGTTTTTACGCTAGGTAGCTTCGATGGAACTCAATTGGATTTTGATGGAGATATTGCAGAATATATCATCTTCACGGCTGCTCTCAATACTGCTGAAAGGAGAATTGTTGAAAATTACTTAGCAGCAAAATACAACCTGACGATAGCAAACGATCTATTTGCTTATGAAAGCGCTCATGGAAATGAATTAGCCGGCATAGGGCGTGTGGATGTCTCAAACCAACATACTTCGGCTCAATCCGCCGGTTTGTTGAACTTAAGTGGTGCTAGTGACCTGGGAGATGCTGAGTCCATGCTATTTGGACACGATGGTGGGACAATTGCAAGCTGGAGCACAAGTGAGATACCTGCAACTCTTAGTAATATTCAGCGAGTGGCCAGGGAATGGAGACTGGATGAAACAGGAGATGTGGGCACCGTGACTGTGACACTAGATAATAGCTCTCTGCCAGGCCTACCTTCCGAGTACACTGACTACTACCTTTTGATCGATGCGGATGGAGATTTCAGCAGTGGTGTAACAACGCACTTACTATCTCCGATTGGCGGAAGTGAATATCAGGCCACAGGCGTGGATTTTTCAGATGGTGACTATGTGACATTTGCGATCGTTCGCCCTGTGATTCAATTCACAACAACATCCTCTAATGAATTTGAGAGTGCTGGTGCAGTTAACCTGGAGGTTAGTCTCAATTACACAATTAGTAACAATGCCCAGGTTACATTTTCAGTAAATGGTGGCAGCACCGCCACGCAGGGTGGAGGAAACGACTACACAATCTCTGCTTCACCAGTGATCATTAATGCTGGATCTACTTCCAATAATATAGTTGTGACGGTTAATGACGATGGCTCCATGGAGACGGATGAAACAGTAATAGTAGATATAGCTTCTCCGACAAATGCAGAATTGGGTTCGAACACTTCTTATGCATTGGCAATTCATGACAATGATGAGGCACGAAATATTCAATTTGCCTCAACTACGTCCAATGGATCTGAAGCAACGAATCCAGCTTCAATTACCATTCAATCCAGTGCTCCTGATAACACAGATATTACGGTTGACTATACGATTACCGGGGGCACCGCATCAGGTTCGGGAATAGACTACACGCTCGCCAATGGAACGGCAACAATCACCGGAGATGGAAGTAGTACAAGCACTACGCTTGATATAGCAATTAATGAAGATATACTTGATGAAGTCAATGAAACGATAATCATCACATTATCAAATCCAAGTGTGAATACAAACCTCGGTTCGAATACGGTGCATACCTATACAATTAACGACAATGACAGCCCACCATCTGTTCAATTTACAAGTACCATAGGAAGTGCCTCTGAAGCATCAAGTCCGACTATTGAGGTGAGTTTGACCGGTATTTCTGGTCAGAACATCACCGTCGATTATACGGTTGCGGATGTAAGTGCAACAGGAAATGGTACTGATTATGCATTAAGTAATGGAACCCTCACAATCATAGCGGGAGATGCTGTAGCCTTTATTTCACCCTCCATTACCGATGATAGCAGCATTGAAGGTGGTGAGACGTTTACCGTTACTTTAAGTTCGCCATCAGGTGCTACTCTTGGAACAAATACGGTTCATACGTTCACGATAAGTGACAATGATTCAAATGGTTTTTCTGGCCCCGGAGGTGTCGGAGATAGTAATACAAATGTTATGTGGCTGAGAGCCGATGATTTATCAGCATCACCCGTGAGCACCTGGTCGGATCAATCTGGCAACGGCAATGACGTCACACAAGGTACCGGGTCTTCGCAACCCGCATGGATAGA
>JANQEC010000354.1 GCA_028278585.1 Cyclobacteriaceae bacterium | reverse complement strand
TATAAAAAGGGATAAGATTATATAAGACAATGTAAAGTAGTCCCCCAAAAAGTCCCCCGAGCACATACAGAGAAACAACACGCTGGCTGTTCAAAAATTCCTGGATGATTCGTCCGAACCAATAGAGGAAGAGCATGTTGAAAAGGACATGAAAAAAATCAAAATGAGTGAAAAAGTAGGTTACGATCGTCCAGGGTTGGGAAAATAGTGTGCCTATATCTGATGGCAACTGCAATTTTCGAAAGAAGAAATGAAAAGTATCTGAAGCCCCACTTATGTCAAAAAATACTTTAAGAACTCTGGCAGAAACAAATACAATAACGTTGATCAATATAAGTTGAACAACAGCATTGTTTGGTTTGCTCCAGGCATTCTTAAAATCGTCAAAAAGTCCTCCGTTCATATTCGCTAATAAAATCTGTCAGTTTTTCTTTGCCAAAACTTCAACACAATAAAGGCAATCAGCATTCCACCCAGATGTGCTAAATGGGCTACATTATCACCAGCACTTCTATTAAATTCTGAATAAAGTGCGAGCATCGCCAAGGCAAACGCCAGATACTTTGCTTTTACCGGAAATAGCAGGTAGATATAAAATTCAGTATTGGGAAACAGAAATGCAAGGGCAAATAAAAGGCCATAGACCGCTCCAGAAGCACCAACCATATTTCCCCTGGTAACGAAAACATCATAAAATTGCTGAACAACCCGTACAGTCTGATTTCTAATTGCTATGTTATCTTCATTGTCATAGTAATCGTCAGATAATTCTGCATATGGTGTCATGTCAATTCGGGACTGCTTGTGTTTCACTATGAATCGATAAAAGGCATCAGGATTTGGGTTTGCTACATATGCTTCTGCATCTTGTTTCAATGGTAACTTCTCTGCAAAATCCGCAAGTCCGTATAAAATACCTGCTCCGATTCCGCAAACAAGATAGAAAGTTAGAAAGCGCTTAGACCCCCAAACAGTCTCTAGCATCGGTCCGATAAAGAAGACCATTAACATATTCCCGAAAATGTGCCAGATGGAGCTGTGATCATGCAACCACATGTAAGTAAAGAACTGATATGGAGCAAATTGATCTGAAAAGACAACCCTCAGTCCCAAAATGTCATTCAACGGAATTCTTAACAGGGCCGCGAGCAAATGAATCCCAATATTTACTATCAGGATGTTTTTTACCATTGGTGTAACTCTTCTAAACACTTCTTTTTATTTTGAACTTTTACTTAATACAGCTTCTACTTTCTGAACCAATCGTTTATTTGCTCTAAACTTAATAAAACATACGTTGGATTTCCTTCCGGTGTATAATTCGGTTGCTCACATCCAAACAATCGATCTATTAAATGATCCATTTCCTCGTTTTTCAAACTCTGACATTTATTTGTCGCTGTTCTTTTTGCCAGTGCTCTTACCAGGCTTTCCTTCTTCGGCAAATCTAATTTTTTTGCATTGTGTTTATACTGTTCTATTAGACCTTCAAACACCTCTTGTTCGTTGCATGGAGCCAACTCTGAAGGGACTCCCTGTATCACTAAAAGTTGCTTGCCCATTTGCTCAAATTCAAATCCCAGCATATTGATTTCTTCTTTGAGGTCAAGGGCCAGTGCATAATCACCAGGGTTAAGTTTCACTTGTTGGGGAAATAGGCATGCCTGGCTCATTCCTGACCCAGACTGCATTTGGTTTTGGTATTGCTCAAAAAGAATTCGCTCCAATGCAGATTCCTTGTCCAAAACAATCATTCCTGATTTCACCTGTCGAAGCAAATATCTTCCATGGAGTTGATAGGTTGGTTTCTTCTCTTCCGACTCACTTTCGTTCCCGATCGAGCTCGAAAAAATATTTTCATGGACACGCTCCTTTTCAGCTTCTTCAATCGTGGCTATCTCTTCCTGGTTAGCAGAAGCATAGAGTTCATCCAACTTCTCCAGTCGCTCCTGGCTGGGACGGATGGTTTGGAATGAGCCATATGCTTTTTCTTGCCTGGTTAAAGCTTCCTCCCTTTCCTTGTTTAAATGATCAAAGCTCACATCAGCAGAAAAATCCAGTGAAGGAGCAACGTTGAAAGACGCCAGGGCCTGACGAACAGCGGAGTTGATCACACCATAAAGCATTCGATCATCATCAAACTTCACTTCCGTCTTTGTCGGGTGTACATTGATATCTACATGGACAGGATCAATTTCTATATTCAATACATAGAATGGGAAATAATCCGCTTTTAACAAACCCTCGTATGCCCGGATTACCGAATGATTCAGGTAACTATTTTTGATGAAGCGATTATTGATAAAGAAAAACTGCTCACCACGTGTCTTTTTTGCGTGCTCTGGCTTCCCAATGTATCCACTGATTTTTAATAAAGGAGTTTCTTCGTGGCAAGGAATCAGTTGCCGGTTGTAATTCTTACCAAAGAGTTGAACAATTCGTTTACTTAGTTTTCCTGAATCCAGCTTAAAAGTTTCGAGCTCATTTTGAGTAAGAGAAAAACGAATGTCAGGATTAGCCAATGCTACCCGTTGAAATTCATCATTAATATGTCTTAATTCAACAGGATTAGACTTTAAGAAATTTCTCCTTGCTGGTACATTGTAAAAAAGGTTCTTTACCGAGATAGAGGATCCCTTCGAACAGGAGACAGGCTCTTGCTTCTTTACTTCAGATGATTCAATATTTAACAAAGTCCCCAGTTCCTCACCTTCTTTCTTTGTGCGCATTTCTACTTGAGCTACTGCGGCTATAGATGCCAATGCTTCACCGCGGAATCCTAAAGTGGTTATTTTGAAAAGATCTTCGGAGGTTTTGATTTTGGAAGTAGCGTGCCGCTCAAAACTCATACGTGCATCCGTGAGGCTCATACCAATTCCATCATCAACCACCTGGATAAGCGTTTTGCCTGCATCTTTTACGATAAGTTGGACGGAACTAGCACCTGCATCCACACTATTTTCTAACATCTCCTTGACCACCGATGCCGGTCGCTGTACAACCTCACCTGCAGCAATCTGGTTCGCTATGCTGTCCGGTAACAGGTGAATGACATCACTCATTTTCGCTTTCTTAGAGATTTAAGTCTAAATAGTAGATACCCTGGCACGATCACCCAAAGAGAGTAGTAGAAGATCTCATTGCCAAACTGCAACCAACCCAAAATCAACATTCCCAAAACTGATGCAATTAGAAGCTGCAACATGGAAGTCATAGGGGCAGATTTGGTTTTTCTTCTAAAGCTGATGTGGGCTGGTTTGTATTGACCGGGTTCTTTGCCTTCCATCTCTTGCTTTATTCTTTCCGTACGCTCCTTTATTTCCTCTTTAACAGGATCATAGTACCTTGGTTTGATCTCAAATTGTTGATATTTAGGAACACGAAAGAGAGAAGGAAATCGCATTAGGTATAATTATTGAGTAAATGTTGTGTTATTGAACACGACATAAGAATAAAATTGTTCAAATTTAAGATTTAATGAGGAGTATTTGTTCCATCATCTTGCTCATTTCAATGTCAGCCACTTACGCAGGAGAAAAAGGACCGGGCGCTGTAATCTGGTATGATGGATCCACTTTCTATAAGCCGTTAGACGAAAAGAGAAGTGCTACCATCTATTTTTCTAACTGGGAACAATCCATTTATCAGTTTGTAAGCGATGAGAATTATCGGGTAGCTCTTCAATTAGACCATCATTTCCACCCAAATCCGGGTGATAAGATTTCGCTACCTAACTTAAAACAATTATCAACCATATCCGATGAATCTGTTCTTGTTGAGTATTTCGCTTTTCTTGAAAACTATAGCAGAACACTAGGTTTTAATCATCTGGTACTCCCAGATACTAACGACCTTCCCAAATTTGAAAAAGAAGCGATTCAACTTGCGGCAGCAAATTCACCCTTCTTCTTCTTACTCAAATCTTATGTTTCCCACGAACTTCCTGGTTCTAAAAAAGAGATTCAAACAGATCATCCAATTGTGTGGGTCTCAAGTCAATCCTTCAATTCAAAAAAATTAAACAAATGGAGTAGATCCATATCAAGAAATTTTGACAAGTCGTTTTATGAAGGCATAAAAAACGATTCAGCGTATGAACCGACGTATGTATTCCCAGATCATTTAGCTCGAAAGGTCTTCGAGAAAGCTTCCATCGTGATCGATGCAAGAAATCAGCTTCCTATTGAGTCCAAGGCGGTTGTATACCGGGGAGATGATGATGGATTGAAGCAAAGACTTGCGAAATACGTCACTATCTACGATCGACTTCAGCCTGAAGAGCTTCCGATTATTCTAGATAGAAGAATGGGTTTTGATGGAAAATTATTTGGAAATGAAATTCTGATCGATTTTATAGACTCAAAGAATCTGCAAACAGACAATACGGCTTTACTTGTGCCAGGTGAACTTGAGAACGATGATATCATCATTGCAAAAATGCTTTTTGGTGCCTTAGAAGTTTCAGGAAAAGCGGAGCGGGCCAAATCCATCAATGTCCCTGGAGTCGTTGGATATTCAACCACTGTATTTGAAGGAATGCGTGATGATATTGAACATGTTAAAGCAGTAGCCAAAAAAGGGATAGATGAATATGCCATGCCTGGTTGCCAACTGGCGGTGATAAAAAATGGATCGATTGTTTTAGAGGGATCATACGGATATTATACTTACGATAGCCTGAAAGCAGTTGAAAATTCAACAATTTATGATCTTGCGTCAGTTACCAAGGTGATTGGAACATTACCAGCCATTGCCCTGCTAATCGATCAAGGGAAAATCCAGTTGGATGACCCTATTGGTAGTCACTTGCCAGATTTTGAGAACTCCAACAAATCCCATGTAACCATCAAGCAGCTACTGGCTCACAATGGTGGTATCAGATCTTACATTCCATTTTGGAGACGGACCATGAAGGGCGATCGGTTGAATTCATTTTATTATAAAACTGTAGAAGACGAAAGAAACGATGTTCGATCATACAGCTTTGAGTATCACCCCAGTATGAGAGATTCTTTGAAAAGCTGGATCACTAAATCTGACTTAATCGGAAATCCGAGAAAGTATAATTACAGCGATTTAGGATTTATGATACTTCACATGCTAGTGGAGACGGTGGCTCAACAACCCTTTGATCAGTTTCTGGAAGAAAATTTCTATGAACCTATGGGCCTTAACATTGGATTCAACCCCAGAACCAAAGGATTTTTGCTAGAGCACATTGCCCCAACAGAATACGATCATCTTTTCAGAGATGATCAGGTATGGGGAGAAGTGCATGATCGTAATGCCCACATTTTTGGTGGTGTTGCCGGACATGCCGGCTTGTTTTCAAACGCAAGTGACTTGGCGAAAATGATGTATATGCTTTCAAATGGTGGATACTATAATAGCAAACAATATTTGAAAGAGGAGACATTGGATCTATTCAATTTCCGATACTTCAGAAATAACCGAAGGGGATTGGGATGGGACAAAAAGGATTGGGTTCGGGACGGTGCCTCTAACCTGGCGAGTGAATCAAGTTTTGGACACACGGGGTTTACCGGAACAATGGTTTGGTCTGATCCAGAAGAAGATTTGATTTATGTATTCCTGTCTAATCGTATCTATCCGGATGCCAAGAACGAAAAATTGATGGAACTAAATATCCGAACCGAAATTCACGATGTAATCTACACGTCAATTATCAATGAATAATTTTTGACGAAACCAATTCGAATCAGATGGGGTTTATACCTTGCAAGAGAGAACACCAAACAAATGAAGGTAGGAATTGTTTGTTACCCCACTTATGGAGGTAGTGGCGTTGTAGCCACTGAGCTTGGAAAGGCACTGGCAGATAAAGGCCATGATATTCATTTCATTACATATTCACAGCCCACAAGGTTGGAATTTTTTGAATCCAATGTCCATTTTCATGAAGTGAGTGTGAACTCCTATCCACTATTTCAATATCCTCCCTATGAGCTCGCATTATCCAGCAAGATGGTGGATGTGGTGATAAAGGAAAAACTTGATTTGCTACATGTACATTATGCAGTTCCTCATGCTTCGGCTGCCTTTATGGCACAACAGATTTTGAAAGAAAGAGGATATAAGATTCCGTTTATAACCACTCTTCATGGAACTGATATAACCATCGTAGGAAAAGATGCCGCAAATGAACCAGTGGTTACGTTCTCGATCAACAGGTCCGATGGAGTGACAGCTGTCTCAGAAGACTTAAAACGAGATACACTTGAACACTTTGATGTTACCACTGATATCGAAGTTATTCCAAACTTCATTGACTTAGAGCGGTTTAAAAAACACCCCAAGGAGCATTTCAAGAAA
Organism: Cyclobacteriaceae bacterium; assembly: GCA_028278585.1. Taxonomy (GTDB): domain Bacteria; phylum Bacteroidota; class Bacteroidia; order Cytophagales; family Cyclobacteriaceae; genus Ekhidna. Next base: position 2,233 of record JANQEC010000354.1, on the reverse strand, counting down.
GCAATTTGTCCAAATGGGGAAAAACTAATCGTTCATACCTCTAACTTCAGGAAGGTAAAACGAGTAGATGATGTTTTAAAAATATTCTGTGAGCTGAGAAAGGTGGTACCATCAAAACTATTGTTAATTGGTGATGGTCCTGAACGAAAAAAGATTGAAGAGGAAGCCCAGGCTATTTGTACCGAGGATATACGATTTCTTGGAAAACTAGAAGCTGTTGAAGAGGTACTTTCAGTCAGTGATCTGTTTCTAATGACTTCCGAGAAAGAAAGTTTTGGTTTGGCTGCCCTGGAAGCGATGGCATGTGAAGTTCCTGTGATTTCCACGAATGCAGGAGGATTACCAGAACTCAACAAAGATGGAGTCTCCGGATTTGTGTGTGAAGTAGGAGATATTGACTCCATGGTTGAAAAAGCAATACACATTCTAGATAATGAGCATTTACAAAAGTTCAAAGATGGAGCGTTAAGCAGAGCCAAGGAATTCGATATAGAAAATATACTTCCAAAGTACGTTGACTACTATCAATCCGTTTTAAAGAAACATAAGGAATCAGTAACACAATCGTTGTAATAAAAAATTGATTTTGACATAATTTTGCATTAAGGGTAAGCGATGGAATTAAAGAATAAACCTCACGCAAAAGGCACTAAGTCACTCTTCAGGAACAAATTTATGGAGAGACTGACCCGGACGCATATCGCAGTTCCACTGGTAATATTTTCGATTATAAGTGCAGGGTTGATCATTTATGGTCTTGACAGATCCCATATAAATGCTGTGAATACCGTCCCCATATTCTTAGGAGGTTTTTTTGCGTTCACATTAGTGGAATATTTGATGCACAGGTTCCTGTTTCATTTAACACCCACCACAGAAAAAAGAGAAAAATTTGCTTATACAGTACATGGTGTCCATCATGATTACCCGAAAGACAAGGATCGTCTGGCCATGCCAATTCCTTTAAGCCTTACCTTGGCAACACTATTTTTCCTGCTCTTCAAATTGATCATGGGGAGTTATGTATTTGCGTTTCTCCCAGGGTTTTTGATTGGCTATTCTGCCTATCTGTGGGTGCACTACATGGTTCATGCATTCCAGCCTCCAAAGAATTTCTGGAAAGTTTTGTGGGTTCATCACGGAATCCATCATTACAAAGATTCGAATAGTGCATTCGGAGTTTCATCAATACTGTGGGATGTGATTTTTGGCACAATGCCGAAGAAATAGCTACTCTTCCTTTTTCTTCTTTTTTTCTTCTTTCGCTCGTCTTTCTTCGTGTGAGGCGGGCTCAAGAAAGATCTTAAACATACTGTCTCTCGTGAAAGTATAGATATCTGTAACTAGTGTCGCGAATATGGGCTTTCTGCCTGGCATAGCATGATTATTCCATGTTAAATTAAATCAAAAACAAAAAATCTCCCAGCTTTTTGGAATTTCGGACGCCTTTCATGCGTTTAAAGTTAGCGAAATGAATCATTGGGTACACGCTACTCATTTTGTGATTGGCCTGCGCGGCTCGGTTGACTCAATGATTAGCGATTATTATGATCATTTCGTGGGAGTTTTTAGTTAAGTTAACGTTATGATCGGATATCGGTTCACAGAGTTTATACCGGAGAAGGACCAGGAAAAAAATGCGTTTGACAATCTGCTCAACATTTTTCTTCAATTGATGGTTATTACATCAGGGGATGTTAATGAAGCTTTGAGCTGGTTGACCAACCTGGACCGTGAACATAATCTGACCAATGCTGAGTATGGTATCGGTAATTTCATTGATGAGTTAAAAAACAAAGGATACATCACAGACGATAATCAGAAAGGGGAGTTTAAGATCACTGCAAAGAGCGAGCAACAGATAAGAAAAAGCGCACTTGAAGAAATTTTCGGGAAATTGAAAAAGTCCGGGAAAGGCAACCATCGAACAAATTTTTCAGGCATAGGTGATGAGATCACATCTGACTATAGGGAGTTCCAGTTTGGAGATTCCTTAGAACAAATAGAAATGACCGAGAGCCTGAGGAATGCTCAAATCAACCATGGATTGAATGACCTGATGCTTACTGAGGACGACCTGGAGATACGAGAAAAAGAGTTTAAGGCGCAAACTTCCACCGTACTAATGATCGACATCAGCCATTCGATGATCTTGTATGGAGAGGACAGAATTACACCTGCGAAGAAGGTAGCCATGGCACTTGCGGAGTTGATCACAAAGAAATATCCAAAG
>JANQEC010000339.1 GCA_028278585.1 Cyclobacteriaceae bacterium | reverse complement strand
GCATTAAAAGCGTATACTGTAGGAGGTGCGTACGCTTCTTTTGATGAAACAGAAAAAGGCCGGATTGCCCCGGGTATGCTAGCTGATTTTGTTGTGTTGGAGGAAGACCTGACACAAATAGATCCGGTTCGCATTAAAGACCTTAACGTACTTCAAACCTACGTGGGCGGCAAGAAGGTGTTTGACCAGGAAGAAAACTAAATCACTCTTTCGTATAGCAGAACTGATTTTTTCGTACTTTTCCGCCATCCTTAATTTTTAAAAACACTTCAATGAGACTTACTCAAACTTTCATCTTATTTTTTTCCCTGGCATCATTCTTTGCTGCGTCACAGGAATCTAAACGTCCATTAACCATTGATGATGTACTTAACCTTAAGACAGTCAGAAGTCCACAGATTAGCCCTGATGGTCAATGGATTGCGTTCACAGTGTCTGAGATGGATGTCAAAAAGGATAAATCAGAAACACGCATTTGGATGATCCCTTCTAATGGAGGTGAAGCAATTCCAATGACAGGTAAAGGCTATTCAGCCAGTCAACCTCGATGGAGCCCAGACAATAAGTACCTCTCATTTCAAGCCTCAAAGAACGGTGGAAAAACACAAGTATGGACCCTTAACCGACTTGGAGGTGAAGCTCAGCAGCTGACAAAAATTACTCAGGGAGTATCCGGGCATGAGTGGTCTCCGGACGGAAGCAGATTGTTGTTAAGAATCCGCGACCCCAAGCCTGAGGAGCTCACAAAGGATAAGGAAGATGACAAAAAACCAAAGCCTTACATTGTTGACCGACTTCAATTTAAGCGGGATTATGCTGGTTACTTAAATAGATACAGAACACATATTTATACATATACTCCGGGAGATTCCGCGGCTGTTCAAATTACATCGGGAGATTTTGACGACAGTAGCCCTGCCTGGAGTCCGGATGGAAAGTCGATCGCTTTTGTGAGTAACAGGACTGATAACCCTGATGGCAACTCTAATTCGGATATTTGGGTGGTCTCCGCTGATAACACGGATAAAGGACAGACCCTTCGACAAGTAACCACAAATGAAAACTCAGATCGTTCTCCAGCATGGAGCCCGGATGGCAAATCCATTGCATACATAACGGTGACGGATAAAGATGCCATGTGGTATGCGACAGATAAGTTAGCGATTGTCCCAGCAACCGGAGGTCAACCAACACTTCTTGCCGATAATCTTGATCGGAATATCAGCAACCCGAAATTTTCAGATGATGGGAGGTTGATCTATTTCATGTTAGAAGAAAGTGGTACCCGGGTTATTGCTTCAATTGGTCCTACAGGCAAAAACTTTAAACGAGTTGTGCAGGGAGATATCAGTATTCGTGGTTATGACTTAAAAGGTTCGCTGATTGTGCCGTTACTGGGCAAGAGTCTTCAGCCAAATGAATTGTACACCTATCGAAATGGGCAACTCAACAAATTGTCAGGGGTTAATGATGAGGTTATTGATGGAATTCAGAAACCAATCGTTGAGAAAATCAATTTCAAAAGTGCTGATGGAACAGATGTGGAAGGTTTTGTTGTAAAACCAATTGGCTTTGATCCAAATATGAAGTACCCCGCCATTTTATGGAATCATGGGGGACCAGTAAGTCAGTATGAATTTTATTTTCATTCCATTGCTCAATTATATGCTGCCAATGGATATGTGACATTACTGATCAACCCAAGAGGTTCATCGGGTTATGGTCAGCCGTTTTCTGAGGCGCTCTTTGCGGATTGGGGCAACAAAGATTTTCAGGACGTAATCGCAGGAGTGGATTATGCTATCAATGCCGGCTATGTGGATGAAAACAGGCTTGGAGTTGGAGGTTGGTCTTATGGTGGAATTCTGACCAATTATGTCATTACACAAACCGACCGATTTAAAGGGGCTATTTCAGGTGCGAGTGAAGCATTGTATCGCACGAATTATGGTCATGATCACTATCAATTGTATTGGGAGTTGGAACTAGGGCTTCCATGGGAAAACGCTGAAGCATGGGAGAGGATCTCTCCATTTAACAAAGTTGCCAATATCACAACCCCAACCTTATGGATGGGTGGTGCCAACGATTGGAATGTCCCGATCATTAATTCAGAGCAAATGTACCAGGCCATGAAACGTTTGGGAAGAGAAACTCAGCTAGTCGTTTACCCTGGAGAGCATCATGGATTTAGAAGGCCAACATTTATCAAAGATCGATACGAGCGATTTTTGGCGTGGTTTGATAAGTACGTCAAGTGATCTGAATACTCAAAATTTTAACTTCAATTCAAACTCATCTTCATATATGGATTGATAGGTGATGTTAATGGAAATACCTATGGGTTTGGGGTTTTTCTTCCTCATTTTTAGGATTACATACTTGCTGTTAGGTGACAGGACCGTATTCTTTCCATAGCTCATTCGAGCCGTCACATCGTCCATAAGGTTAGCGGCTAATAAGATTGAGTCCCATTCTTGATAAACAGAATCTTCGAATACATAACTAATGTCTTGAATGATTGCAGGGCCAATCCCATGATTTGAAATTGAAACACTAAATATATCGTTCGCTTCGTTTTCAAAACCATAATCCATGATCGGCTTTACAGATAACCTATTGTGATCCTGGAGAATCCGGACTTGCCATATAGAAACCACTACGGCTGCTACTGCGATGACAACAATTCCATAGTGAGAAAGTTTTTCAAGTCGCGAAGACATACTAGTTCTTGTTTTTGATATTTGAAATAATCAGATCCGCATGAATGATGGAATTTTCAATAAACCAGGTATTCGTTTTCAGTCCACCACAAATAACCCCGGCAAGATACACTCCAGCTACATTTGACTCCATTGTTTCCGGATTATAAACTGGCGTTTTGAACTCATCCGTACCGATCTCGATCCCAATTTCTTTGAGAAACTTGAAGTTGGGCTGATAACCAGTCATAGCAAGTACGAAATCATTTTCGATCTCTAATTCTTCTGTAGGCGTCTTTATGGAAATAGTTGACTCGTTGATCTTCGTAATGTTTGAATTGAAATATGCCTTGATCGATTCCTCTTTTATCCTATTTTCTACGTCAGGCCTGACCCAGTACTTGACCCTGGGACTGATTTCTTCTTCTCTTACGACCATCGTAACCGATTTTGCTCCTTTGCGATACAATTCCAAAGCTACATCCACTGCGGAGTTTGCGGCACCAACAACCGCTACATTCATATTATAGTAAGGGTGAGGCTCGTCGTAGTAATGTTTGACTTTTGGCAGATCTTCACCAGGAACGTTTAATAAGTAGGGGAGGTCATAAAATCCTGTTGCCAGAATAATATTTTTTGCTTGATAAGATTGCTTATCAGATCCCACAGTAAAAATTCCATTGTCCTTATGTATGGAATTAACTTTTTCGTAGAGGTTGGTTTTAAGGTTCCATGAGGAGGTTACCCTTCTGAAATACTCCAACGCCTCAGCCCGAACGGGTTTAGGATTATGAGAAATGAACGGGACATTACCAATTTCCAATCGATCAGAAGTTGAAAAAAATGTCATGTTCTTGGGATAGTTGTAAAGAGAATTCACAAGACACCCCTTATCCAAAATAACATACGAAAGATTCGCTTTTTCAGCTTCTATCCCACAAGCAAGTCCAATCGGTCCCGCACCAATGATCAGTACATCTACATTCATGCAGCGAAGGTAGCCCACGCTGTATTATTCCTGACAAATCACTACTGTGAAATTCCCATTAACAGCATTTCCTTCAAGAGCTCGAACATCCAACCTCCCGGTTACTTCTGTATCAGAGATTGACAAAATTTCCACCGCCCCTTCAGTAGCAATTATGTTAAGTGTTTCGGCCGGGTTAAATAATGTTACGGTTCTTGCATCTTCCGATCCATCAAGATTGAAATTCAACTCATATATCCCTACAGCGTTAGGAATGCTGAAAAAGACACTAACAAAGTCACCAAATCCAAGAAAGTCACATACATCTGTAAAATCCTCAGAGTTATCATAAAGCTTTATAGATAGTTCACTTGCATCAATTAAAGATTCTTCTGCGGTTCCCTCTCCAAAGTTGAAGCTTATCCCATCAATGGTTCCCTGTGCATTTTGGTTTACAAAATCATACGAAGGACCATCATCCTCATCACTTGAGCATGAGATCGAAGTCAATAAGGATATTGAAAATAGAAGTTGAAAGGTATTTTTTAGAAGGTTTTTCATAGTGGTGCTTATTATAACTTGTAAATCAAGCTTGCAATTTGATTAAACTTTATGAAGAAACCTCAAAATGTAATCTTATTGAGAACCAAATTGCAATTGGATCATTTTAATTCAATATCACTTATGAAAATTTCAGCAATTGGATTTAAGTAATTGAAAAGTTGAAATTTTTCACTACCCCTGGATTTGTTCAAGAGTAGAGAAATCACCATGCGATACTCCGGGAATACTACTAACAGTGATTGTGAACCAACGGAAACACCACCATGGTGTATGATACGTACTTCTTTATTATCTAATATGTTTCTTGTTTTATAATTTCTCCATCCCAAGGCATAACCTTGCGTATTCTCCTTTTCGTTATCCAGTTTTTGAGGTGTTGTAATCAACTCAATTATTTCGGAATTCAAATAGTTGTCGCTTAGCAATACATTACCTGCCCTTACAAGATCACTTGGAGTCGAAAGAAATCCACCTCCTGCCCATTTGTTGCTCAAATCCACTTCGAAGGCTTCTTTGTATTGATTTTCAGAAACATCATAAAATTCACTTCTCTTTTCTATAACTAAATCACTTTGATCAGCCATTGTCCGATGCATTTCCAGTGCTGAAAAAGTTTGATCAGTTAATTCCAGAAAATTCAGACCTGAGGCTTGTTCCATGACGGCACTTAAAATCGTGTAGTTGTAAGTACTGTATGAAAAGTTAGCCCCAGGCTCAAACAGAAGCTCGTCGTTCTTGAAAATTTCAAGACTTGATTCAACGGATGTGTATGCTTTTTTGCTGTAGTATTCCCAAATAGGGAAACAAAAGCAGACACCATAATTTCTAATTCCTGAGGTGTGAGATGCAAGTTGTTTGATACTGATTCTCTTTTTGTCTTCAAAGCCTGAGACAAAGTCCTGAACATCTTGATCCAATCGAACCTTTTGGTCCTGGATCAATTTTCCTAAAACTATTGAAGTAAGTGCTTTTGATGTACTTCCAATTCTAAACATTGTTTCAGAGGTAGCCGGTTTTCTAGCTTTCACATCCATGAACCCCTGGGCTTGCGTCCAGATAATCTTTCGATCAATAGACACGGCAATAGAAATAGCAGGGGCTTTACTCTCCTTGTGCACTCGTTGAAGCTCCTTACTTGCTCTATTGATTGTTAACGCATATGAACTATCTATTACGTGAACCTCCTTTTCTGTGTATAAAGATTCAGGTAATGGTTCCCACCAGAAATTCCATGTAAAAATGTTTTCAAAGAGGAAATAACTCAATAAGCCAAGCAGTCCGAGTAAACTGAAGACTAGATATTTTCTCATTGGGAAATTTCTTTCCTCCTTTCAGATTTTACATACTCGTAGCCTTTATATAGAATGACAATCTCTAAAATGAGCGCCGGGATCAATAGGATATAACCTAATAGGAAAAGAATTACAGTGGCGAAGCAAAATCCAATAATCAGCTCAAGAGCACCTGCAAGAAGGGCCATCCTACCCATGCCATCTTGAAGCTTTATTAGTCCGATTCCAAAAATAATTTCAGCAAATCCAATAGAAATTGATTCAGAGGGGAGAATAAAGAGTAAGGTTTGGTCACTTATAGGGAAAAACAAGGAAAAAACATCAAAGGCCAATATCAATGTAGTAAATCCGATCATCAAGTAAGAGGCTATTTTGAGAATTGAATTAGTGAAAAAATTGGCCAACACAACCATACCACCCATGAATAGAACATAGGAGAAGAGAGCCACCGTTTTTACGGATATATAGAACTCCCATGGAATATCGGAATCCCCTTCTTCAAATCTTGTGTAGTCCAAACCAGCCTCCAGGAACCCAACCATGAAATAAATGATCCCTGCAATCCAGGCAATCTGAAGCGTATTCTCCATTCGCTCCAACTCTTCATGTTCATTGTTTCGGTATGATTGTTTGAATGAGCTAAAATCTTCTCCCAAGGCAGCAAGAATAATTTTTATTGTTGAAGTTCGCGGTGTCACTTCCCCGGACTCTATTCGTTGAATCGTTCGAACACTCACGTTGCATGCCTCTACCAACTCTTCCTGTGTTAGGTTCCTGTTTTTTCTGAGCTCTGATAGTTTTTGACCAAGTTCTGGCTGTCTCATTCGTTTCAAATTTTTGACAATGCTAACGAAGCGGATCATAAATCATCGATCAAATCCGTTGAAATTTACACGTCATTTACACGTCATTTGGGTCGTACATACTAAACCAATACATTTTTAAGGTCGTAGAATATGACGGTATGATCATTATAATTTCACTTTTCATCATTGCCGCCATAATGGGACTGATTATGTTGGTCCAGATTTTTTCGAATAAAAAGCCAGATAAGATATTGGCCTATACCCATGGGTTGTTTGCGGCTACTTCAATAGCCTTGTTATTGTTTCAAGTGTTGAGAGGAGCGGATGATAAACTGGTTAATCTTCTCATGTTCGTATTTGTAGCGTTGATTGGTTTTTACATGCTGTACAGAGAATTCTACTCTAAGCAAGCCAAGCAGTCAACCTCTAAAAAAAGTCAGGTGCCGAAATCAGTTGTTATCGTTCATGCCATTTCAGCGTTGGTGGCTTTTGTTCTTCTTGTTATAGGCTATTTTTAATTAAAACTTAATTTATGTTTTTTGGTCCGGTAGTCTGATCGGAAATTCCACATAATTGCTAACTTCGAGGTTCAAAAAATTCAAGGGGTATAAAGTCATTTCGAATGCCCTGGAACGCATTAATAAAATAGTCTTATATAGTGAAAATCTTAGTTTGTATTACGCATGTGCCAGATACTACATCGCGCATAGCTTTTACCGATGGGAACACCAAATTTGATAAAAATGGTGTTCAATTCATCATTGGCCCGTATGATGATTATGCACTCGCAAGGGCAGTGGAATTAAAAGAGCAATCCGGCGGTAGCATTACTGTCTTGAACGTAGGTGAGGCAGACACTGAACCAACCATAAGAAAAGCATTGGCGATTGGCGCCGATGACGCAGTTCGGATAAATGCTTTTCCAACAGATGCATTGTTTGTGGCAAAACAAATTGAAGCGGTTGCTAAAGAGGGTGGATATGACCTGATATTGATGGGAAGAGAGTCAATCGATTTCAATGGAGGTCAGGTACATAGTATGGTAGGAGAATTGTTGGGAATACCGTCAGTATCACCGGTAATGACATTAGATGTCGAAGGTGATTCAGCTAAGATCACTCGTGAAATAGAAGGTGGAAAAGAATACATGGAATTGCCAATGCCATTTGTTGCAGGATGCCAGGAGCCTATTGCAGAATGGAAGATTCCGAACATGAGAGGAATCATGAGTGCGAGAACCAAACCTTTGGAAGTTAAAGAACCAACCGGTGATGCAGCCAAGACCAATGTAGCTTCATTCGAACTACCACCAGCGAAGGGCGCTGTGAAGCTTATTGAGTCTGATAATATGGATGAATTGGTTAACCTATTGAAAAACGAAGCGAAAGTAATCTGATATGGCAGCATTAGCATTTATAGAAACCGACGAAGGAACCGTTAAGAAATCATCCTTAGAAGCAGTGAGCTATGCGCATGCTGTAAGTGGTGAGGTTACGGCAATTGTTTTTGGAGCAGTTGATAGCATGGATTCCATTGGAGCAGCTGGAGCCAACAAAGTTCTTCACGTTCAAGATGAAAAACTTGCGGCACCGAATATAATGGCTTACTCGTCCGCGATCGCAGAGGCCATGAACCAGGAAGGTTCGGATCTGCTTGTTTTAGCAAAGAGTTCCTTAGGAGATCCTGTCTCTGCAAGAGTAGCGATCAAAGTAGATGCGGCACTTGCATCAAACGTGAGTGAACTCCCGGATACAAGTGGGGGATATATGGTGAAGAAAAGCATTTA
>JANQEC010000341.1 GCA_028278585.1 Cyclobacteriaceae bacterium | reverse complement strand
TCTGGAAAAAGCCTGAGTTCCAATCGCTCTTTCGATACTAGCTCTTTCTTTTGCTTTTAAGAAATAGATAATCGCATGAACCTGTTCGGCAGCTACCCTATTTCTACTTTCACTAATTAAGCTGTTGACAGTCCTCAGAGCCACTTCATTGATCTCGGAATAGTAGCTGATCACTTGGTTGGGAGCTATGAATCTCGAGTCAACGTTGGCACGTATTTCTTCCAAACGATCAAAATAGGTACTCAAGTTACCTATATCCTCTGTATGAAGTGAAACGAGATCTGCCAGTTCTTGACGAGCTATCTCGTCATAGAAGGCCTGAATTGTACTGTCTGTTGAATTTCTTTGTGCTAATAGCGTTTGCTGAAACTCATCTGTCTCCTGGGCCAGAAACCCGGTTGAAATACTTCTTTCCTTTTGTAATTCATGAACAGCGTGATTGATTTCAATTCCTACTAAGATTGCTTTATTCAATCTTTGCGAATCTTTATAGTCTCTGTAATGTTCTTGAATTTGCAGATAGTCAAAGACTATAATGATAATGATGAGGGGCAAGATTGCAAGGGCAAACTTACTCTTCACCGATAGGTTGTGGATCCTGTTCATGCTAAAGGACTTTATTCACTACTTCGATAAGTGCTTCGGCGGTGAAAGGTTTTACAATATATTCTTCTGCACCTAGTTCCTTTCCCTTGTTTACTACCGTTTGCTGACCTACGGCGCTCACCATAATTATTTTGGAGGTAACGCCCTCTTCTTTCAATACCTTAAGGATTTCCAGCCCCATCATATCTGGTAATATGTTATCTAACGTAATTAAATCTGGACCTAATTCCAAGGCGAGATTGATGGCTGTTTCTCCATCGGCGGCTTCACCCACAATCTCATGCCCCTTATCAGTCAACGCAGTTTTTATCAACGTTCGCATGTAAACTGAATCATCTACAATTAATACCTTACTCATATGTCAATTGTGTTTTTAGTTGGTTGTATTAGTTGGTTGTATTAGTCGGTTATTATAAGACTTCTTTGATTTTATCCATGAATTTTTCATTGAAAATCCAAATAAAATCAGGCGATATATCTAATTCTTCTCCTTTAAAAATAGCTTTGAAGTGAATTACTGAGTCAAACGATGTGGTTTCGTTCGCAAGAAATTCATTTACCTTGTTCTTGGCAAGAACATGAAGTGAAGGAACGTTCCCGTAAATGTCCACCCCTAAGAAGTTGGCGAACTCAGTAATAACAGCGGCTGCTACCATGTTATCGATCTCGGTTAAGAATCCGAGGATCATCATTTTACTTTCCGGAGAATCATCATTGAGGATATCTGCCGGCAGACACGCTTTATTAATTTTTTCTACATCGCTTTCACTAAAAACCAAAAAGCACGAGCCTTTTAGTTCACCCATGAGCTCAGTTTTTATCAAGCTTACATTGTTTGCTTCGGAGCGAAACTTTGAAACATCCTCTTTGTCAATGCCAAAGGCTACTTTTTTTAGTGTTATTGGGCTTTGAAGAATTTGCTCCATGGAAGACTTAGCCATGGCAAGTCCTCCGTTTATGAGCTTGGTTGCGACTTCTATTTCGTTTTCTTTCAAGTTATTTAACATTTAGGTTATGGTTTTTAGTGAGTTTAACTGGTTTTAACTGCTTTGCAAATTATTTGATATAGAGGGAATTAATCCACATTTTTCGATGGATGTGCTCTCATTTTAGTTTGAAAAAGGATACCGCCTGTTTTAACCCAATTGCGAGCTTGTCCAGTTCTTCTGAATTGGCTCGGATTTGCTTGGCAGAGGCGTCATTTTGACCAACAATCACATTTAAATCTTGAATTGCATTGTTTACCTGGTTTGCACCCGTACTCTGCTCCTGACTAGCACTACTTATCTCCTGAATTAGTTCTGATGTTTTCTGTATTTTAGAGACCAGGTTCTGAAGTAATTCTCCGGATGTTTGAGCTATATCAACTCCTCCAGAGGATACGGAATCTATCTCAGCTGAAGCAGCCTGACTTCTTTCTGCCAGGCGTCGGATCTCTGCTGCTACGACTGCAAATCCTTTCCCGTGTTCGCCTGCTCTTGCAGCTTCCACTGCCGCATTCAACGCCAATAAATTGGTTTGCCTGGCTATTTCACCTATAATTGATATCTTATTGGTTATCAGCTTCATAGACTCTAAAGTCTTAACCACTGATTCATTTCCATTCTCTACGTCTTCGGCTGAGCTTACTGCAATTTTTTCAGTTTCGACCGCATTGGTTGCATTGAGACCAATACTAGCAGACATCTCCTCCATCGAGGAGGCTACTTTCTCTACAGAGAAGGTCTGATTTTCAGCACCTGATGCTAGTATTTCTGAGGAGTTTTTCATCTGGCTACTCGCTTTTTCTATATCAGATGATGATTGAGTGATGTAACTCATCACACTTTGCAGTTTCTCAATCATTTGTTCAAATTGTGCGATCAGTTGGCCTACCTCATCGTCTGTTGTTTTTTCAATTTTAACAGTTAAATCACCTTCTACGACCTTTCTAACCACGCTTGAGGCATTTATTATGGGGTTCACAATTGTTCTACTTATGAACAAGTATGTTACAATTCCGAGGATTACGATCAAAATTGAAACCCAATAGATCGTATTTTTCATATCAGAGAAATTCTCGTTCACCTCTCCACTTACACCTTCTGTTGTCTTTATTGCAATCAGATTCTCGAGATTGGGAATAATATCAATGGCAAGGAATTGAATACTCTGTATGGAAGATTCTGTTTCCATCATGTTAATGATGTCTTCATAGTCATCGAAAGTCTCTAAAGAGCTCATCACAAGACTCTGCTCCTGCAAGAGCAAATCTGTTAGGGTAATTACAGAATCAGCCAATTTCTTTGTTTCAGCTTCCCACTCTTCAGACATTCGCTGGATGTTTTCCTTAAGATTGGGATAGACAGAATGGTAAACTCTCAGGTTTTCTTTTGATTCTTCATCACTTCTATTGTAGATCCAAATGGAGGTTAGGTATTTACTCTCATACACTAGATCTTTTAGCGATTCAAGGCTTGCAACAGATTCATCCTCTTGTGAAGATAGATTAGACATTACCTCTTCTGAATCCGTCACGGAATAGTGAATAACCACAAAGCTTGCTATAAAGATTCCGATTAGGAGCACGAAACTGAGTAGTAGTTTGGTGCGAATGGAAGAACGAAAGGTGGGTAACTTTAACTTGTCGAGTAAATTCATCTTTTTAAATATATACTATCCTATTGATTGTCGTCGTTTTAGCATGGCATTTCCTATCTTTTCTATAGGCAACACCTCATGTGCGGCTCCTAGTCTTATTGCTTCTTTAGGCATGCCAAAAACCACGCTGGTACTTTCATTTTGAGCTATGTTGTAGGCTCCATGTTTCTTCATTTCCAAAAGTCCATTTGCTCCATCTTTGCCCATGCCAGTGAGAAGAACACCAACAGCTCTTTCTGCGGCATACCTTGCAATTGATTTAAACAGAACATCAATGGAAGGTTTATGATGGTTGACTCTTGGTCCATCTACTATCTGGACATAAAAATTTGGAGCCCGACCTTTTAGCATCATATGTTTGTTTCCAGGAGCAATCAAGGCTTGTCCTGTGTATAATCGATCACCATCCTGCGCTTCTTTGACATGTATCTCACATTCCATATCTAAGCGATCTGCAAACTGCTTCGTAAACATTTCTGGCATGTGTTGAACGACTACTACGGCCGGGCAAAGCCTTGTTAGTCCCATAAGAATCATTTTCAGGGCGGTTGTACCACCTGTAGATGCCCCTATTGCGACCACATCATTGCTGGGGTTTTTTTCAAAATTTCGCTTGATCTCCCGGAATTTAGCTTGTTCCTTGAAGGTATTATTTGATAGCGCCAGCTTAGTCAGGTTGGCTTTAGCCGCTGATTTAATGATTCGTATAAGGCTTTCTTTCTTCTCTTGTAGCTCTTCCCTGGTGTTGATTTTTGGTTTCGCCAGTACTTCCACTGCTCCATACTCAAGTGCTGTGAGCGCTTCCTTGGTGCCTTTCTGTGTTAGTGTTGAAATCACAACAACAGGTATTGGGTGCTGTGACATTAGTTTTTTTAGAAAGGTAATGCCGTCCATCTTAGGCATTTCTATGTCCAACGTAATCACATCTGGAGCCATCTTTCGCAATTCCTGTACTGCCATATATGGATCTATGGCCTCTCCTATCACCTCTAGTTCATCATCACTACCAAAAACTTCTGCCAATGATTTTCTCACCAACAAGGAGTCATCAACAATCAATATTTTGATTTTCTTACTCAAATCTTATGTTTTAGATCATGCGTCTGTTGAATATATCTCATGTGAACACTTCCTGTGGATGTGTCAAAAATGATTTTCCTTCCCTGAGTACCTCCGGTACTTTTTGCCACCAGTTTTATATTTTCATTGTTTAGGATCCGCACGGCGGTTTCTGCATTTCTCTCGCCCACATTCATCGTTAGGTTAACAAGATTGGCTCCACCAAACATTTTAGCTTCAATGTCTTCTCTATTAGCTCCGTTCTTCGTCATTTCTGATAATAGTTTTTCCATTGCAACATTCCCATACTTAGCTGAGGCAAGTCCTTCTCCGTTCCAAAGTGGTAACATGAAATGATTAATCCCTCCAATATTTTTTTTCACATCATAGAGACATATGGCTATACAGGATCCTAATACCGTCGTAATTAAACATGGTTCCACACTGACAAAAATATTTGACGGGTAGAGGTAGAATTTTCCTATCTTCACATCGCTCTCTATCAAAACACCTCTCCTTCTTGGTTATCGTTGGTAAATAAAATTTCATCTTCCTGTAGCTCTACATCCGTAACTTCTCTTAATGGCAATTCAATTTCAAAATGTGTTCCTTCATTAAATTTGCTTTTCATATCGAGCGTTCCTTCAAGAATGAAAACCAAGGAATGTACAATAGAAAGTCCAAGGCCATGTCCTCCAAACTCTTTTCGGGTCCCGGTATCCAGTTGTCTGAACCGATCGTAAATCTGACCCAGATTTTTGGTTTCGATGCCCACACCAAAATCTTGTACATGAATATGTAGTTTCGATTCTTCATCGTTATGGGTCTTAATGATGATTTTGGAGTCGTTATGGCTAAACTTAATGGCGTTAGAAATCAGGTTTGCTACGATAACTTCTATTTTTTCATGATCTGAACAGAATGTTTCGTCTGCATTAAGCTCAACATCAAATTCTATGTTCTTTTTAACCGCTAAGTGCTGAAATGATTGGAGTGATTCTTCAATAAGTGCCTTGATATTGATATTAGAAATTACAGGGAAAGACTGTCCTGCCTCAATTTCAGCTGCATTGAAAATGTTTCTGATTTGAAAATTCAACGCATACATTTCCGAATAAACCAGGTTGGCATTGGTGGCATTGCGTTCAATGTCGTTTGGTGATGCAACAATTTGATTGATGAGTCCCAGAATGGAGGTCATTGGATTGTTGATCTCATTTTTTATGTTGGACAAAAAATCGCTCTTTAACTCCTCAGACTTTAGCAGCTTAGCATTGACTAACTCAATCCTTCTTTCAAGCTTGGCATTTCGTTCTTCAAGTTCTTTGATCTTCTGTTTAATATCTTCTTCCATTTGGTGATTTATATTTTTTGGTAAACAGTGGGTTCAATTTGTCTTAGTGGTACTTCCTTTCCAATAATCGATTCGGAATGGCCAAGGAAAAAATATCCCCCTGGTTTTAGTTTTTCACATAACTTGTTAATTACTCGTTCCTGTAAATTTTTATCAAAATAGATCAGTACATTTCTGCAAAAAATGATGTCATAATCTCCATCTACGGGGTACTTGTTCTCCATTAAATTAAGGCGCCTGAATTCCACCCTGGACCTGATGGATGGAGTAAACCTCACTACCTTTTTAGATGGGTCTTTGCTTTTCATCAAATACTTATCCCTAATGATGATTGGAACATCTTTTATTCGATCTTCAGGGTAAATTGCAGCTATCGCTGTTTTGAGTTTTTCAATGGATATATCGGTTCCAAGAATTGAATAATTGACATTTGATTCATTGATGTTGGAATTGTACTCCTCCATCACCATAGCTATTGTGTAGATTTCCTCCCCGCTAGAAGCAGCAGCACTCCATATTTTCAGTTTTTCTCTTGGATTTTCTTTTGCAAATTGAGGTAGTAGCGTATTGGTTAAGAAATCAAAGTGAGTGGATTCTCTGAAAAAGTCCGTTTTGTTTGTGGATATGGCATCAATCATTTCGAGCATCTCATCCTTTCCTTGTTTGCTGAAGACAAAGTCAATGTATTCTGAAAACGTCTTAATGCTGGTTTTTCTAAGTCTCTTCTGAAGCCTCCCTTCAACCATTGTCTTCTTAAAATCAGGAAGTTTGATACCATAATGGGTGGTGATGAATTCACTTATCTGTCGGAATTCATCAACAGTCATTCGTTGCGGGCTTTCAACAATATTTGGGATCGTCTGTTCCATCAAAATTTCTCAAATTCAGAGTCCTTGACATCAGAACCATCTCCTAAATCAATATTTATTCCATCAGTTGTCGTTGAAGAATCCTGACTTTCCTCTAAATGCTCCACAGGACTTGCTTCTTTTTCTGAAAACTTCGTGGTATCAACAAATTGGTTCTCATTCTCAATTGTGAAGAAGGAAATAGCGTCACTAAGAACATTTGCCTGGTTGTTAAGTTCTTCGGAATTTGCAGCCATTTCTTCAGCAACAGCCGCGTTTTGTTGAACAACGTTGTTGAGGTTCTGTATGGCATTATTTATTTGATCAGCTCCACTGTTTTGCTCAACACTGGCTGTAGAAATCTGCATAACCAATTCTGATGCTTTTTGTATCTCAGGAACAATGTTGGAAAGAACATCCATTGATGCTTGTGCGATCTCAATGCCAAGTAAAGATTCTTCATCAATTTCTTTAGCTGCTACCTGGCTTCTTTCAGCCAACCTTCTGATCTCTGCTGCTACAACTGCAAATCCTTTCCCGTGTTCTCCAGCTCTGGCTGCCTCTACGGCGGCATTGAGAGCCAGTAGGTTGGTTTGTCTTGCTATTTCACCTATAATTGAAATCTTGCTGGTGATTGTGGTCATGGAATCAAGTGTTCTTTTAACCATCTCGCTACTATCTTCCAGGCTTGCTGCCCCCGATTTTGAAAGGTTCTCTGTTTCTTTTGCGTTGGCTGTATTCTGTTCAATATTGGCCGCCATTTCTTCCATCGAGGAGGAAACTTCTTCCGCTGAACTCGCCTGATCTGATGCTCCTTCGGACATGACCTGTGCCGACCTGCTAAGTTCAAGGCTGGCATTGGCGATACTCTCGCTGCTGGTTACCACGGCAGACACAATATCCCGAAGTTTACCACTCATCGTTTTTAGTTTTGTTAATAGCTTACCCACTTCATCATCAGTAGAAGCCTCGATATCTACATCTAAATTTCCTTTGGAAATATTAGCAACTGCCCGAAAAGCAGCTCCCAGAGATTTTTTAAAGTACCCGTAAATGACAAGAAAAATTGCTACAAGGAAAAGCCCGCCAATGCTTAAAGATATCGTGAGATACCTTGCATATTTTTGTGAATCTGCAATTACGTCATCTCCATTTTCCGCGAGGGTATCAAATAACAAATAAAGCTGAACTCCCATTAGTATGGAGATGGTAGCAATAACGATTACCAGCAGTGTAATTTTCGATTGGATGGTCAAATTCATTCTCTCTTACTTTTCTGTCAACTCTTCGGAAGACATACTTTCATTTGCCTCCTGCATGTATATGACATCTTGTATGCTGAAGACCTCATCGAGGTTTAGCAGCATAATGAAATCATCTTCTCTTCTAATCATTCCACGAATGAAATCAAGTCTATACTTGGCTTCAATGCTTGGTGACGGCTGAATACTTGTCTGTGGAACTTCCAAAACTTCTAACACGGCATCCACAAGCGTACCTATTTGCAATACTTCTCCTTCAACTTCAATTTCTATCACCACTATACAAGTGTCCACCGTAAATTCGATTGGATCTAATCCAAATTTGACTTTTGTATCAATTAGTGGGAGAACTTTTCCTCTTAAGTTGATGACACCTGCCATATAATCCGGAGATAACGGAATACTCGTAATCCCGGGCACCTCCAATATTTCAATTACCTTTTTAACATCAACAGCGAAAAATTCGTCATCCAACTTGAATGATAAGTATGATTCCATAACCTCATTCTCATTCTCTTGTTCTTCTTCTATGCTCCTCATGCTGATTTTTTTTGTTTTACAATTTTTCGAGCTATTATCTTGTATGCGTCCAATACTAAAGCGATACTACCATCGCCAAGTATTGTAGCTCCAGAAACAAATTCTTGATTTCTATAATATTTTCCCACTGGCTTCAATACCGCCTGGTATTCGCCTACAATGGAATCCACACAGACAGCGATTTTGTTTTCTTCATTTTCCAAAAGGATAATACTCGCTTTTTCGGGTGGGTTCTCATCCTTAATCAGAAACTCCTTACGGAGGTCCAGGTAAGGAATTTTATTATCTTCTAATGTTATCAACTCATTGAAATCATTGGATAATTCCTCTCTTTTGATTTCAAAACATTTCTTAATATCAACCAGCGGAACAACAAATGATGTGGACTCGACTTTTACCAGGAGTCCATCTATAACAGATAAGGTAAGAGGTAAGCCTAGTATGATCTTCGTGCCCTCTCCAATTTTCGACTCTACGGAAATATCTCCCCTAATATCCAGGATGTTCTTCTTTACGACATCCATTCCTACTCCTCTGCCAGAGATATCAGTTACGCTTTTTGCCAGACTAAAACCAGGCATAAAAATCAGATCATAAATCTCTCGTTCGCTTAGGTCGTCATCTTTTGATATAAGTCGGTTCGAAATCGCCTTTTCCCTGATCTTTTGCGCATCGATTCCTCTTCCGTCATCCTCAATTTGAATATATACCTTGGCACCAGAGTAATAGCTACTCAATTTAATTGTTCCCTTCTCGGGCTTGCCAAGTTTTATGCGTTCTTCCCGTGATTCAATGCCATGATCAAGGCTGTTTCTAATCAGGTGCATCAAAGGATCGGCAAGGCTGTCGATGATCTTCTTATCTAGCTCAGTTTCGCCTCCTTCAGTAAGGAACTTAACAGATTTACCCAGTTGAGTAGAGATATCCCTCGTCACCCGATTAAACCTACGGAATAGATTACTTATTTGAATCAGAGTCATTTCAAAGGCTATGTCTCGGAGTTGTCGTGATAATTTCTCTACATTATCTGCAATGGCATTGAGAACCGGATCAAAGTTGTTTTCTGCGTAAAGAGACAATCCGGCCTGTGTTGTGACCAGTTCGCTCACCTGATTCATAAGTTCATCAAGTTTATCTGAGGAAACCCGGATGCTGGTTATTGCTTCTTCCTGACTATGAGATCTTTGAAGCTTTTCATCCTTTTCACCATCTTCCAGGTCGTCACTTACTATCAGTTGGTCAGCCACCCTATCAATGGCGTCTTGTGGAATTGCCGAAATCCACTTTTTGATCTCTTTAAGCGTGGGTGCCTTCGAGTTAAGATCGTTTGGTGGCAATTTGGATGTAAATTCAGGAAGAATTAACAGGTCAACATCTGCTATTTTTTCAATTAAAATCTTACTGGTTTCTTCAACAAAGATGAAAACGTCCTTAATCGGGTTTTCATCTTCTTCAGTAACAAGAATTAAACTCCAGGAAGTATGACATTCCTTTGGGTCAGCATTTTTGGAAATTAAACCCTTATTGATGTTTGTGTATACTCTTGATGATCCTAAATCTCGCAATTCATCCACCAAAAGCAGTGGGTTTGTGCCGTTCGAGAAAATGTTTTTGTTGGGGGAAAATGAAATGTGATACGTGTTTTTGATTGAACCAGCTTCTCTTCTGGCTGGAGTTGCACCACTGCTGTATTCATCCAAAAGGCCAATGATATCAGCGGTTAATTTCTCATGATATTTCGCGTCAATTGGGTCCGGAATGTCTGGTGATTGTACAATTTTCTTCAGGTGATCCAATGACTTGAAAGTTGCATCAATTATAGGTTGGGTCAGATCAATTTCATGCCCCCTGACACGGTCATAGATGGTTTCCAGGTTGTGAACAAAGTCAGCCACTTTATTCGAACCATACATACTGCTGCTTCCTTTTAACGTATGCATGGATCGAAAAACCTCAGCTATAAGTGAGGAATCATCCGGGGATTTTTCAAGTAAGAGCAGACTCTCTTCAATTTTACTGAAAAGGTCTTCTGCTTCTTCCAGGTATACACTATGCAAATTTTCCATCACCCTATCACTTTTTTCACAATCCTAAGGAGCTTTCCTTCTTCAAAAGGTTTCACCATCCATCCAGTTGCTCCTGCTTTCTTTCCTTCCAATTTCTTTTCTGCTTGTGACTCAGTTGTGAGCATGAGGATGGGTACAAATTTGTACGTACTGTCTTTTCTCACCTCTTTGATCAGATCTATGCCGTCCATTTCTGGCATGAAGAGGTCTGTAATGATTAACGAAACCGTGTCTTCGAAGCTTTTGAGAACTTCTATACCGTCTTTTCCATTTATTCCTTTTAATACATGATAACCAGCATTCTCAAGAGAATTGCCAACTAGTTCTCTTATACTTTCCGAATCGTCGACTATAAGGATATTTTTTTTCATCTAAACAAGTTTTGGAATAAACATAAATTCTTTGAACCCTGCATTTGTTACCACTTTTTTCAAATCAGTTGAAAGTTCTGAATTAATGGTCACCGTCTTCCCTTTTCTGGTAGGGTGGTTTTTAAAATAATATAGCATCTGAATGTGGCACAGATCGAGAGCAGTTACCTCTCTTTGATAAAAGTCAACGTAATCATAATCGTCAAAGATTGGTTCTATCTGTGACATGAAAGCATCTACGTTGTTAATGCTGAGATCTCCTTCCAGGACCACTTTAGTCTTTCTTATCTTCTTTCTTTTTGATGGTTCCAGAATCAATTTGGCATTTCTAAGACTTAGTGATCGTTCAATTTTCTTTGGGGTGCTCTCTTTTTTTACCTTTTTGATTACTGACGTTTTCACCGTCTTAGCTTCGACAGCCTTCTTTTGAGTTTTAGAAGCAGCTTTAGGCTGTTTCACCTTTGTCGGCTTAGCTGCGGATAACTTCTTTGAAGCTTTGGATTTCGCAACCATTTTCTTTTTTGGCTGTTCCATCACCTTAGCTTTTGCTGGTTTTTTAGACTGAGGTTTTGTGGATACAGCTTTCTTGGTAGTCCTGGCTTTACTTACCACCTTTTTCTTTAACTTTTCCTGTGTCGGAGCTTCGGTTTTCTTCTCCGTCTTCTTACCCATATTTGTTCCCAGTGCTGCCATTTTAGCTTAATTTTTTCATGGTTCTCAAATATTCACTACAAAACTTCAAATAGTCCTTTGCACTATTGGATGAGGGTGCATATTTAATGACTGACTCTCCAAAAGAAGGTGCTTCTGCGGCCTTTACATTCGTTCTAATCTCACTCTTGAATAACCCAACATCGAAATTATGCCTGACATAATCTTTTATTTCGGACGTCAATTTTTTCCTACCATCAACCAAAACCGGAAGTATTCCAGCTATTTTGAGTTTCTTATTAAGTGAGGATTTGACTTCCTGAATCGTGTCCATTATCTGCTCGAGCCCTTGAATACTAAAAACATCCAATTGGATAGGAATGACAACTGTGTTGGAAGCAGTCAATGCATTTAGCGTCAATGTTGACAATGAAGGTGGGCAATCAATCAAAATGAAATCATATCCTCTCACCTTTTTGAGGGCTTCTTTCAGCATGAATTCAGAAACTTTGCTTCTCGAACCGAGCTCCAGTTTGCTCAATTGCTGATTTGTAGGTACAATATCAATTCCTTCCCGCTCAACAATAATCTCTGATATCTTTTTCTTTTGTAATAGTGAGTCGCTAATTGAATGATCAAAATCATTGATTCCTAATGAATATGAAAGGTTTCCTTGTGGATCCAGGTCAATAACCAACACTTTCTTCTTCTTTTGAACAAGAGCACTGGCAAGGTTTACCGCAGTAGTGGTCTTTCCAGTTCCGCCTTTTTGGTTAATTACACTGGTTATCATAAGGTTGGTCTAGAAAACATTGTGAATTTATACTATCGTATAATAATATAAATTAAATATCGATCAATCTAAAAACCAGACATATAAAATATACCCTAGTCAAGATCAAGCCGCAAGCTAAGAGCTCCTTAGGTATAAAATACTCTACAATTACCACAATATTGGCCTATGAAGAATGACTATAAATTAGCTATTTCGGCAACAACGAATGTGCTACCGGTTACAAGAATAAGGTCGTTTTCTTTCGCACGATCATATGCAGATTTGAGTGCTGCATTGACATCTGGGTAGATTCGTCCTTGAAGGCCGGTTTTTTCGGCTTGAGAATGGAGTTCCTCTGCTTGCAGGGACCTTGGTACGGAGGATTGGGTCCACAGTAATTTTGATTGTCGTGGTATCAATTGAAACAATGGATTTAGGTTCTTATCCTTAACTGTTCCAAAAATCAGGTAGAGATCTCCCTCCAGTTGAGACATTACCTGATTGAATAGAATTTTCAAACCCTCTTCGTTATGACTTACATCTGCTATGGTTTTTGGTGAATCCCGAATCAGCTGAAATCGGCCTTTGAAATTTGTAAGTGATTCCATCTGTTCCAGTCCTGATACAATTTGTTTTTCTGTTATCTCAAATCCTTTCTCAGACAATTCTCTGGCAGTCAGAATGATTCCTTCCTGATTTTTTGCTTTGTAATAGGGAATTTCAACTGACTCATCATCTCTTCTTGTGGTGCCTGATATTACCAGCTGTGCTCCCATTGCTTTGGCCTTTTTCTCAAAGACATGAACTATGTCTTTTTGATAGGTGCCCAGAACCACCGGTATTTCAGGTTTAATGATACCTGCTTTTTCTTGTGCAATCTTTTCTAATGTATCACCCAACATGTCGGTGTGATCCAATCCAATATTTGTTATCAAACAAACCTCAGGGGTTATCACATTCGTACTATCAAGTCTACCGCCTAATCCAGTTTCAATAACAGCTATATCAACTGCCTCATGAGAAAAATATTTAAATGCCATCGCTACGGTTATCTCAAAAAAGGATGGTTGGATTTCATCCAGGTATGAACTGATTCCCTCTACAAACCTGATTACAAATTTCCGGTCAATTTCTTTGCCATTGATTTTTATTCGCTCAGTAAAGTTCTTAAGGTGAGGCGAGGTGTAAAGACCTGTTTTATAACCTGCCAATTGTAAAATTGCGGCTATTCCATGGGCACTGGTGCCTTTACCGTTGGTCCCTGCAATATGGACAGATTTGAATGTCTGATGGGGATTATCAAGCAACTTGAGCAGTTCTATCGTATTCGACAGGTCTTTCTTATATGCTACTTTCCCAACACGTTGGTACATGGGAAGCTTCTGATAAAGGAACTCCAGGGTTTCCTTGTAAGTCATCGTGCTTTGATAATGAACGTAAGCGTACCGTTGGAGAGCGCAGCAGGCTTGTATTCTGAGGTTTTGCTAAATGTGAGTTTCTCTACGGCCTCACGGTATTTTCTTTCTACAGCTGGGGAAACGGTACTGGTTATTGTTTCAATTTTAACAAGGTACCCATCCTGGTCTACGACAATCTTGTATACTATTTTACCGGTTTCTTCAGATTTATCGTCGGGAACTGGTTTGAAATCCCATATCCATCCAGCTAAAGCGAGACTTGCTCCTTCTGAATCGCCCGTCTCTGTCCCCTGGTTTCCATAGATAGCTCTGTCATCAATTGTTGGTTCTTCCACTACCTCTTCTTCCTGTTTGACTTCATTGTTTGGGTTATCAGGCTCAGTTGGATCTTCAGTTTTAACTTCAGAAACGACTTCTTCAGCAGTATTTTCATCTTCTATCTCTGACTCATTACCAGAGGCTTCCTCTGCTTCTATCGGTGTTTCACTTTCTTCCACTTCTGCCGTTTCTGTTTCAGCATTTTCCTGATTTTCTGCTGGTGTTTCTACAGGGGTATTTTCCTGGATAATTTCTTCAGTCTGAGCGGGCGCTTCCTCTACGGGATCGTCACTGCTTGTTATTGGTTGAGGTGGAGCTCCCGCAGAGGTTGTAAATCCTAACTCAATCCCATACTCAGGTAATGGTGGGAATGGAGCTTTCCAGGCAATCAGGAAATAAAACAGGATCAACAAGAACAGTTGAACAGAGACGGAGATCAACCATCCCACTCTTTTATTCTTCTCGTCTTGTTTTTCCCTGCTGTCCATAAGTTTTTATTGAGGTTTAGTTGCGATAGAAACCTTTGCTTTCAGGTTTGTAGCAATTCCTGCTATTTCAACCAGCCTGGAGACTGGTACCGATGCATCGCAATGCAGTACCACAATACCTTCATTGCCACCTAAGTTTGTTCTGAGCAAAGCTTCAACACTACCTCGACTGGTTTTTTGGTTATTCACAAAATATTGAAGATCCTTTGTTATGGTAACACTGATCTTCTGCATCACAATCTCCGAAGACTGTGAAGAAGGCAGATTTACTGGCAATCCAGATGGAGTAATGAAAGACGCGGTGAGCATAAAAAAGATCAACAAAAGGAAGATCACATCAGTCATCGAGGACATGCTGAATGTAGCCTGAACTTTATGTTTAGACTTCAAATTCATGATTTCTTGGGTTCTTGAAGCAAGTCTATGAAATCTATAACGTTAGATTCCATTGTATGGATTAGCTTTCCAACCTTGGCAACCAGGTAGTTATAGCCCAGGTAAGCCAGAATTCCAACGAATAAACCAGCGGCTGTTGTAATCATAGCTTCGTAAATCCCTGAGGAAAGTAGTTTTGGGCTAACCGCACCCTCTTCCTGTGCAATTGATATGAATGCCTGAATCATTCCTGTAACTGTGCCTAGAAATCCAATCATTGGGGCAGCTCCTGCAATTGTTGCCAATAAATTGAGGTTCTTTTCTAATCGGTAAATTTCCAGTTTTCCCACATTTTCTATACTCACCTCAATGTTTTTAAGTGGATTACCAATTCTACTTATTCCTTTCTCAATCATCCTGGCAATTGGTGTATCAGTTTTTCCACATAGCAAAGTAGCACCGGTGATATCACCACTTAGTACGAGAGATCTTATTTGATCTTTAAATGATTCCGGAGTTTTGCTGGCTGCTCCCAGCGTTCTTTGTCTTTCGACGAAAATATAGATTGCGATCATCCATAGTAGCAGAATAGGAATCATCATATAACCCCCATTCGTCAGTAGTTCAAGAACAGAAATAGATTCTCCGGCTTCTTCTGCCGGAATATCTTGCATAACACCTAGTAGCATAGTCTCTTTTTAAAAAAAATTGAGTTAACCAAAACAAGCCTTTCCACTTGCTCAGCTAACTCAACGGTTATTTTTGATTCTTAGTACGTTAATACTTCAACACCCAAACATCTTCTCCATATTCACTTTTGAAAGGGTCGATTCCCTGAGTTGCAGCAGCAACAGTAGGAAATCCGGCAATGGCCACTCTGTTGAACAAGCCGTTACCAAAAGGAGGTATTATTGATGGGCTTTTTCCTTCTCCTGCAAGTTTATTCGCATAATCCATTGCTATATCCTCATCCACAAAACTCGCTATTATAATATACGCATTCCCAGTCCTTTCTTCCAATCGATTGACAGCACCAGGTGTAGTTGCAACCGGAGTTGCTGGCCTGGTATTGGTTGTCGCTGGTCGTTGGGTTTGCGTATTCGCTGCGGTAGCTGCGGGCTGTTGTTGACTCGCTGCATCTGTTTCTGCAGGTTTCTCCTCAGGTTTTTTAACCGGGGCCTTTTTAGGAGCTTCTCTTTGAGCAACAGGTTTAGCATCGCTTTCTGGTTTATACACAAACCAGAAAATCAGGCCAAGTCCCACAAACAGAATAGTTCCAAAAACAACAATGCGAGCGAATTTCCCTTTTGACGCTTTTGCATCATCTCGTGAAAAAGAAGGCGTACTTTGAAAATCGCTTTGTTCACCAGCCGCAGCAGGCTCACCCTCCGTTTCAAAATCCTTAAAATCATCTCCGGAGAACTCGTCATCATCAAAAACTGAATCTGAGAGCTCAGCATCCAAATCAATGTCGCTGGCATCAAAGTCTCCAAAATCTTCTTCTGAATAGACATCATCTCCAAGATCACCGCCAAGATCACCGCCAAGATCACCGCCCAAATCATCGCTGGATGAATCAGCAGTATCTAAACTTTCCGTACTTTCAGTTGAATCTGAAATATCTGAGTCAGAAACATCATCAAAGGTTTCTTCTCCAAAAATTGAATCATCTGCCATCTCCGGTTCCGGGGTTGGCTCAGGCTCAGGCGTTGGTTCTGGTTCAGGCGTTGGTTCTGGTTCTGGTGCAGGCGGCTCAGCTTCAGCAGAAACTTCCTCTTCTACAGGATCATCGGCTTTGTCGTCATCGTCAC
>JANQEC010000305.1 GCA_028278585.1 Cyclobacteriaceae bacterium | reverse complement strand
TTGTTGCCGGGCCCATCTATCCGGGTGTCATAGTAGTCTTTTTATTCGTTCGTGGGATTTTCACTGTAAAAGGCCCCATTCGTTCCTGGCTGATTATTACAGTGATTTTAGGATTTGTACTGTCCTGGGGGAAGAATTTTTCCTCCTTCAATTACCTGATGTTTGATTACTTCCCTCTCTACAACAAGTTCAGGGCGGTTTCAATGGCCTTGATCATTCCAATCTTATGCATGCCAATTCTTGGGTTCTTGGGTCTTTCGGAATTTCTTAAATCTCCGGATAAAAAAATCCTATTCAAAGTGGTCGGAATAGTAGCCGGAATTTTGATTCTTTTTCTTATTTCATCATCATTCATGAGCTTCAGAAGTCCGAACGATGCATCCATAAACCAACAGGTTTTTCTTGATGCAATTATTGCTCAACGAAAATCAATGTTTCAGGCAAGTACCATGAGATCTTTGTTCCTGGTTCTGGCAACTGGTGGGTTACTCTATTTTCTAAATCAGAAGAAAATCAGTCAAACTCTTTTTGTTGGTTTGCTAAGTGGGTTGGTGCTTTTTGATCTATACCCTGTAGACAAAAAATACATCTCGAATGAAAAATTTTCAAATCCTGGTAACACTACTTCTTACAACGCTGATGAAGCAGATCTGAGAATACTAAATGAAAATGGACACTATAGAGTAATTAATCTGGCGGTTAGCACATTTAATGATGCCACAACCAGTCAGCACCATTCTTCCATTGGTGGATATCATGGGGCAAAACTTAGAAGGTACCAGGATCTGATAGACTATCACCTTAACCCAGAAATCCAACATGCTGTCTCTCAAATACAAGGAGGTACTTTTAACATCACTGGTATCCCTGTACTAAGTATGTTAAATACCAAGTACCTTAAGCTGGGAAGAACTGAAAATGCTGTACTTGCAAACGGACGAGTACTGGGTAATGGGTGGTTTGTTAGTGAAATTAAATCTGTAGCAGATGCAGATGAAGCAATAGCTCAACTCGGTTCAAATGACCTAAGTAATACCGCTATTTCAGAAAAACTACAAGGCCAATCAGGTTTATCTGTTGGTACCATTAGCTTGACAGAATACCAACCCAATTTTCTAAGCTATCAATCTTCAAATGAAGGAGATGGGTTCGCTGTTTTTTCAGAAGTTTATTATGAAAAGGGTTGGAAAGCGTTCATAGACGGCGAAGAAGCATCTATCCATCAGGTGAACTACGTCCTCAGGGGTTTGGATATACCGGCCGGGGATCATGTGATAGAGTTTAAGTTTGAGCCCAGTGCATATCACCTGGGAAACAAACTCATGTGGGTTGGATCACTGCTCACATTTGGTCTATTGATTTTTGCCATATTCTTTGATGTAAAGAAGGTGATGAGCAATTGAAAAAAGTTTTAGTCATTTCATACTACTGGCCACCTGCAGGAGGAATTAGCGTCTTGAGAACCCTAAAAATTGTCAAGTACCTAAGGAATTTTGGCTGGGAACCCATTGTTTATGCACCTTCAAATGCGCACTATCCATATACTGATGTAAACAACGAAACTGAAATTCCGGAAAATGTAAGAGTCATTCGAAGACCAATCGTTGAACCGTTCAAAATTTTTAAGTTTTTGAGTGGTAGAAAAAAGAATCAACCATTGAATTCCATAGTCCAGGTAAGAGATCGTGAACCATCGCTTATTGACAAGTTTGGTATTTGGTTGCGGGGTAATTTTTTTATCCCTGATGCAAGATCATTATGGATTAAACCATCCGTCAAATTCTTAGTGAAATTTGTGAAAGAAAACCCTGTTGATGCAATTTTCACTGATGGTCCACCTCACACCAATACGTATATTGGAAATCTTTTAAGAAAGAAAACAGGAATACCATGGCTCTCTGACTATCAGGACCCCTGGACACAGGTAGACTACTACAAAATGCTGAGGATTGGCAGACGTGCAGATCGAAGACATAGAAAAATGGAGCAGGAATGTCTTAACAATGCAAATAAAATCACGATCGCTAGTCCGACCTGGAAGCGCGACATAGAATCAATTGGTGCTAAGGATGTAGATGTAATCTACTATGGGTATGATGAGGAAGATTTTAAGGAATTGAGAAAAGAAAAATCAACATATTTTGATATCGTACATATCGGATTATTGGGGATAGATAGACATCCTCAGGAATTTCTGGAGGTCTTGTCAGAGCGTAAATTCGCAAAGCCAGTTAGACTTTTGCTGGCTGGGCAAATTGACATTAAGGTCAAAACAATGCTTAATGAACTGGAGGGAAGCTTTGAAATAGAGATCTTAGGTACGCTTTCCCGAAAAGAGGCCTTACAATTAGCTACAAATGCCGATTTGCTGCTACTTCCATTGAATAAAGCAGAAAATGCTGACGGGAGGTTGCCTGGTAAATTGTATGAATATTTGAGAACCCACAACCCTATTCTGGCACTAGGTCCCACCGGCGGTGATGCCGCCTCAATCATTAAATCCACCGGAACCGGCATTTGTGTTGAATATGAGGATAAAACAGGCCAGGAAGATCTCCTGAAGAAATTAATTCAAGAAAAAAATTTCTTCAGCCCCAATAGGGAAGAAATTGAAAAATTCTCAAATTTCAACCAAACCAAAAAGATCGCTAAATATCTAGACCAGATCACATGAGCAAGCCTAGAGTTCTATGCTTCCTGGACAACCCGCTGGGCAGAGATACTGAAATTTTGCTTCCAGTCATCTATTGTATTGAAAAGTACCTTGGAGCTCATGTAAAAACTAAATTCCTTTGGGACATATTTTACATATGGATCTGGAAACCAGATGTAATTCTTCTGCCAAACATAAAGGGCCATCACATGTATTTGGAAATTGCCGTGTTTGCCAAAAAGAATAACATAACGCTATTAGCACTGGAATCCGAAGGTAATTTCATGACCGATGGATATTATGACTACTGGGGGTATAATAGAAAAAAGATAGTTTATCAGGAGTGGTTAACCACATGGTCGGAACGAACTAAGTCTTACCTGGAAAAAATCGTAGATGAGAAATACCATCCTAAACTGGTAGTTACAGGTGGAGCCGGATTTGATAGATACGCTTTTGAGAAATTCAAAGAGAAAAGTGAATTCCTTTCTGAATATGGATACCAAGAGTATGATAAGGTCATAGGGTATGCTGGTTGGGCATTTGGTAAACTTTATGGTACTCACAGAGATCAGTCTTTTCTCCATTTTAAAGGTTGGAAGCCACGTAATGAAGCATTGGAGTGGGTTGAATCTCAACGGGTATATGTAAGAGATATTCTTGAAACCATCATTAAAAAAAATCCAGACACTCTTTTCATTTTTAAAAAGCATCCAAAAGAAAACTTCGAATCAGATCCACACGAAGGACCGAACGAAATGAATGAATTGATTCATTATGATAATGTCATTTACTTAAAAAACGAGGAATCCATAGCCGATTTGATCAATGTCTCTGATCTTTGGATTGCATTCGAGTCAACGACTGCTGTGGAATCATGGATGTTGGGTAAAACCACTATTCTAATCAATTCGGAACCTGATTTTCCAAGATCCTCTCCTTATTGGGCTTCTGTCATTGTTGATACATCCCTAAAACTCCAGGAATGTATACAAGAGCATTACTCCAATGGAAGCATTAAGCAATTTCTGGAAAAGTCTGATTTAAGAGATCAAGCAATAAAAGATTCCATCGGATACGCAGACGGAATGAATCACCTGCGCACTATGTTTTATTTTAAAAAATCCATACCAGGCAAGCATCAGCAAAGGAAGGTATCGTTGAGTTTAAGGCATTTAAGACTTTTTTTACTGATGCACTTAGGCAGGTTTTTCTATAACAAGATATTATTTCTGAAACTCCCCAAGTTCAAAAAAACTGTTTATGTTTTTGAAAATAGACGTATGCCAGGTTTTGAGGAAAGAAGAAAAATTTGCTACGAATATTTAGACGAATTCCACAAGAAAGAAGGCATTGATCTGGAAATAAAGGAAAACAATTGGAACAGGTTCAGTAAGTAGAAATCGGCTACTTTTGATCCCTGGCATTTTGATTGCGAATGAAAAACGATCAATTACGAAAACATCTAAAATTCACAGAAAAGCATCACAAGCGATTACAAAAATTTAAGAAGAAGCTTAATACCTGCGGGGATGATGTTTTCATAGAAAAAAATGTCAAGGTTTTCCGCTATCCCCAAAATGTTGCCATTAAAAGCGGTGTTGTTTTAAAAGAAGGAACAAGGATTTGCTCATGCAACGAAACCGCAACTGTTGCTATTGGCACCAATACAACCATTGGTTACCACACGTTCATTTTTTCCTCCGAAAAAATCACAATTGGTGATGATTGCCTAATTGCTCCATTCGTCTATCTGGTTGATAGTGATCATCAAATTGAAAGGGGGCAACTTATCAACGAGCAAGGAAATCAAACAAGTCCGATTCAAATTGGAAATGATGTTTGGATCGGTACAGGAGCCAAAATTTTAAAAGGCGTAAAAATCGGTGACGGAGCTGTCGTTGCTGCTGGTGCCGTCGTTTCCCAGGATATTCCTTCCTATGAAATTTTCGGTGGAACTCCGGCTAAAAAAATAGGAGAAAGAAAGTGAACGTTGGAATAATCGTTTTATGTCGATTCAACTCATCGCGGCTTCCGGGAAAAATTCTTAAAGAGATTGAAGGTAAACCTGTCCTTACTTACATTCTGGAACGTCTGAAAAAGTCCAATTATTCAGATGGGATCGTAGTGGCTACTTCAGATTCAACCGCAGATGATCCAATTGCCAGGTATTGTGAAGATCATGACGTAAACTGTTTTCGTGGATCATTAGATAATGTTAGCGAACGTTTTGCTACTTGTGCTGCTAAAAATCAGTTTGATGTTGTCACCAGGGTCAATGGTGATAATCTTTTCACAGACCCAGTATTGGTTGACCAGGCCATTGAACTTGCAATTGAAGGAGATTACGATTTTGTTTCCAACGTTGATGGAAGAACATTTCCAACAGGAATGAGTGTTGAAGTAATAAAAACTTCCTTTTACGAAAAAGTATTAAAACAATTTAATTCGCCTGACCATTTAGAACATGTAACGCTGTGGTTGTATCAACACCCTGACAGTGGTCAATTTAAGTACATCTACAATGACACTCATCCCAAGGCTCATGGATTAAAGCTGGCATTAGATTGTGAAGAAGATCTAAATTTTGTCTCTTTGCTTCTTCAAAAAATGGACAGACCTCACACAGCATACGGCTGGAAAGATATCGTGAAACTGATCACAAATGAATAAGATTTGGGAAGGTAAAAATGGTCCGCTACTAATCGCAGAGATCGGTGGTAATCATGAAGGTGATTTCGAGTATGCGAAGAAATTAGCTCAACTTGCAATCGAATCCGGGTGTGATTATGTGAAATTTCAAATTTATACTGGTGATGGTCTTGTGAACCCCATTGAGAGCCCCGATCGAAACAAGCATTTTAAGAAATTTGAACTCCCGGTAGATCAACACATTGAGCTTGCTCAAATGTGCAAAGAAAACAAGGTTGGTTATTTAGCCTCCGTTTGGGAGGAATCAGCATTGGATTGGGTTGATAAGTTCATGGACTTTTATAAGGTTGGGTCAGGAGATCTTACAGCCTATCCTCTTCTTAGAGAAATAGGCAAACGAAAAAAGCCAGTACTTCTATCCACAGGTCTTGCTGAAGAAAAAGAGGTTGTTGAAGCGGTTTCATTCATTCGATCATGCGATCCATTTTATGAGACATCAAATGCTATAGCATTGCTGCAATGTACGAGCATGTATCCAATTCCACCTCGGGATGCTAATCTCAATGTAATGCACACACTTAAAGAACTTACTGGTTGTCCAATGGGATACTCAGACCATACCGAAGGCTCTTACGCCTTAGAAATAGCGGTGGCTATGGGAGCAGAAATTCTGGAATTTCACTTTACTGATGATCGAGAGGGTAAAGAATTTCGAGATCATAAAGTGTCACTTACTTCTGACGAGGTAAAGGAATTAATAGATAGAATCAAAGAAATTAAGGCTTTGCAGGGGAATGATAAAAAACAGCCTCTTTCAGTAGAGGGGGATCATGTTACCAGTTTTAGAAGGGGCATTTATCCATCTCGTGAAATTCCTTCTAACTCAAAAATTACTGCTGAAGATTTACTTGTGTTAAGGCCAAATCATGGAATTCCAGCTAACAAGTTCGATCTTCTGATTGGTAAAACGACTAAAAAATCACTAAAAAAATACGAAACACTTGATTGGAAATACTTTGAATAAAATGGAGTGGAAAAGGCAAATGCCAATGTCAAGACTCGACACTGTGGCGACAGAAAAATGGATTAGGGAGGAAAACGGTTGTTCTGAGTCGTTTGATGTTCAGATATTTCCCGGCAAAAAGACTGATCTACTTGGCTTAAAAAAGAACATTGTCGATTCCATTCAATCAAAACAGGAGTACTACAAGCGTACACGGGAACAAATTTATCAGCCTGAGAATCTGGAAAAGGTAGATAATTGTCCAGTATGCGGAGCTTCGGCAGGTCTTGCGTCAACAAAAGCGAATATTTATGGTGCAGAGTATGCCAGCTGCTCAAACTGTACACATGTTTACGTCCTGAAAAGACCTACAAAAACAGCCATTGAAGGATTTTATTTAAATGACGTAACCTATGCAGCCACTTATACGGATAAAGCATCCGCAGAATCACGGTTGAATACAATTGCTGTTCCATGGCGAGAATGGACTGTGCAATTATTTGAAAGTATTTACGGCCGAAGACCAAAAAGCGTACTTGATGTAGGGTCAGGTGCAGGTCATTTCGTAGAAGCTTGTAGAAGAGATGGAATCAAAGCCGAAGGAATTGAATTGAGTGAATCAAGTAGAGCATTTGCTAAAGAAATTTGGAATATTGAGCTTGACGGTCGTGACTTTTTTGAAGCTGCAGAAGACTACCAGGGATATGAAATCGTGACATTTTGGGGGCTTTTGGAACATACTCCCAACCCTTCTAAGATTCTTGAAACAGCCAATTCGATTATTTCTGAAAGTAATTCAGGGCTTGTCATATCAAAGGTACCGAGATGGGATTCGCTAAGCGCAGCTATCCAACGGATCAAAACAGACACAATCCTTCGTCATCTTGATCCCATGGGTCATATTATGTGCTTCACTGATGAATCAGCTGCTGAGCTGTATTACAAAAACGATTTAATGCCTACCGCAGCCTGGTATTATGGAATGGATGTCTATGAGACGTTCATGCAAATAGGAGCTGAAATAGATGACTATAATGTTCTAACGAAAACAGGTGCAATCCAACTCGATTTGCAACAATTGATCGATGATGTAAGGTTTTCGGATGGTCTCACACTTGCGGGAATTCCAAAAAGAAAATGAAGCCATTAGTTACTGTATATATTACTAACTACAACTATGGCTCCTTCATAAAAGAAGCCATCGAGAGTGTTTTGAACCAGTCATTGAAGGATTTTGAACTGATCATTATAGATGATGGCTCCACGGATCATTCCAAAAATATCATTGAAGAATTCACATTTAGAGATGAAGTAAAGGTTATTTATCAAGAAAATAAAGGACTCAATATCACAAATAATGTGGCAATACAGGCTGCCACTGGTAAATATATAATTCGTTTAGATGCAGATGACTATTTGCATCAAGATGCTCTGAAACTGATGAGTGCCAAGTTAGAATCCGATCCTGAGTTGGGCCTTGTGTTTCCAAACTACTTCTATGTAGACATGGAAGGTGAACTAATCGGGGAGGAAAAGAGGCACGACTTTCAAAATGATGTGGTCCTACTGGATCAACCTGCGCACGGAGCGTGCACGATGATTCGATTGGATTTTCTTAAGCAAGTAGGTGGATATAACGAGGCTTATACCTGCCAGGATGGTTATGAGCTTTGGGTAAAATTCACACAAAATTTCAAAGTAGCGAACCATTCATCCCCATTGTTTTATTACAGGCAGCACGGAAGTAACCTGACCGCAGATGAGCAGAAAATCCTTAAGACACGTGCGCTAATCAATGAAGAGTTCGTGAATGAAAAACAATACCATACTGGTACATTAGCTATAATCCCTATTCGTGGTGGCACCCAGGACATTGCATTTAAATCTTTGAATGGAACAAATCTTCTTGAATTAAAACTCAAAGAAGTATTTAGATCAAAGAACATCAATAAAGTAGTTGTTACATCACCAGATCCTCGAGTAGAAGCCTTGCTTAATTCTGTTACCAATGGAAAAACAGTCCAATTCCATCACAGAAAAAAAATTGAAGCAAAGCATTTTCACAATCTGAATCCTACAATAAATGAAATTGTCACTCTTGAAAAGAGCAAAGGTTTTGAGTTCGACGTAATTTCCATTTTGACACTCGAATATCCGTTCCTGGAGGCATATAAAATGGATGATGTAATCAATACCATGTTGGTGTTCGGCTCTGATTCCATCATTGGTGTTAAATCAGACAATTCCGTTTTTTATCAACATCATGGAGATGGGTTGCATCCTATTTTAGACAGAGATAAGTATACAAGACTTGAAAGAGAAGCGCTATACAAACAAGTAGGTGGTATCACAGCGGTCAGAAAGAATTCATTCTTAAAATCCAAAGAAATGGTAACCGGAAGTGTAGGTCACATTATGATGGATCAACAATCTTCTTTTGGCCTTTTCACTCAACTAGATTGGGAAATTGCTGAAAACTTAATGTTAAAAAAGTAAGTTTTATCACCCTTCGACTACCAACTTCCCTACAACCTTCATTCTCTCAAAAACTCCCGTATCATGTGGAGCATCGACTAGTTCCTCCGTCAGATCCTGACCCGCCCAATGTTCATAATGTTTCCCATCCTTCCAGAGCTTGGAAGAAGTCACATCATAGATCACTCCATTGTAAGCAATCCAGATTTCTGATTTCTCCACTCCATTTCTTAACGCTAGCTGAGACTTGGTATACTGATTAACTGACAATTGGATTTAAATTATGAATTATGAATTATGAATTATGAATTATGAATTATGAATTATGAATTACTAACTACTAACTACTAACTACTAACTACTAACTACTAACTACTAACTACTAACTACTAACTACCAACTACTAACTACTAACTACTTAAGTTTAACTATCGAAATCCCATCACCTCCCCTGTCGGCATGCTCATCACTAACACTTTCAATTCCAGGATGATCTTTTGTATAATTTCTTACAATCTCCCGCAAAACACCATGTCCTTTTCCATGTATGATCTTCACTTCGTCAACACCCAGCAGCAACGCCTCATCAATGAAGGATTCTACTTTTCCTAACGCCTCATCAGCACGCATCCCCCGCAAGCTAAGTTCGTGACTGAAAGTTGCCATTTTGCCACTTATGTCAATTCCCAACTTCTTAACCTTCCGCTGATGTTGTTGTTGCTTCTTATTACCTGTAACCTTCTCAATCTTGTCTATTGCTACGAATGACTTCAATGCACCAAATGAAACCTTCACTTGTTTCCCCTTCACTTTTTGAACAATTCCCACAGTATCCTGACCAATCATTCTAACTTGATCACCTACTTGAAGCTTGAGACTTAATGCTTGGGGCTTTTCAACCTTTAATCCTTCACTCAACTTCTCTTTTTTATCGGCCAACTCATTTCTCAACTTTTTTGTCTTCTCCTTCGATGCCTTACTCTCCTGGATCTCTCTGATCACTCGTTCCACATCCTTATTCGCCATTTCCACAATCCGGCTTGCCTCTTGTTTGGCTTCTTTCAATAGCTGTTTTCGTTCAACCTCAAGCATCTTTTTTAGATCCTCATAATCTGCCCTGACCTTGATGAGATCTTTCTTATCGCCATCTAGCTTCTTGGTCAGCTTTTCGAATTTTGTTTTTTCCTTCTCAAGCTGATTGAGTAATTGATCATAATCAACATGCGAGCTTCCAATCCTGGTTTTTGCAGAATTAATGATATCTGAAGGTAATCCTATTTTTCCAGCAATTTCAAAAGCAAAAGAGCTACCCGGTTTTCCAATCTCCAGCTCAAACAATGGCTCTAACTTTTCAAGATCATATTTCATCGCTCCATTCACCATCCCTTGCGTCTTCTCTCCCAAATTCTTTAGATTCTGATAATGAGTTGTAACCACACCAAAAGACCGCCTTCTATTTATTTCATTTAGTACTGATTCAGCAATTGCACCACCAAATTGGGGCTCCGTTCCCTTTCCAAATTCATCAATCAGGAAAAGCGTCTTTTTATCAGAAAATTTCAGAAAATGCTTCATTGCGGTCAGATGAGAGCTATAGGTGCTCAGATCATCCTCAATGGATTGGGCATCTCCAATATCAAGGAAAAAGTTTCTAAAAAAACCGAATTTGCTCTCCTCACTAACCGGAACAGGTAAGCCACTTTGAAACATATACTGAATCAGTCCAACAGTTTTAAGTGCCACCGATTTACCTCCTGCATTTGGACCTGATATTATAAGGATTCGATGGTCATATCCAAGGGTTATACTAAGAGGAACTACTTTTTTACTGGAATCTTTGTGGGATAAATACAAAAGTGGATGAACCGCATTAATCCAGCTAAATTCTGTTTTGTTTTCAAATGCCGGAACAATTGCTTTCAAATGTTCTGAGAGTCTTGTTTTAGCATGGATGAAGTCTAACTTTTCAAGTAGACCTGTCCCTTTTTTCAGGTCATCCAGATTTTCGCGTACCAGATCTGAAAGTGTTACAAGAATTTGAATGATCTCCCTTTTCTCAGCATATTTCAACTCCCGCACTTCATTGTTCAAATCAAGAACTTCTCCAGGTTCAATGAATACCGTCTGCCCCGTTGCGGATTCATCATGAACAAATCCCGGGATCCGTTTTTTGAATTCAGCTTTGAGTGGGATCACAAGTCTACCATCCCTTACTGTCAGCGAGCTGTCTTCATCCGTAAACTGATCCGCCTTAGCTTTTTTCAAAACTTTCATGATGGCGGAGCGTACTGCTCTTTCAGATTTAGAGATCCTTGTTCGAATCTCTAATAATTCCGTAGAAGCTGAATCTCTCACTTCACCTTTTTCATCGATTGCTTTGTTTATCGATGGTGCTAGTTCAGTATGAACATGAATCTTAGATGACAATGAAGACAATTCCGGATATGTATCTTGTTTCACCAAAAAAAATTCTGTCCAACTGGTAAGCGTATTTATTCCTGTTTTGAGTTCGTGAAAATCCAACGGATCCAACCAGGAACCTGGAACTTTCACCTTAGTTAAATATTCATCGATATCCGGAAATTGAAACTGCACGCTCGATCTATCATCAATTAAAAGTTTCAGCATCTCGCTTGTTTGCAGGTGCCATCGAGCTACATGCTTTGCATTATCAGTGGGAGAACATTTTGCTACAAGGCCTTCACCCCTTTCACTTTGGCAAAATCCAATGAGTAAATCTCTGATTTCGTCAAAGCCCAGGTTTTCCTCAATATCATTTGGAAAAAGGTTCAATTCTTCAGGAGTTTTTCCCGCTGCATCAAGGTATCCACTATAGTAGTATAGACATCCTTGAATTCATCCAGGTTTTCCACATAATAATTGAAGCTACGTTCGTATTGATCCTGGGTAATGTTAAAATCTGCAAAAAGAAGTTTTTCGTAATGTTCATAGACTACTTTCGCCGAGTCAGAAGATCGAATTGACAAGTTCTTTATTTTCGATTCCAGCAAATGAACTTCTACCAACAGCGAAACCATTTGATCTTGCGGAATAAGATCGTCAGGAGCCTCGCTTTTCGTGGAGCAGGCTGAAACTATTACAAGAACGGTCAAAAAAAACTTTTTCACTACGAACTAATAATTACTTGAGGTTATAATTTTGAAGGTCAAAGGCAAAGATCACATATCAAACGTAAAATTCAGTAGCTATTTTGATGCCAATTGAATATTTAGGATGATTAGATGAAGGATATTCTAAAAAAACTCAGGAGATACGATATCCGAATACGGAAAGCAATCAACTCTCAGATGCAGGGGGATTTTCGATCCATATTCAAAGGTGCAGGCCTGGAATATGAAGATGCCCGGCCTTACCAGTGGGGAGATGATATCCGAACAATCGATTGGCGCGTGACCGCCAAAGGGCATGGTACATTTGTAAAAACCTTCATCGAGGAGAAGGAACAGACGGTATTTTTCCTGGTCGATGTATCCGCATCACAGGAAATTGGTAAGGACAAAAAACAAAAAATTGACCTCACTAAAGAAATAACTGGCTTGTTATCCATTTCTGCAGTAAGAGAAGGAAGCAAAGTTGGCGTTCTCTGTTATTCGGATCGAGTGGAAGATTATGTGAAACCTGCGAAAACCCTTAAACACGCGTATGAAGTAATCAACCGCCTCTTTCAACTCAAACCAAAATCCAAAAAGACGAATCTGAATGAAGCTATAAAATATCTATTGAATCTTTTGAAGAGAAAAACCGTGGTATTTGTTGTTTCAGATTTCATTGATGAAGGTTTCACTCAATCACTCAAGGGACTCGCGCGGAAGCATGATTTAGTCGTCATCGATGTATCAGACAAAAGAGAAGGTGGATTGCCAAACCTGGGAATTGTTCCACTATACGAGAAAGAATCTCAAAAAACCGTGTGGATGAACACTTCCTCAGCCAATTTCAAAAATGTAGTTAGCAAAACGCACGGCGAGAATAAAGAATCGCTTGAAAATTTCTGTAGACGGAATGACGTAAACTACGTATCAATAGCCACAGAGGAAGATTACGTTCCGAAACTCATAAAACTATTTAGACATAGAAATAGAAGCAATGCTAGGCGGACGAGGTAGATTTTTGATAATTCTGTTTTTAATTTTTTCCATTAAAGGCTCTGCGCAAGAGATTCAAGTGAATGGTGGCTTTGTGGAGGATAGCTTACTCATTGGACAGGATGTGAACTTCTGGATTACTTCTACCTATCCTTCAGATCTGGAAATGGTGTTTCCTGATAGCAACTACAACTTCTCTCCATTTGAATTTTCATCCAAGACCTTTTTCCCAACTAAATCTGTTGGCGGCTCTGCCTTTGACAGTACGATCTACACCATTCAATCGTATGAAATAGACCTGGTACAATACCTTTCGCTTCCAGCAATCATTCTTGATGGGCTGGACTCTGCTGTAATACAAACACCACTTGATTCAATTTTGCTGAAAGAGTTGGCTCCAATGGTTTCTGATACTACAAAGCTTATCGCCAATACCAACTACGAGGTGGTAAACAGGTTTTTCAATTACCCACTTTTGTACATTATCCTTGGATCCCTGGCTTTCATCACTCTTGTTCTGCTATTGATTTTTGGCAAAAGGATCATACGTTTCTTTAAGCTGAGAAAGTTGAGAAAAGAATACGAAAACTTCTCAGATCAACTTTCAGGCTACATCAACAATCTAAAATCCAATCCTGAGTCTGACCTTGCTGAAAAGGCACTCTTCTTCTGGAAACGATACCAGGAGCGACTGGACAAGTTTCCATTTACTAAACTTACGACCAAAGAGATTTTGGCTGAGTCTTTTGCCAAAGAGCTCG
The DNA here is from genome assembly GCA_028278585.1 of Cyclobacteriaceae bacterium. Classification (GTDB taxonomy): domain Bacteria; phylum Bacteroidota; class Bacteroidia; order Cytophagales; family Cyclobacteriaceae; genus Ekhidna. Next base: position 727 of record JANQEC010000305.1, on the reverse strand, counting down.
AAAAGCCACTCCATTCCATTGATCGCCTGGTGTATGGAAAAAGGGATACGGAAACAATATTCCAGGATTTCCAGCAGATCGAAGATTTTACCCAATACAGGTACAACAAAAAAGTAGAAGAAATAAGAGATGGAAAATAGAAATTGGGTTTCGTTAGATTGGTTCTCATGGTCCAGGATACAAAGTTTCGATTGGGAAAATCCGATTTGGTTCTATGCCATTCCATTGATTCCTGTTTTGTTTATCCTGAGATGGTTGATCATAAAAAGATTCCAGCAAAAGCTACCAATCGCCTTAACAAAAAAAGAATTAAAAAATGATCCGGTAAGTTTTCTCAGGTTCATTCCCGGCATCTTCTTCATTCTCTCTCTCCTGCTAATAATTATAGGTATGGCAAGGCCTCAAACTACCAATGAGCAAACCGAACAATGGAGTGAAGGGATCGACATAATGCTGACCGTGGACATTTCGCAATCCATGCAAATTGAAGATTTCAGGCCCAACAGATTGGAAGCCGCCAAGGAAGTAGCAAGGGATTTTGTTTTCGGAAGATTCCAGGATCGGATTGGATTGGTCGTATTTTCAGGAGACGCCTATTCCAGATCTCCTCTAACTACTGATTATGACCTTCTTTATACCTATATCGATGACATATCATTCGATTTAATTGAAAGTCGAGGAACAGCCATAGGAAGTGCATTGGCAGTTAGTACGAATCGTTTAAGAG
>JANQEC010000337.1 GCA_028278585.1 Cyclobacteriaceae bacterium | reverse complement strand
CATATCAATGATTATGCTCTACACACCATCCTGGCTTAAAGTCATAAATTCAGATTTCAATTCAGGCGCGATTGAGCTATCAACCTTCTCGTCAGAAATCTTTACAATGGAATAGTTTTCGTATTTGTCAGCGTTAAAATTCATAGTGTATCTGAAATTTGAGCAATACTCTTTTTTATTTGGGCTAATTTATCGTGGTAATTGTCCTTAACAAATTTTTCACCCGATATGTTTTCGTAAAGTTCGATATACCTGCTGGAAATAAGGTCCAATCTCTCATCTGGCATTTCAGGCATTTTTTGTCCCTCTTTACCTTGAAATCCTTCTGAAATAAGCCATTGCCTTACAAACTCTTTGGAAAGTTGTCGTTGAGGCTCTCCTTTCTCTTGCAGGTCACCGTATGTATTTGCGTAAAAGTACCGGGATGAGTCCGGAGTATGAACTTCATCAATTAGGTAAATTTCATCCTCATATTTCCCAAACTCGTATTTGGTATCCACCAAAATCAAGCCTTGCTCTTTTGCCACCTCACTCCCTCTTTCAAATAGCTTATAGGTGTATTCTTCAAGTTTATCATAATTATTTTCGGATACCAGGCCCTGACTTAAAATTTCTTCTTTCGAGATATCCTCATCATGGCCTTCATCGGCCTTTGTTGAGGGGGTGATAATAGGTGCAGGAAACTTATCGTTCTCCTTCATCCCTTCAGGCATTGGAACTCCACAAAGACTTCTCTTTCCTTCACGATACTCGCGCCATGCATGACCCGCTAAATAACCTCTGATCACCATCTCAACCTTAAAAGGCTGGCATCTTTTGCCAAATGTCACATTAGGGTGTGGTGTTGACTCTACCCAATTTGGAACGATATCCCTGGTTCCTTCTAAAAATCTGGCCGCTAATTGATTTAGAACCTGACCTTTATATGGAATTGGCCTTGGCAATACAACATCGAAGGCAGAAATGCGATCGGTGGCTATCATAGCGAGCTTGTCTCCAAACTCATAGACTTCACGGACTTTTCCCACGTACTTGCCTGTTTGGTTTTTAAAAGAAAAATCTGTGGAGGTTATCCCTGTTAACATGCGTGCAAAATTAATTTATGATTCGCTCACAGGTTAACTTAATTCATGCTAGTGTTGTAGACCAAACCAACCACTAAAAAAATGAAAAAAATAGTTTTATTCGCAATTAGCGGGTTCATCACTCTTACGGCATGTGCCCAATTAGAATCCGGAAGTATCTATTTGAATGCTTCCGGGGATTTCAGCTATTCCTCAAATGATGTGGAAGTTAAATCTGATAATTCTCCAGACATGACTGTTGCTAACCAGCGAACGGTTACTATTGAACCACAATTTGGATTTTTCTTCTTTGATAAACTTGTTTTTGGAGTGGAAATACAATCTGAGAGTGCTCGCACAAAGGAAGATAATGATGTTTTCAAAACAACTTCATTTTTAATTGGTCCATTTTTAAGGTACTATTTGGATGGAGAAAAATTTAAGCCCTTCATTGAAGGGTCAGCAGGAGCAGGACATACAAAGGAACTCTTTACAACACCATCAATAACATTATTAGATAATAGAAACAAGCTTTCAGGATTCGCATTTACTGCTGGTGGAGCCTATTTTTTTGCAGATGTTATTTCCATTGATTTTGGTATTACATATGAAAGTCGCACTGTAGATTTTAGTGATAACTCTAATTTGCCCTCAGGTTATAAAACCAGGATTTCTGGCTTTGGAGGTAACTTAGGATTTAGCATCTATTTGTAAATATGAATATACTTTGTTGATTTATGAGATGGCTACTTCTGCTTATTCTTATTCCAACCGGATGCATTGAATTCAGCATTTCTGATGAAAAAGCAATATCACAATTTGAAAATGAAAAAGTCCCTTTACAAATTGGAGATTTACAAGCGTATGAAAGAAATATTCACTATGTCTATACAAACCAATTAAGAGATAATCTTGCCATTTTTGTTCATGGGTCGCCAGGCTCCTGGAGTGCCTTCTTAGATTTTTTCAAAGCCGATACTTTGTTACAGGACTTTGACCTACTTGCCATAGACCGTCCCGGTTTTGGGAAATCAGGATACGGAATTGCGGAACCTTCTATTGAAAAGCAAGCTGATTTATTGGATCAGGTGGTGCAGCAATTTCCACATTTAAACAAGATCTTGATTGGTCATTCTCTTGGAGGGCCTGTGATTGCAAGAATGGCAATGGATTATTCTGATCGCTATTCAGGGCTTGTTTTCATAGCTCCATCAATAGATCCGGAGATGGAAAAAGAAGAATGGTACAGAGATGTAATTGCCACCAGGGTTGGTGGGTTTTTTACTCCTAAAGACTTTGAAGTAAGTAATGATGAAATAAGGCCTCTAAAACAAGAGTTGGAAGATATGTTACCACTTTGGTCACGAATCAGGATTCCTTCAATTGTTATTCAAGGAACGGAGGATTCGTTAGTTCCTAAGGAAAATGCAGATTTTGCCATGAAAATGCTACCAGATTCTTTGCTTGAGGTGAGACTCTTAAAAGATGTTGATCACTTCATTCCCTGGTCTCATCCCGGTGAAGTTATTGAGGCGATCCGCCGATTGGCGGATGCCCAATAACGTAACCCATAGCTAAGCCACTGAAAAACCTTGTTTCATAAATGTTTTGCATTTTTCCTTCGTCCCTATATACAGAATGCTGTAACCTCTCTTCACCACCCAATCGTTACCGGACTCGGCTTTCTGAATCCTTAGTTGGTGTTTGTCTCGTTTTGCGAACAGTCTAAAAAGATTCATGATGCTAAATATTTAAATTAAAAATTGTATTTATTAAATATTAAACATAAATATAATAATAAAAGTTACATTTTAATCCAATTTTTTATTGAAATTATACCATTTATATACGAAACATACTAATCCATCGACTAATGTGTAGAGATTCGGGAAAAATTTAGCGATTAATCACCACCTGATAAGTGCGGAGGCCCATGTAAAACCACTTCCAAATGCAGCAAGGCAAACAAGATCGCCTGGGTTTATTTTACCTTCTTTCCATGCTTCACTCATGGCAAGTGGGATTGAGGCTGCGGTGGTATTACCATACCTCATGATGTTGTTATACACTTGATCATCTGAAAGTCCCAGCTTTTTCTGGACAAACTGACTGATTCGTAGGTTGGCCTGATGTGGTATCATCAAACTGATGTCCTCTGGTTTGTAGCCGTTAGTCATGAGTGCTTCTCCAATCACTTCCATGAACCTGGTGACCGCATGTTTGAAAACAAAGTTTCCGTTCATGTAAGGATAATAGGATGAATCTTCAGGGTCGTTCGCGGCAATGATTTCTGGCACCCATCGTAGCGTGCTTGGTCCTTCCAGAGCCAGTTCTTTTGCATGTTTTCCTTCAGAGTGGAGATGTGTTGATAATATACCACTTCCCTCCTCTTCATTTCTTTGAACCACAACGGCACCTGCACCATCTCCAAATATTACTGTCACACCTCTTCCTCGTGTTGACCGCTCTAATCCACCTGAGTGATTTTCAGCTCCAATAATCAGAATGTTTTTATACATTCCGGTTTTAACAAACTGATCTGCGATTGAAAGGCTATAGATAAAACCTGAACACTGGTTTCTAACATCAAGAGCACCGATCTCTTTAATACCCAATTGCTCTTGTACCATTACACCTGGTCCAGGAAAATAATAGTCGGGGCTCAGCGTAGCAAAAATGATGAAGTCAATATCACTAGTTGTGATACCAGCATTTTCGATAGCAATCCTGGCTGCTTTTGTTCCCATCGTTGATGGTGTATCCCCACTTTTAGGATCAATCCACCTTCGCTCTTTTATGCCAGTTCTTTCTGTGATCCATTCATCACTGGTATCCATCATTTTCGCTAGATCATCATTGGTTACTACATTCTCTGGGACATAGTGACCTATGCCGGCAATTTTGGAGCTATACATTTTGGGGTGTTTTATTCGAATATACGGATAATTCCGCCTATTCTATAACTACGATTTCTATTCTCCGGTTCAGCTCTCGGCCATCGGTTTCGTCATCGTTGCTTGCAAGTGGACGCGTAGACCCGTAGCCTTTAGCAATCAATCTGGACTTTGAGATTCCTGTTGATGTTAGCCACGCTACAACCGATTGAGCTCTTTCCATTGAAATGACCTGGTTGGCTTGTTCATCACCAACATTATCAGTATGTCCCGCAATTTCAATTTTAAGGTCCGGGTTTGATTCCAAAAGATTCTTAATTGTGCCAAGCGAAGGTAGACTCTCATCTTTTAAATGACTCGTACCAAAATCAAAATAGATGTGACGCACTGCCACCCTGTTGGACACTCTGAACTTAGTTCCAAGTTCATCAATTAACATTTCCTCAGTCACAACACCTCGATCAGGTTCAGTAGTATTTATTACATGCTGAACTATTTGATGAGTGGCCGTTGCTTCACCTTCGCCCAAATAAAAATCCTTGATATGAGTAGTGTTATCTCCATCAGGTGCATGAACCTCAAATTCTTCCTCATGAAGGATTTCTCCATTTCTTTTTATTTCAACTTTGAATTTATCGTTTGAAGGAATCTCAGCATGGTACTTACCCTGCTCACTTAAATCCGAAAAGAAATACATATCCAGGTATTCGTATGGTCGAAAGAATATTTGCGCATCCTTCAAGGGTTGACCGGTGTCGGTATCGACAATCCTTCCTTCAATTTTAATTTTACTTATTTCCCAGAAAAAGAAAATGTCGTAATCCCCCAACGTGTGCAAGCGATTCGAAGTGAAATATCCCGACTGCTGATTGGGGTTCATTTTGAAATGAATTTCATCTTCAGGAGAATTTAAAGGGAAACCCATATTTACAGGTTCAGTCCAGGCTTGCGTTGCAGGATCAAATTCTGATTTAAAGATGTCATATCCACCCATGGATCCATGTCCATCCGATGCAAAGTATAACGTGTTTTCATCAGGGCTTAGATAAGGGCTATCCTCATTGAAGTCGCTGTTGATGTTTGAGGCGAAAGGAGCTGGTTTACTCCAATTACCTGTTTCGTGGTTTCTAAATGACTGCAACAGATCAAGGTTAGGTTTTTTCTTTGTTCCTACATCGGAAGCAAAAATGATTCGGTCCTCGTGTTCGTTAATGAAAAAATGGGAGCCCAAATGTGTCGAACTTATTTTGCTGTCAAACTCCCTTGGCTCCGTCCACCCTTTTAGATCACCTGTTGGCTCACTATAATAGAGATCACCACCTTTGACAGATCTGAATTGGAACATTCTTCCATCCTGATCGACAACTTCAATATTTGCATTGTCTCTTAAGAAAAGTCCTTGACCATACACTGGTGTAGGTTCGGACCATTTGCGATTTCCCTCGTGAATGGTGTGATAGATCTGGTACTCACTGGGATTTGAATCCCGGTTGGATAAAAAGAGTAGTTCTTCATTTTCCATAAAGTATACCGGGCTAAGCTCTGCATATTCAGAATTTACTTCTCTTTCCAAAAGATGAATTTCATATGAATCCGGAGCATCCATATAGGATTTAGCATTGCTGACCCAATTCATCCACCTTCTGGCTTCTGCCTGGATCTCATCGCTTAAGTATGCCTTCGTGCTAAGGAAATTCTGGAAAGCAATGTTTGCCTCTTGCATTCGATACTTTCTCATCATTACCCGACCCTTCCAGTAGTAGTAGAATTTATCCTCCTCTATCATTTCAACTTCATACTGCAAGAAATTATTTATGGGCTTGTTCTGGTATTTGGTCAATAAAGAGCAGAGTTCAGCTTTATAGAAAACGCGATTTCCGTAATTCAAGCCGCTTTCAATCAATTGCTCGTAATTGACGAGGGCTGTTTCAAAATCTTCCAGGTAAAGTGCCTCTTCTGCGGCCTTAAATATCTTATCATAATCTTGAGCTGGCGATTTTGAAACCAATAGTATGAAAATGCTAATGAGCAGTATTAACCTATTCATTATTCTACAATTAGATTCGTGCACAAGTTCAACTAAAACGTGCTAAATGCCTAAAAATAACGTAGTTATTGGTTGAAATAGCCGACTTTTACGTTGAATCCTACGAAAAATCCTGTGAAATTTTGCCTTTCTAACTCAGGAAGAATGATTTCTGACATGGATTGATAGCCAAAAATCAATTCAGGCTTGACATACCTGAGATATGGTGTTTCAATTTTCAATCCTAACTGCATGAGGTTGAACTTCTCTCGTGCAAAATCTTCATTAGTGTCCGCACGCTCCCAAACCATGTCTCCTAATTGAAATGATACCATCGGTGCAGCATGGACATACTTTGATTCGATCAAATAATAAGCGAAATAAGCACCACCATGCGCATAAACTAAACTGAAAAAATTTGGGAAGATGAGGCGCTGAACATAATCATCTTGAAGGAACGAAAAAGTTACACCCCCTTCATACTTGTCATACCTCACCCCAATACCAACGTTAGCCAATGTATTGCTATTCGCCGGTCCCGGTGATAAGTTAAAACCTAAAAAAACATAGCCTCCAATTAAATGCTTAGGTGGTTCTTTCATTAACGAATCAGTCATTAAGGAATCCAGCTCCTGGGCTCGAGCGCTGATCGCAACAAATAGAAAAAGTATAAGGAATTTTTGCATATCAATAATTCGCACTAAAATTAACAACATCATGCAACCCTGAAACTCTTAGTAAGTCTTTATATCGAATAACCTAAAAATTGAAAACTAGCTCTGTAAATATTCACGCGGATCTGATCGAAAGATGTAGAGAAAATGATTCTGCAGCGCAGTTTGAGATATATAAACTTTATAACAAAGCGATGTTTAACACGGCACTGAGAATTACTGGAGAACAACCCGATGCAGAAGATGTACTGCAAGAGGCTTTTGTCAGTGCTTTTCAAAACCTAAACAGCTATCGGGCAGATGCTGCTTTCGGAGCCTGGCTAAAAAAGATTGTAATCAATAAAGCCCTGAATCATGTCCAAAAAAGCAAGCGTGATCTGATGATTGCCAATGAAAACGAATTAGATGTAGAGGAGACCGCCTGGACAGAAGAAACAGAACCTGGTTATACTGTTGATTCTATTAAAAGAGCAATGAACAATCTGCCGACAGGTTTTAGAACGGTTTTATCTCTCTACCTCTTTGAAGGATACGATCATAAAGAGATAAGTGAAATTCTAAATATATCAGAATCAACGTCAAAGACTCAATACAAAAGAGCCAAAGACAAATTAAAAACAATATTAAAAACGGAGGTGAACTATGGGTGATCAACTTGAACAATTCATCATGAATAACAAGGACGCTTTCAATGATGCTGACCCATCTGAGAAAGTATGGAAGGGAATAAACAAAAAACTTGGAAGAAACAACGGCTTTTTACAAGTGGTCTGGAAAGTTGCAGCCATTCTCTTTATGGTTTCTACAATCTATCTTTTAATGGAAAAAAATTTCCAGGAAAGTCAGGCGGGGCCTCAGTTTTCAGAAGAATTCAGGCAAGCTGAAGATTACTACACCCAGCTTATCAGCGTGAAGCGAATGGAAATCCAGGAAAAGCTTTCCCCTGAAGAACAAAAAGAACTACTGGAAGAAATTGATCAATTAGATGTGTTATATATCGAGCTGAAGGAGACCTACCAAACTAATGCTGCTAGTGAGCGAATTGTCGATGCGATGATTAGCAACCTACAACTAAGGCTACAGATACTTAGCAAGCAATTAGAAATTTTGGAAAACATTAAAGACCAAAACCATGAAATTGAACCAAATAGTGAAATATAATTTAATACTCCTTTTCCTCTTCTCTGTGAATCTGGGGCTGAGCAAAGATCAGCTCGAGAAAAAAAGAGTGGTCGAAAAATCATACAGTGTGAGTTCTACTACGTCATTACAGATCAGAAATAAGTTTGGGAAAGTAGAGATCAATTCCTGGGAAAGAAATGAGTTCGCGATCAAAGTAGAAATCATTGGTCGAGGAAGAACTGAGGAACGTGCACAGAGGATACTGGATGAGATTGAGATCGACATAGACGAAGGGAGCTCTCAGATTT
>JANQEC010000287.1 GCA_028278585.1 Cyclobacteriaceae bacterium | reverse complement strand
TTCATATATATTTTCCTCATCGAGGATATTTTTTAATTATTGGAAGGTTTCATCAGATGCAAAATCTTTTCAGCCGAGCTTTTTTTGACCAATTTCCAGAAAAATAACCTGAAACAGAATCGAAAAGCATGGCCAATGATGGTCTTCAAAGAAAACAGAATCAACATCAGAAGTAACTGTTGTTTCTTTTTCTTCAAATATCCACCCATCAAGGCTTCGAGAATTAAGCCTTCTGATGAGGTAGAGGGTAATGAAATCCGCAGGCGAGCAGCCAGCTCAACGCTTTCACAAGCTATCGTTAAAGCTGCACGCAATCCATTGCCGTCCTGATTACGATTAATCATGAAATCACCTCTTCTTAAAATTAAATAAAAATGGAAGAGCACGCATCCCCTATGGATGCTATTGGGCAAGACACTCCCCTGAATGAGGGCTCTAGGCTCTTCCTCCCAATAATAAAAAAAATCAGAAACCAATAAACATGGCCCCTGACTTTCCCATCCCATACTACGCTATTGTCCTCACCACCATGGCCAATCGATCTTGATTATGGTCGAGGATGGGTGAAACGGGCGAAACGCAGGGACCACAGCTTGTGGCCGGGGATGAACCCACAATGATTGTGGGAACCAGAAATCAAAGATTCCTGATCGGTGATTCCTTCGCAAAGGAACGGTCAAAAGACCGACACGAGAAATGCCTTGTCCTATGGACGTCAATGTTACGCATTTCATTTTCAAAGAGCCGCTGACGGCATCATGCCGTCCTGTATGACTTATAAGATATAACATATTGAATCTGTGTCAATAGGCCGCAATATGTTTACATCATTTTTTTTCTCACCACACCATATTGTATGTTGGGAATGAAAGTTAGTCTACAGATTAAATTTCGGCAAGAGTGATGTGCTAAGCTTCAAAGATCATAGTCTATACTAAAAACCCGAAATATTTATATATAAGTACCACTACACTACACTATACCAAGAGCGAACCCCATTAAATCGAGGGGTTCGCCCTTACAAATACGAGGTGTCAAGAAAAAATGGTAAGTATCAGGGAAATTCCAATCTCAGGAAACATTGCAAACGATTTCAACAGGTTTTTCCAGGTCTTAAATGACTTAGAGGTACCTTTAAAGAGCTTGAAGCTTGATGGATACAAATATCGTGTTGATGACAGCAGTTCCTGTGCCATCTGCGGTCACGCAATCAAACAGAGGTATTTAATCAAGGGAGACAAAGGTCAGAAGTGGGAGTTAGGGATTGTTTGCGCAAGTAACCTTTTGGCCATCCAGAACGTGGATGGAAATATTGACAAGCTGAACTATGACCGAAAGGTTGCTCTTGAGAAAAAGACAATATTGAAGAGGATGAAGGAGTTTGAAGAAGAACAAGCTAAGATACAGCTTGAGATCCAGAAAGGGGATATTTTTGACTTCCTAAATTCAATTCATTCAAGACTTGTAGAGCTTAAACCAAGAGCTTTTGGTGTATTCAAAGATGAAAAGCCTGAAGATTATCCTTCATACTGCTCAGTATTGGAACAGAAGGCAAGGTTCTTCTTATCTGTTAGGATATCAATGTTGAGGGGACAATTAACAAAGAATCAAGAAACAGCCATAAGGAAGCAAATGGAGCTTGGTGTTGATTCAATAATCTCTAAGATCAAGTCAAAGATCGAGGCTAAGGAACGAAAGGATGATCTGCGTAGAAGGGCAATGAAGATTGTCTATACATACATTGAGGAATGCATGGGTACAACATCTCAAGGTCAGTGGTATCCTAAAGTATGGAAGGGTTATCACGAGTTCCTTCAAAGCATTAGGAACCAGTTCAGAGAGAAAGGATTCCTTTCAGAGAAACAGATGAATGCAGTAGAGAAGATACATGATAAAATCTGCAAGAAAGAAGAATGCAGACAAAGGAGTTGGTCATGAAATTCAACGTTAAAGCAGATAATAACTGGGAATATCCAGTAATTGATGGGGTGAAACAATGCCAGTCAAATACATAATGTTCTATCTGAAAGAGCCTTATTGGGGCATATGGGAAAAGCTCCCGAAGGCGAAGCAGGAAGAATTGAAAGAAAAGCTGAAGAAGCGAACATATAGGGAACTTAAGAAGATAGGTGGAGGAAAATGAAACCAGAAATAACAAACCGCAAATGCCCCAGATGTGGTTTACCACTGAAGTTCGACATGAAAGAATTTTGGTGCAGCAACAGGAAATGTGATTATGTCGATGACCCGATTGTGCAGATGATGAATGATGAAATCCACAACAGGTAGTGACATTTACCGAAAGCTTGGGAAGCCCAAGGCGCACCCAAGAAGTGAGGTGCGCCTCGGAGGTTGATATGACATACTGGGAGGATAATAAAAAATGGTATTATGCACAAGGTGTGAGTATAGGGAAGTTAAATATCCTGTTATAACTTCTCTCTGTCAGAGATGTAGAGTTATATTGGGCCACGAACAAGACAAGAAAGAAAAACAGGAGGTACGGCCTTCCTCCTACTAATAAATTAGTGGGTATCCTGCCTAAAATTTTAGGAAAAGCTCCAGGCTTTCGCGTACAGGGAGCTGGACGGTGAAAAATGCTTAAAAAAATATTGAGAGGAGATTGGCTATTTGGCCAAATGAAAAAGGAAACTAGAAAGTCAATTTTACATGGTTTTACTATGGGAATGCCTTTTGTTGTATTAGCTGTTCTGAGTGATGCAAATTATGGCCTATCTATCATGATACCAATAAATGCGTACATAATTTTTCATGCACTGTGGGCAGAAAAAAGTTTAAGTTAAATTCGGGTTATCGCTTCTTTAATTCACCCAATTAGCAAAATTTTCATAACCGTTATCTGTAATCCAGTCATAGACTGGGTACCACCGCGAAAAATTATATCCATTTC
>JANQEC010000280.1 GCA_028278585.1 Cyclobacteriaceae bacterium | reverse complement strand
GCTTCTCGCCTTTCCAATTGGTTAATCAAGAAACTTCCTCAATAATGAAGACGCTTCTTTAACAGTGGGCCCTGCTGGGCTCGAACCAGCGGCCACCTGATTATGAGTCAGGTGCTCTAACCAACTGAGCTAAGGGCCCTGTTTTTCAAACATTCTTGAAAAAGGGAGCGCAATATTACATATTTGCGCCCTAATATTCAACGGATGTCCAAGCAACTTGAAGGTATTGAAGCTGTGATTTTTGATTTTGGTGAAGTGATCATCGAACTCGATTACCCCAGGGTGATTTCCGGATTTTCTGAAGTAGCAAACAAGAATGTCAATGAGATTCATGAACTGGTAGTAACAGCGCCGATTCTAAAAGAATTCGAAATTAACAAAATTTCCCCGGCAGAATTTAGGGCAGGAGTGAACGATTTGCTGGGAATGTCTCTTGACGATGCAACCTTTGATGCTACCTGGAATCTGATGTTAAAGAACCTTCCAAAAGGAAGGATGGACTTACTTGCTGATGTGAGCGAACGATTTGATACCTACATTTTGAGTAATTCCAATGTGATCCATGAAAAAGCCTATAACCAAATGATCATGGACGTGACAGGGAAACGAAACCTTCATGAATTTGTTAATAAAGCATATTTCTCTCAGGATATCGGACTCAGGAAGCCAGGAAAAGAATGTTACCAATATGTTATAGATGAGATCGGACAAGATCCCGGTAAATTACTTTTCCTTGATGATCGAATCGATAACATTGAAGGAGCCAGAAATTGTGGAATAAATACTGTACATGTGACAGATGCAGGTCGCCAGTTAAAGGAGATTTTTAAAAATGGATAAAGAGCAGAAAACAAGACTAATACAACTGGTTCTTTTCATTGTCACCTTGACTACTACCACACTGGCAGGAGCAGAATGGATTTTTGGAACATCCGTGTTTGTTGGTATGAGTCGGTCTGAATTTGTTGACGGATTCGCATTTTCACTTCCATTTTTAGGGATACTGACGGTACATGAGTTCGGTCACTATTTCACAGCAAAATACCATCAAATCAAAGTTTCTCTCCCATATTATATTCCATTATGGTTTGGAATTGGACCATCCATTGGAACAATGGGTGCCTTCATCAGGATTCGAGAGCACATTGATAGCAGGCTCAAGTATTTCGATGTAGGAGTGTCAGGACCAATTGCAGGATTCGTGGTTGCACTTGGCGTCTTGTACTATGGATTTTCCAATCTTCCCCCACAAGGCTATATCTATGAGATCCATCCCGAGTACGAACAGTTCGAATCTGTTGATGCGGCAATTGAAGCCAGCGAGGGATTCGTAATTCATTTAGGAGGAAACCTTTTGTTTGATTTTTTCAAAACCTATGTAGCTGATCCTGAATTACTACCTCACGAAAACGAATTAATGCACTACCCGTGGCTCCTGGCTGGATACCTGGCACTCTTTTTCACAGCCCTCAATTTATTACCTATAGGTCAATTAGATGGAGGTCATGTGCTATTTGGTCTTTTTGGCCCAAAAAGGCATGCCATTATATCTCGAGTTCTTTTCAGCTGTTTTGTTCTCTATGCCGGATTGGGATGGGTAAGCATTGATGATATGCAGGACTTGTCCTTGGGTAGTTTAGGTGATTTTCTTCTTTCAGTTGCAATGTATTTGATTGTTGTTTACATAGCCGCGTATAGTGTTTTTAAAGAGCGGAAAGATCGTTTACTCTATGCAACTGTCTTATTCACAGCCCAGTTCCTTATCAATCTATTTACCGGCTGGGAGGGATACCAGGGTTGGTTGCTGTTTTCTGTTCTTATCGGAAGACTCCTGGGAGTGGATCACCCTCCTGTCGCAGAGGATCGGGATCTAAGTATGGGGAGAAAAATAGTCGGTTGGATCGCACTTGTAATATTTATTATCTGCTTCAGTCCCCGGCCGCTTGTTCTTGAGATTCCTGCAGTTCAAGGAACTCCGTAATTCCACCCAACATATTTCTAACGTTAGTGAACCCCTGTGATATCAAGTATTTCTTAGCTCGGTTACCTCTTGGCCCGGTGTTGCAGTGCACAACAACTTCTTCCATTCTGTATTGATTCAAAACATCGAGGTTCTGAGGAAGCTCACCCAGAGGGAAGCATCTGGCCCCAATGTTCCTTTCTGTATGTTCCCATTCCTCTCTCACATCAATAAAATGAAAGGACATTCCTTCGTCCAATCGCTTTTTTACTTCCTGGCAGGTTATATCTTCACTCATTTTAGAATGATTTTTTGAATACTATAAGAATCTTTTAGGTGAATTTTCAGCAAATATACGCCCTGTCTGAATATTGAAATATCATGTAAGGATTGACTTTTTTCCGATTGCAGAACCCGCCCACTTAAGTCAAGTAATTCAATTTTATCATAGTTTTCCTGGATTCGAAAGATTCCGCGAGTTGGGTTGGGGTATATCGTAAGTTCTGATTCAGGATCAGTGCCTAACACGAATTCAATGCCATCTTGAAAGACAGGTCGGATCATCAGGGCTCCGTTAAGGCTTACGTTTTGGATCCAATCTCCATCCTTGTTTTCAAAAATGTGCTGTGCCGCGTCAGGATTGCTCCGGTCAAATCCAACACCTATATAGTCATTAATGAATTGTTGATAGGCTACATAAAAAGTGTCGGTAACTACAACGGGACGACTAAGCTCGTACCGGTTGAAGGCATCGCGAGCTTCGTTGTATTCTACGGTTATCTGCTCAGATGTGAGCATAACTTCCGGTGATAGACTCCGTAATATTTTTAATGTCAGGGTCGGAGCTGATTGAAGAATTGGAGCAATGTTGGGAAAATTAAAATCTATGTGCGTGATCGTATCACGTTGCTCAACCCAAAATTGTACAGCCACCTGTCCATTTCGAATGTTGGTCCCAGCAGCAAACTCTGCGGTTCCATCGTCAAATGCATAATAATTATGTAAGGTGTAATTCTGTTGAATGGTATCGTTTACCCGAAGATCTACCACCGTTCCGTCAAGTACACCATCATTCGATTTTAGCGAGATGGAAGTTTGGAGAACAACCGAATCGAAGGTGGTAATATTCGAGAAATCAACATCAGCGAGGTTGATGGGAACCAAATCTGAATCCAGCAGCGTAATGGTATCTTTTTCAGAAGGAAACAATACAGCATAGGCTCGGTCTGCATCATTGATAAACACATTGTTATCAATAGTGTTTGTGATGGAATAAGCGACATCTATTGGGTAGAGGTCAGTGGCATCCAGGTTACTAACCTCGATCTGTTGGTT
>JANQEC010000271.1 GCA_028278585.1 Cyclobacteriaceae bacterium | reverse complement strand
GCGACACCCGGTTGGGGATCAGGTCGGAGATGAATTTGGAATAATCATGCCCTTAAATAATGATTGGGACGGAGTGATGTCTGAATTCCTTTCAGACTTCATCAAAACAGGAAAGTATCGTGAAATAGTAACTAGAAACCTCGGAAAAGGTGCGCTTCGGATGATTAGCAATTGATAAACTTTGATTATCTTAATGGTAGTATTTCAACCAGATTGCCATTAATTCCATGAAACATCTATTCAAATCAAGTGCATTCTCATGTGTGCTTGGAGTTGTCCTAAGTATACCAATTTTAGGACAATCAACGGGAGATAGTTTTCAATCAGCCAATAGTTCAAAAACCGCTAACCTCGTCTATATATATGCTGGCGTAAATGGTTTTGTCAACAAAGATTCAGATGGACAATTAGAAGGATTGTTTGTTGAAATGATGAATGCGTTTGAATCCTATGTATCATCCAAATATGGTATAACAGTAAATAGCTCTTATGTTCCGGTTCAGGATAGTGACTTTCAGCAATTTCTCAATGATGTGAAGAATAGTTCCGGAGGAGTTTTTGGTCTTAATACCACTACTATAAAAGAAGAAAGAAAGAAGTTCCTGAAGTTTAGCCCAGCTATTCTTAATAATATTTCTGTATTGATCACTCACAACAGTGTTCCAACCTTATCATCTATGGGCAATGTGAGCAATGAATTTAGCGGCATGGTAGCTAATACTGCATCTGGCTCCACTTACCATAAAAGACTACTTGACTTAAAGTCCTCGAGTCATCCGAATCTAAGAATTAGTATGGTGGCATCTGAATATGACATTATCGATAGTGTTGTTGCTGATCCGAGATCCTTTGGGTTTATTGACATTAGTTTTTACCTGGAATACGTAAGTCAACGGAAACCTGTGAAAAGACATCCGGTCGGTGATCAGGGAGGAGAACAGTACGGAATTATTATGCCTCTGAATAGTGATTGGGATCCTATCCTTGCAGAATTTTTAAACTCTGGATTTCTGAAGTCTTCAGACTACCGACAAATAGTAATTAACAATTTAGGCAAAGGTGCTCTCAGGATGTTGGATTAATCCATTCAGCGTTGGCTAAATCTATTTTAAACCGGCCTGATGGGAGATACCTCCAATCTCTGGTGACATGTTCAACACAGATCATCTCAGAATCCAAGTTGGAACATCAATGACTAATCAAGTTTCAGGTGGTGGATGTGCTCGTCGATGATATCAATCCTTGTGGTTATACTTTCTACGTATTTGCTTAGCTCTTTCTCTAATTTTTTTACCTCCT
Organism: Cyclobacteriaceae bacterium; assembly: GCA_028278585.1. Taxonomy (GTDB): domain Bacteria; phylum Bacteroidota; class Bacteroidia; order Cytophagales; family Cyclobacteriaceae; genus Ekhidna. Next base: position 2,765 of record JANQEC010000271.1, on the reverse strand, counting down.
TCTCATATTGCGCACCTCCTTCACGACCAAAGTTCCTTTCGATTTCGTTCACACCATTGCACTCCCTATGTATAAAAGCTTTGAAATTCTTGGTTGTGTAATCAGACTCAAGTTTTTCGATATCTTCTAAGGTTGCCTCTGCTTCAGAATCTTTCTTTCTTTCATATTTTCTGCTTACGATACCATAAAGGAGTGTATCGTAATGATGAATTTTGTCAAGCAGCTTTATTGTCCTGTCACGATAAGGCCTGGTCGAGCAATAGGCTTGGAGTCCCTTGTATGTTCTTAACTCCAAAGCTTGTTCGTCCCATTTGAGCGTTAGTTCATCTACAATTTGTACAATGTTCTCATCTTCCTGAGAAAAAGCAGGAACGCAAATAAAAATCAGCAAGGCAAGTGTTAGGGTTTTCATGTTCAATATCCTTAGCGAATCAACAAAAACTGACCAAAGGTCGAACGGACAAGTTAGAAATTTTTTGGAAGCATTGTCTGATATTTGTCCTGAAATACATAATCAAAGTGATAATCAACAGTCACGGCCTTGAGCAGGAAAAATAAAAAGCAAAAATTCTCTGAGAATAGAGAAAACAGAAACGTTTTAGAGGAAGGCAAGCCGATTTATGACAGTGTTCAGGGGCATTGGAACGATTTTTTTCAAAATGAAAATGACCTGGTAGTCGAGTTGGCGTGTGGAAGGGGTGAGTACACGATCGCTTTGGCGGAGCAGTTTCCGGAAAAGAATTATATAGGCGTTGACATCAAGGGTGAGCGCATTTGGAAAGCCAGTCAGACAGCAATGCAAAAGGAGCTAACGAATGTAGCTTTTCTGAGGACTCATATCAACAATATCGATGAGCTGTTTTCCGAAGGTGAGGTAGCTGAAATATGGCTCACTTTTCCGGATCCCAGGCCAAAAGAGAGAGATGAAAAACATCGACTTTCCAATTCATTTTTTTTAAGCATGTACAAGCGTATTCTTATGAAAGAAGGTTGGTTCAAATTTAAAACTGACAATACCTCCTTGTTTGATTATACACTACAAATACTATCGGAATTTAATGTTAAAGATCACGTGTATACTCATGACCTGTATCACTCTGAATTGCTGGCTGATCATTTTGATATAAAAACAAAGTATGAACAAATCTGGACTGAAAAAGGAGAGACTATCAAGTACATGAAGTTCAGGTTTGGATAACCCTGATGGTTCAAATCAATAACTATTTGAATGAACAGTCTGGATCGCCCTTCCGGAGGGATCATTCATTTTTTCGAACGCTTTGTCCCATTTAAGTGCAGTAGGAGTGCTACATGCAACAGACGGGACCGACGGCACTGTTAATGCCGCAGAATCCGAAGGAAAATGCTCCTCGAAAATGCATCGGTAATAATACTCTTCCTTATTCATCGGTGGATTGATAGAGAATCGATATTCTTTTTGCTCCATTTCTTGATCCGAAACCATAGCCTCTACCGTTTCCTTTAAAATGTCGATCCAGCCGTATCCAACGCCATCTGAAAATTGTTCTTTTTGCCTCCAGGCGACCTCCTTAGGTAAATAATCTTCAAAAGCTTTTCTTAATACCCACTTTTCAATCCTATCTTCATTGATCATTTTATCTAATGGGTTAATCGTCATCGCAACATCTATGAATTCCTTATCCAGGAAGGGCACTCTGCCTTCTACACCCCAGGCAGAGAGTGCTTTATTTGCCCGATTACAATCATAGAGGTGCAGCTTTTCCAATTTTCTTATGGTTTCATCATGAAACTCTTCTTCATTAGGTGCTTTATGGAAATAAAGATATCCGCCGAACAATTCATCAGCACCTTCTCCAGAAAGAACCATCTTAATTCCCATGGATTTGATGACACGAGCCATAAGATACATTGGGGTAGAGGCCCGCACTGTTGTAACATCATACGTCTCAAGATGGTAGATTACATCTCTGACAGCATCTAAACCCTCTTGTAGCGTGAAAGTAATTTCATGATGAACAGTGCCAATATGATCAGCCACTTTCTGTGCATATTTTAGGTCAGGAGAACCCTTTAATCCAACCGAGAATGAATGCAATTGCGGCCACCATGCATCATTTTTATCTTGGGATTCTATCCTTTTTGCTGCATACTTTTTAGCGATCGCAGAAATAATGGAAGAATCAAGTCCTCCGGAGAGCAATACACCATAAGGTACATCTGACATTAGTTGTCTGTGCACAGCTGCTTCAAGACTATTTCGCAGACTTTCTATGTTCGTCTCATTTTGTTGTACATGTTCAAAATGAATCCAGTCTTTATCATACCATTTTTTAACCTCTTTTTCTAAGCTGGAATAGTAGTGACCCGGCGGAAATATTTCAATTTTATGGCAAACACCTTCAAGAGACTTAAGCTCAGATGCCACATAGTGATTTCCTAATTTATCCCATCCATGGTACAATGGAATTATGCCCATGTGATCCCTCGCAATGAGGTATGAATCGGTAGACAGATCGTACAGGGCAAAACCGAAGATACCATTCAAATCATTAAGGAAATTGATACCTTCCTTCTCATACAATGCAAGTATTACTTCGCAATCTGAATGAGTCCTGAACTTGTAATCCCCATTCAATTGATTTCTGAAATCCTGGTGATTGTAAATTTCCCCATTTACAGCAAGAATTTTCTTTTCATCCGGACTTATCAATGGCTGACCTCCCGAAGTTGGATCTACAATAGCCAATCGTTCATGGGCAAGTAGCGCCGTATCACAGCTGTAG
>JANQEC010000265.1 GCA_028278585.1 Cyclobacteriaceae bacterium | reverse complement strand
TGTAATTCCGGTGGGCTCCTGAAACCCATACCTTCGTGAAAGTACGATTTGGCTTTAGTGTATCATTATCGAATGTATTTCTTGGAAAACCATCTAGCTCAAAAATGATGAAAATATGACCCGTTGGCACCACTCGCTCAATGGAATGATCCGGAACAAAATCTTTGAAATGAAAGACAGATTCTATGTAAGTATCCAGAGGTTCTGAAAGTGAATGAGTTTCAAAAATCATGCGATCACCTTTTGTTACTAATCTAATCCAGAAACAGGACAAATAACATCTAAGCATAGATTCATTGGAGTTGTTTAACTTAGATAGCATGGGCCTCAATTTTGCATTCATTAGGTCATTACATAAAGCTTCTCCGGTGGCGTTCGGTGCAATGGATCTAGTTGAGGATAACCTTATTTATTCAAGTGGTCATGCAGAAAAACTCCTGGGCTACACGAAAAAAGAACTCAAAGAATTAAGTCATAATTATTTTGCCTCTATCATTCATCCCGATGATTTGAAAACTTCGGAAGAAGTTATAGATAAGCTTAGAAAAAGCCAGGTCGGCGAAATTATGGAGTGTACACTAAGAGTTCGGAATGCAAAGGGGGATTATCAGCATCTTTTCATCAGAGATATTGTGTTTGAACGAAATGATGAACAAACACCTGTTAAGTTCTCCTCAATTGTCCAGGATGTAACTCACCTTGTTGAGTTGGAACTAAATCTAAGAGAAAAGGTGGAGGCAATACAGAAAATTTCCTATAAAAATTCCCATGAACTAAGGGCACCAGTCGCAAAGATCATAGGACTTGTTGATCTCCTGAAAACGGATAGTTTCAAAACTGAATACAACGAAAAAATCTTTAGGCTTTTAGAAGAAACCGTCAAAAAATTGGATGAAGTCATTCATGATATCAACAACCTATCCAACTAGTCTAAAGCTATTTTTGACATTAGGGTATCAAAAAACTTTTCCTTCTCATCCACGTGAAATGCAAGTTTTTTAAAGCCTCTTTTCAGACCATATATACCCAACAATTCTTGCTCCTCTTTTACTTCTAAAACCACATTGTAACTGTCTGCTTCTTTGAGGGGTGAAAGGTGGCGTGTTGATTTATCGAATTCGAGGGGTTTAGAATTTAATTCTACAGATTCGATTTTATTGAAGGGAATTTCAGTTTCTGCAAAAAGTCCATATTTCAAAAAGAGCGATTCATTCCCAATAGAAATAGGTCTTCTGCTAATTGATTTCAGGATTGCAAAAAGCTGAAACGCGGTATAGATACTTACGATTGTCAAAATCCAGGCGATTGCAGGGCTCCAGCCTTGTAGTAAAATGTGGACGACAAATGTTTCAATTAAAAGGACAAAAAGGAAAACACCCAGAAGAATTAAAACTGAGTTTTCACGGTGATAGCTAAATTCACTCTTTGCCAACTTCCTTTTTCTCCAGGCAAACAGGCTATAGTAAAAAATTGAAATCTCCATCGAAAAAATGGAATCAACTTTTGGTGGCAACACCTCCCGGCAGCCACGTTTAAGCGCTGAATAAAAATCAGGTTGATCGTTAGATTCCTTCCGGAATAAATTGATGGTCTTCCACACCTTGGAAAGGATAAATGTAGCGACAGTCAACTCGATGATTGGTAACACCCAGTTCTTCGCATAATTCAAAAGAAGTTGATTCTCTTCCGGCAGAATCAAACTTGCGATTATCATTCCCAGACCAAAAACAGGTACAATCGTGATATTCGGTATTGACTTTTTTCTGATGAGAAAGAAATAAAGGAGAGGTACTGTCAACAGCAAATCGATTGTAATTGCCAGTGATAATTCCTTCAAATTGGTGTCGAACAGTGAAGTTTTGGATATCCCAACCAGCAAAAGGATAATTGCAAGCGGCACAAGAAATGGAACAACTTTTTGGTTCCTTGCAATAGATTTGACCATACTAACCTTAATTGTTTTTCTATAAGATTAGTGTCTCATATTTCTCAAAACTTACATTAATCTTATATCGATGAGTAGAAAAATGGAAGTAGCTTAATTACCAGGGTATTCTTCATGTGTTTTTATGTTTTTGATTTGGCGAAGATGCCGGTCCGTATGAGCAATACCGGTTAGTAAAAGTTGATGAAGATCACGAACGTCACGAATGGTCAGCTTAGAAAAATCTTTTTCATACATCGGGGATCTGAAAGTAAATTGCTTTCTAAGATCTGCCTGTGTCGATTCTACGTACTCCCTCAACTTACCCCTTGCCAGGTAAAAAGCTGATTCAGCAGCCTCTTTTGAGGTAAACTTACCTTTCGGTTGTAAGAACCAATTTGCCTGACCTTTAATTGTATCAGTAGCATACTTGGTAAAATAACTGTCACCTCCTTGTACTATTTCCCGATATTCGAGGTGCTGCGGACTGTTTGCTATCACCGAGATTTCTCTGAAATGCAATTGATTCTGCATTTCCAGGTGCTCTACAATTTCACCAATATTCCATCGGTCCGGTTGTTCCCGAAAATTCCATTGCGCAATAGATAGATCCTCAATTTCAGCCCTAAGTTCTGATGTGGTTCGGTCCAATTCTGAAAGTATATATTGTCGTTCCTCTTCGGTCCACCACCTGGCTACCTGATCTGTATTTTTTGTTGAGGTTTGGCAACTTGTAAAAAGAATAAGCAGAATCAATCCGGATATTAAGTACTTTATTTTCCTCATATGTCGTTATAAAGCTAACACCGAGTTTGAACTAATGGAAGTTTAGGCTAATTTCCAATGTTTACGAACCATTATGAAGTATCTCGCACCGCTATTATTCCTCATTTTTTCTACCGGATTATCTGCCCAGGAAGCAAATGATAAAATGACCAATGTAAAAATGTGGAAGATTTTGCATGAAGACATTGAAGATGTTCAGGGTCAAATGGGAAACTGGCAGTTTATGATGCGAGAAAGGCCAGTAGTGATCATTACTGATGTAGGCGCGAATCGTATGCGGATCATGAGTCCGATTATCGAACAAAAAGAGTTGAAAGATGAACATTTCAAAGTAATGCTAGAGGCCAATTTCGATCGAGCATTGGATTCCAAATACGCGCTGTTCAACTCAATCGTCTGGTCTGTCTATACACATCCGCTGGAAGAATTAACTACCAACCAATTTAAAGATGCACTGGAGCAGGTGGTTAAACTTTCGGAAAATTTTGGTGGCAGTTACACCAGCACAGATATGGTGTTTGGTGGTGGCAACTAGTAGCCCCTTTTAAATACTTAATTATTTCTAACTTTCAGCACCAATCTGGAGATTTTATATTGGTTGATTGTAGATTGAATCGATTGAAAAGCATTAAAATCGAAAAAATCAACAATTCTTCAATCACAAGTTGCCACCGGCATGAAACAATGGATATGGATTCTGTATTGGGTTTTGTACCTACCACTCGTTGCTCAAGATGCATCAAGTCAATTGGACAGTCTGAGTGCCGTCATTGAAGGATATACCACTACATCTCAATGGGACAAGGTGGCAGAAGCTTCAAATACCCTGGCCCATATTTATCGAGGCATTGATCGATTGGATTCTGCTGAATTTTACTTCAAACACTCACTTTCATTGTCTCTCCAAGCCAACAACCAGGCGCTGGCCGCTGATAATTACCATGAGTTAGGAAGACTCAATTACCAACCAAGAGGAGCATTGGATTCAGCAACCAATTTTTTACAAAAAGCACTTTCTATAAGTATCGAACTCGATGATGAACAAAGAAATGCAAACCTCTATTTTTTGATTGGAGCAATCGCCAATAACAAGGGAAATTTATCAACAGCTCTATCTAATTTTCAATTGGCTCTGCCTTTCTATGAAAGCCTTAATGATAGCGTAGGTATAGCCAATGTATACAACAGCATAGGGATTGTATATTCCAAGCGTGAAGACTTTGAACGATCTCTTGAATTTCACAGAAAAGCAATGGAGATCCAGAGACTTCAGGGAAACCTTCGTGGTCTTGCCATAAATCACAACAACCTTGGACTCACCTACAAAAAGATGAGTGATTATACGAGTGCAATTGAAGAATATAGAATTGGCTTGCAAATTGAAAAAGAAATAGACTTCCCGATCCTTAAAGGCGCTATTTTAAACAACCTTGGAAATGTCTTCGAATTACAGGAAGTCTATGATTCCGCTTTATATTATCAGGAGGAATCGTTGAAAATTGGGCGATCTGTTGGTTTTAATGAGCTCATTGGATGGGCAAACAAAGGAATTGCCAGTGTTTATTCTGCCTATGGTAATTGGGATCAGGCGATTACCTACGGTACCACCGGTTATGAGATTGGTGTAAAAACGAACACACAAGATTTAAGCAAACAGTCTGCCGAAGTTTTGCACAAGGCCTACGAACGAAAAAGAGATTTTCAGCGAGCATATCTGTATCTCAAGCTGTTTAAGCAACATAGCGACAGCTTATTCAATGCTGAGACCATAAAGAAAACAGCGGCATTGGAGTATGAATTTCAGAATGAGCAATCCAACCGCGTTCAGGCACTCGAGTTACAGGCACAAGAGGCGCTGTACCTATCTCAGATCAACGATCAAAAAAAGATCAGAAATTCAGTCATCGGTGGATTGGCTCTCATGATTGTGTTGGTTAGTGTTACCTGGATCGGCTACTTACAAAAACGGAAGGTCAACAAAGAGCTAGAGGGAAAAAACAGGATCATTAGCGATCAGGCGCAGAACATGGAACGGCTGAACGAAACGAAGGACCGCTTCTTCTCCATTATCTCACATGATCTGCGAGGACCTGTGGCCGTTTTTCAGGGATTTTCCTTTATGGTGAAAACCATGCTTGAAGAAAAGAAATATGAAAAACTTGAAAAATTCTCTGATGAAGTCGGCAAGGTTTCAAAACAAATGAGTGAACTCCTCGACAACCTCCTTAATTGGGCTTTGAAACAACAAGGAGAATTTCCTTATCATCCTGAAGTGTTAAACCTCAAGGAGTGCGTGGATGAGAACCTGGACATTTTCAACTCCATGGCAACTTCCAAAAAGATCGAATTAAACTGTGAGGTTTTACCAACATCAACTATATGGGCAGATAAAAACAGTCTGATGACGATCATTCGTAATTTGATCAACAATGCATTAAAATTCACTCAACCAAATGGAAAGATCAGAATCTCTTGTGGTAAGGATGATGATTTGATTGCCATAAAGTTTAGCGACTCGGGTGTGGGGATCCCTGAAGAAAAACTGAATTCACTTTTCAATTTCCAGGAGAATAAGGCTTCCATCGGTACAGAAGGAGAAAGAGGAGTTGGACTTGGTCTAAAACTTGTTCATGATTTTGTTAAGTTGAATAAAGGGAAGATTAGGGTAGAAAGTGAAAAAGAAAAGGGAACGACTTTTACGGTGTTGTTGCCACCAGCACCGGATGAAGGTTAATTAGGCCCAGGTTATTTCCATAAACATGTCCACTGATCAATTGATGGTTGCGTACTAATCATGTCTCTGGCAATGATTAAATTTAATA
>JANQEC010000331.1 GCA_028278585.1 Cyclobacteriaceae bacterium | reverse complement strand
CATTTCTCTTCTTCACTAGATTTCAGACAGTCAAACACCAAGTCCCAAAGGGTTTGGTTCTCATTTTTCTCATAGATAAGCTCTTCTTTGGCTAGTTCTTTATATAAGTCAATTAACTCGTTATTCAATTTAAGATCAGCTTTTGCTTTAGATATAGTGTACCATTGTATACGATGTGAAAATTCCCCATGCATTTGGCCTGCTCCAGGGTCCTTAAATTGGTATCCATTTTTGAATAGTATATAACGAAATTCATCTGAACCTAACACACCTATTATCGTGGGAGCCCCTGATGGCAGGTGTTCTGGAGGCTTCACGAGCTTTTGTTTATATGTATCATTATCCTTCAACCAATTTTTGGTCTCCTGATTAAACTCTTCTTCTTTTTCGCAATCACTCAGTTCATCAGTTAGAATCTTCTTAAGGTATGACTTGTCATTGGTACCATCGTACGGCTTTTCCCATACTTTAGGATTTTTCCATGCCCGAACTTGAAGATTCTTGTCAAGTACTTTAAGTTGCACCTTAACCTTTTCCTTATCTTCCAAAAACTGCATAATCTTAGCGTAATCATTGATGAATGATTCCTTCTTGTAACTCTTGAAATTATCTTTGATTTCTTTTATGTAATCATTGATATCCGTCGGCATAAACTTCCATTCAAGTCTGACTATGGTTGTCTTAATCGAAACCTAACAGTTATTTATAAGGTATTCATTTTTAAAAATATTTCCAAACAATTTCTCTGTTCTGTTCCGCCATTTGTCATATTTCAAGAATCAATTGAATTCTATAACGTTTCCCATTTTTTGTCATCTTTTTTCTGTAACTTTTACTTGTTCATCTGGCTGCTATGGATTTTCTCACCCAAATCCACATAGGATCTGTTCCATTTTCGATCATGGTTGATGTGTTCACTCTCTTACCCGGCACATCATGAAAGTAAAACGCATTCGTCTTTCCAAATGGATTCCCCTGTTTCTCATGTATATTGGAATCATCGATGTGGTAATCCGTTGCTGGCTGGTGGGATTCAGCCATGGACTTAAATACGCCTTGCATGATCCGGGAAAAACAATGTTTCACATCATCATCCTACCGCTGGCGGTTCATCTCTATTTTCGTTTGTTCCTGGTAAAAGGGACCTATGTAGCTTATAAGAAACTGGAGCCATTGAAGAAAAAAGTATTTAATGGGATGGCCATTGTATTTGTATTCCTGGGACTTAACGCCATATTCACTCATGAAGAAGCCTGGCGTTGTCAGTGCGGTATCAAATCACATGCCTTCATCATGCCGTATGATGTGAAGGAAAAATCAAAAATTGCGAGCCTGATCACCATTCGGGAAGACATCTACAACATACTGACTGCTGATGCTCCGGAGAAAGCAAAGGCAGATTCCGTGAGTGTACTTAAGGCACAGTACCGCAACATCACCCGTACAAATTGTGATACCTGCTCAATTCTTACGGAAGGCTCTATTTACACCTTCTGGAGTGTGGGTGAGTCCATGATAGGTGTCCTGTTTTGTATAGGGATGCTGTTGTCTGTGGTTTTCGTTTCCATGTCAAGCTCTTTTAAAGAAGGAAAAATGGTAGATGTTTTAATCCTGGTAGCGCTTATTGTGGCACCCTGGATACCCTTGCGGATCTACTCCGAATCGTACATCAATTTCGCAGGACTAGATACCGGGATCGCAATGGCAATTATCTATGGAGCTTTTGTAGCCGTCATTTTCGCAGCAGTAGCTTATTTCTCAAAACAAATGTCAGCCACACTTCAAAAAAAGATCTCCATGGGTTATGCCATTTTTGCGGGTGTGATTTCCGTTGGTGGAGCGATCAATGAAGATGTCATACGAATCCCTTTTCTCGCTATTTATGCTGTTGGTACGTATGGCACGCTGTTCACCTTCCTGGTCATATTGCTACCTTTAATCGTCGTGCTGTTGTCTCCCAACGCTTCGATGGACCTGACCAAGTCTGTTAAAAATGACTGACGACAACATGGCATCATTTAAGGCAGGTGTTGCAAAAACGAGTATTACACATGATCAAATGGGACTGCAGCTTCAAGGGATGTCTGATCCAAGACAGCAATCTTCTGGTGTAAAACATTTGCTTTATTCCCGGGCCTTTTGGATGGAAGATCAAAATGGGGAAACAATTGTCATTGTTATTGTCGATTTCTGGTCCTGCACTAAAAACATCAAGGAAGAAGTTTTACAGAAATTGAATGCGGGGGGATTACAACTGGACGCAGCACATTTGATGATCTCTGGTACGCATACCCATAGTGCACCGGGTGCCTACACCTGCTACAAATTATTCAATGTGCCATCCAGTGCTCAAAATTTAGAAACAACCCAAGTTATTGTTGACGGAATTGCCGAATCAATTGAAACCGCCTATAAAAACCGAAAACACACCAGGGTCTACATTTGTAGAGGAACCGTTGAAAATTGTGGAGAAAACCGATCTCCTGAAGCTTACAATAACAATCCTCCTGAAGAGCGGGCGAAGTATACAAAGAATGTGGATGATGAAATGCTGTTGCTAAAGTTCGAGCAGGTGACAGCAAATGGGAATAAATTAATTGGTGCGCTCAACTGGCATGCGATCCACCCAATTGTTTTAGGTCAGGATAATACTTTAATAAGCGGGGACAACAAGGGCGTGGCAAGTGCGATCATAGAGGATCATCACAAGGGTATTGTGGCAGCTTTTGCTAATTCCAATTGTGGAGATGTATCAGGAAGAGTAAGCAAAGCCCAGCAAACGGACCAGCAACTGTTAGATAAACATAGCGCTGAATTGGTCAAAGTCGCAGAACAATTACTTGCACAAAAGGGAGCAGAAGTAAAGGGAACAATAAAAGCCTATTACAATGTGGTGGACATGTCTAAGGTGCGCATCAAGAATTCTACCAAAAGAACCTGGCCCTATGCATTAGGTCTGTCTTTTACTGCTGGGAGCACGGTGGATTCAGTTGCCATCTTTGCGGACCCATGGACCAAAGAATTCAAGTCAGTAGTAGACGAGTACGGAGTGTATGAAGGCATAACCACACAAAATATCAGTAGGAAATTGTCCCTCACTAAGAGAATTATGCAGTGGACCGTAAACTTAATTTACAGAAATATTCCACCGCTGGGACCAAAATTCCCGAAAGGTCATGCTCCCAAACCAATCGTATTTGCACCGGGGAATAGTGAACGACTAATCCCTCACAACATGCCAATTCAATTATTCCGCATTGGTGATCTTGCAATTGCCGGAATTCCCGGAGAAATAACAACGATGGCTGGAAGAAGAATGAAGGAAACCATAATAAATGCCTTTGAAGACGATCCCATCAACGAGGTAGCATTATCAACGTATGCCAATGATTACGCACAATATATAACAACAAAGGAGGAGTACGAATTGCAGTATTACGAAGGGGCTTCAACACCATTCGGACCGCACACCCTGGAAGCCTATCAGCAAGAATTTCAACGGCTTGAAAGTAGTTCGTAGAAGTTTAGCGTCTACCAAACTGTAGCGCCTGATTCTATTTGTGAGATAAATTCAATTAACTATCATACGTAACGCCCCTTTCCCCAGGTTTTTAGTGACCATTTCACGGTAGTTTGAGGTTTTAATAAAATCAGTCAGGAATTCTGCAAAAACAGTATCCCAATCGCTGTTTTTGGGCATTATTATGGCAAATTCGTCTCCTTTTTGATCTCCCACCGCATGCCTCTTTATTGGTCTTCCCTGTGCAAGAGCCTCCAGGTAATAGTGAATATCTGTGAAGCCGAATCCATTGGTATCTCCTGAAATATTTTCCTGTATGCTATTTGGTACTTCTGTAATTCTCATTTCAGGAAAATAATCCTTCTTCACCTTCAAAAGCCGTTCATAATTCGTGGTGGACGGAATGCCATATCCCATTTTAGAAGCAAAGGCGATGTTTATCTCATCCAAACGGGAAAGTGTGGGGAAGCTTTCGTGCGAAACTAATACTGAAATATTATTTAGAAATGTGGGGCTATATTTTAGGAATTTCTTTCTCTCTTCCTTTACACTGGTATTGCTCAATCCAAAAACACCTCCACTACTTTTTCTTACTTCTTCTAAATACAATTTAAAATCTCCATCTGGAGCCTTCACATAATCGCTTGAAACAATAATCCCGTATCTCTGATTCATGAATTTTTCAAATTCCGCCATCACCTCAACCAAAGTCCGGAAGTGCTTCCCGAGGTGTTGCTCGCAAAACCTACGACATCAGCATGGATGTAAACAAGTTTTGCAGACTTTGAATTCTTTGCAGATTCAAAACTGATTCCTTTCTGTTGAGCCAATGTTAACGTGGCTCCCATAAAGAACAAGGTGCATAAGGATGTTCTCGTGAATTTTCTCATTGCAACTTTCTTTAGTAAGAGATCAGATAGGTTAATTGTATCTGTTCAGGCTAATGTAACATTAATAAGAATATTATCAATTGATGATATTTGATATGAGGCTATTAGTCGATCACCAATTCAATATGATCGATGAAAATGATGAATCAGAATGGATAATCATCATTTTGTGAGATACCCACCGATGGTGAGAGCGCAACGTCGTTAAGGTAAGTACAAGAAAAAGGAAATCATTCCCCGAAGGAGGAATCTTTGAATAAAGAAAGTATAAACAAGAAATTGTTTCAGCATGAAAGTTATCTAGAGGTGCACCGCATGATTTGCAGTACTCACTGAGGCATAGAAGCGCCTGCCGTTGTACGGTAGTGAAAAATCGATTCATAGGATAACAGATCACCTAGAGGATTACTTCCAATCATTGATCGTAGTGTAAAAACAGTCATAATATTTCTCAATCCCATTAATTACAACAATTGATAGTAAGAAGTGACTAATACGAGCTGGAACAACCTCCTACCCGACAACTGAGGAACGAAAATGACCAAGCTTCAATTTTGGATGAGCACTTTGAAGTCCCTGGAGGACTCGAAACTAGATTTGTAAGTTCAATCACGGTTAAATGAGACTTATTTATAAAAGAGTTTTTGAGAAATAAATTTTAGAAAGACAGTGCTAAGAATCTTTCGCAATTCACTGTGGTACATAGCTTGATTGATTCCATTCCAGTCTAGGTGATTATTGGGAAGTTGGTAGCAGGATTAAGATCTTGGACCAGATTTAAGTTTCTGGCAATTTTCTTAGCCAGTCTAATCTTGGATGAATCAAATATCCACATCAGACAAGGATCATTCAGGTCAATATCATCAGTCAGACGAATCAGCTTGTATTCCATTGAGTTGGGGCAGTGATAGAGAGCTATTTGTATCTTTTTCATCTTGTTTTTTCTATTAATTACAATTCAAAAATGCTGCTAGATGCACTTAAAATGTCGATTTTACGGTGAATGACTCTTTTAAGGGGTTGATTGGAGAAGGATCCGGGATTACAGGGTTTTCTATGATTTAGATTGAAAAAAGAAAGGCCCCCAAAGAGG
>JANQEC010000241.1 GCA_028278585.1 Cyclobacteriaceae bacterium | reverse complement strand
TTGCACTTAGCTTTGATCTCCTTTTGAATCGCTATACCATAAGCGTTATCGTATAGAGAGGCTGTTGCCAGTAGGATTAGTTCTTCAAGTTCGCCAAGGTTAGTTCCTTTCATGGAAGTATAGGTTTAGTTATTCGGTACTTAAGTTTTCGGACGGATTAACACTGGCAGATCTTATGGAAAGCCAGCTTACGATCAAAATACTAATTAGAAGCGTAAGCCCACCAGCTAATATAAAAGGTACGCTACTCACGGTGGTTCGATAAACAAACTGGTCAAGCCAATTTGAAATGAGAAAATAGGCCAATGGTGTCGCTATCGTAAAGCTTATTAGAATAATGATCAGGAACTGTTTGTTCATCATTGAAATGATACTTGATAACGATGCACCAAGTACTTTTCTAATACTTATCTCCTTTGTTCGTTGCTGGAGCAATAGCGCAGTTAATCCAAATAACCCCAAACCACAAAGGATAATACTGATAATTGAATAGATGGAAGAAATCTTAAGAAGTTCTCGTTCTTTCTTATACTGCTCATTGAACCAGGCATCTGCAAAGAAAGCATTGAGTGGAGTCCGTACCGCTAGTTTATCCCATGTGCCCTGAACATGATCCATTGTCTCTTTCAGGTTTCCATTTCCAATTCGTACAGCGGTGAACCACCTCCTTGACAGATCCAAATAGAGGATCATGGGTTCGATCTCATCTGTGGCGAGGGAATGAACATGAAAATTGTTGATAACCCCAATGATTGGCAGCGCACGTCCACCAGAAGCAAAACGAATATGTTTACCTACAGGATCTTCCCATCCCATAAAATCAACCATCGCCTGATTTACGATGAGATTGGCTGAGTCAGCGCTTGAATTTTTCAGGAAGGTCCTTCCAGTCAGTGTTTTTACCCCGTATGTTTCGAAGAACTCCTGGTCTACACCAAAGATGCGGGTTCCCAACTCATCAGTATATCCTTCAGGGATCACGGTTGTAGTATAGGATCCGTCGCCTATGGTAGACCGTGTTGTTGATACTGAAAGAATGTTGGGATGATTTTGTAGCTCATTTTCCAGTACTTCTAAATGATGATTCACCTCATTATCAACATCTAAAACAAGCACTTGCTCTTTGTCAAATCCAACAGGCTTGTTTTCAAGGTAGTTTGTTTGTCGTATCACAACCACTGTACAAACAATAAGGAAAATGGATATTGCATACTGCAAAGTCAAAAGCATTTTTCTAAACCACCCGGTGGAACCGATCACTCCATTTGATGATTTCAATATGGTAGAAATAGGAGGAGATGAGAGGACAAAAGCAGGATAAAGCCCAACAAATAAACTCGTACCAAAAATGAATCCCAGCAACGCCATAAACACATAGGGCTGGAAAAATGCAAGAATCGGAAGTTCTTTGCCACTGAGCGCATTGGCACCTGGAAGAAACCAAATGACCAGGAACACACTAATAATTGAAGCAATTGTAGAGCTGAAAAAAGTTTCCGAGATAAACCGTCCCATCAATTGGTTTCTGGATGAACCCATCACTTTTCGAATGCCAACTTCGGTTCTGGTTTGAGTCGCTCGAGATAAGGCGATATTGATGTAGTTAACACATGCAATCAGAAAAATCAGGAAAGCGGAAAATCCGAGCATGTAAACAAACGTGATGCTGCCTGCTTTCATTCCCCTGTTGTTTCTAACATTCTCACCATGCAGGTACATTTCTTTTAATGGCATCAACTTTAGAAAGTATTGGTCCGCGCGCTCCTCAAAATGTCTTCCCATCATTTCCGGAAGCTTTTCTGTCAAAGCAATTGGATCAGCATCATCAGTAAGCTTCACAAATGTAAAAATCCCCTGAGCTAACCAGTTATTCATCCAGTTGAACCGGAGTGGGCCAACCCCGGGCACAGTTGTGCTCCATGAGATTAGCGCATTAAATTGAAGTGAAGATTGACGTGGCGGATCCTTGAAAATCCCCGTCACTGTGTAATTCAGATCCTCAAAACCAACAACCACCTTACCGATAGGGTCCTCGTCCCCGAAAAGTTTCCTGGCAAAGGACTCACTCAAGGCAATTGAGGATGGCGCAGTAAGAACGGTCGATGGATCACCTTGCAACAGTTCATAATCGAAAAAGTCAAAGAAGGTGGAATCAGTAAAATAGATCTTGTCCGTTGAAAGATTTGTTTCTTCGTAGGAGACGATCACACGGTGCCACCAGGGACAAATCCGGATAATTTCTTCAACCTCCGGGTATTCATCTTTCATAGTTGGACCCATGAGCCCCGAAGTTTCAAACGTTAAATGATTAACATTTTCCGGAACATTAATGTAGCGTTTGTAAAGCCGGTACGTCCGGTCACCATCGCTATGTTGAGTATCGAAGCTTAACTCATCATCAATGTAAACAAGGGCAAATAATGAGCAGGAAATGGCCATTATCAGGCCAATAAGATTGATGCCAAACAAGGCTTTTTGTTTCTTTATCGATCGGAGTGAAGTGAGAAAATAATTGAGCCAGATGGATTTCATATTGTTTAGTCTTTTTTCTTTTTTCTTGAATTTCATTCTTAGAAAACCCAGAGACTGAGAAACGTAGATCAACCGGGCTTTCAGAGCGCCTTTTTTTTCGACGTTTTCAAGAAATGACTCAAACAGATCACCGCTGATACCTTCCCACAGATAAGGATCGCAGAATCGCTCAAGTACATTGTAAATCCACCTTGGAGGTTGTAGCTCTTTTTTCATGTGCTACACAGCTAAACTCTTATTCCAAAAAGAAGTTACAAATTTCTTTCGTTTTTGTCGATTTTGAAAGACACGTAAATTAACGTTTCTGTTTTTTATATGTTTCGTTTTTGTCGAAATTGATTTCCGGAAATTCTATTCTGTACGTAAATTCTTAGAAGGATTCACGTTTGCGGACCTGATAGATAGAAAACTTACAATTGTGATACTCACTGCCAGGACCACCAATCCTGAAAAAAGAAAAGGAAAGATGCTTACGGAGATACTATACGCAAATTGTTCCAGCCATTTCGTAAGAAGCCAATAAGCAATAGGCGTGGCAAGTACAAAACTTATCAAAATGATAATTACGAATTGCTTATTAATAAGCGATAAAATGGATGTGAGTGATGCACCAAGCACTTTTCGTATACTGATCTCTTTTGTTCGTTGTTGAAGAAGCAAGGCTGTCAAACTAAAAAGCCCCAATCCACATAGAATGATGCTGATAATGGAATAAATGGTGGATATTTTAAGCAATTGATTTTCTTTTTTGTACTGATCTTCAAACCATTGATCCACAAAATAAAAGTTGAGTGGTGTTCTGTCCGCCAGTGAACTCCATGTCTTTTCAATGTGTTCGATTGTCTCCTTCACACTACCATTCCCAATCTTAACAGATGAATTATATGATTCACCGCGATGCATATACATAACCATTGGTTCGATGTCCGATGTTGCAAGGGAGTAGATATGAAAATCATCAACAACACCCACAATAGGGTATGAGTCACCGTCAGAATCGAATCGAATTCTTCTTCCAATCGGATCTTCCCATCCTACAAAATCCACCCATGACTGGTTGACAATAAGCTGGTTTGAATCGGCGATTGAGTTTTTTAGAAATGATCTGCCCGAGTTCACCCCAATTCCATACGTTTCGATAAATTCTGCATCTATTCCATAAATTCTTGAAATGAGTTCTCCGGAAAATCCCACCGGAAAAACTGTTGTCGAATAGGAACCCCCACCAATTGCAGACCTTGTCGAG
>JANQEC010000235.1 GCA_028278585.1 Cyclobacteriaceae bacterium | reverse complement strand
TGTTTGATGTTATTTTTTATTCATAAATGATGTAATATGTAAATAAAAAAGGAATCTCTTCCGTTTGGAGAAGTGTAGTGTTTGTTCTGTTGTTCTGTTCTGTTCTGTTGTTGTTGTTGTTCTGCTGTGTTTTGTACAAGTACATGAATTGAAAAGGCCAGCATTCACTGGCGAACAGTTTATTTACAGAAGATATCACTTTACAATGAGCGAATACCTTGATGGTGTGCGGAACAGGCAAAGTCCGAAGGAACTGGAAGAAGAATTTCATATGGAAATTCTTTCGATAGAGGTCCTCGGCCAGGTGGCAGTGTCAAAAGTTAAAGTTCCAATGTTGGGCTACAATTATTACGATTTTCTCTCCCTTAGTATGGTAGATGGGGAATGGAAAATTGTAAACAAAGTTTTTACACACGTAGCTTAGTCGACCAAATTCATTACTAAAAGCCTGGTTTTTAGACCAGGCTTTTAGCTATTTAAATTTGATATGGCTATTAAAATAAACTCATCCGTAAGGGATGGGCCAAAGATTGTTTGAATTAGCGTTATTCACCCGCAGGAGGTGTGATTTCATATCCAATTGCCTGCCAAATCGGAACCCTGTCATAGTAGGAGAACATCCTGGCTATTTTTCCATTAGTTAATTGAAGGTTAAGGAAATAAGGGACCAACACTTCAGGATCTCCCTCTACCAAAACAGCACTGTAGTTGCCCCAATATTGTACCCAATCTCCTATGTAGTCTCCTTCATTTACTTTCAAAGAAGATGCAGCCAATCTTTCATTCTGCTGGTTACTTCGTGAAGTTTGAAAAGAGACCCAATCCTTGATAAAGTCCTCCTTGCTGACTGTATCCAGCGGGCTGGTCACATAGATGCTGAGAAAGTCATCAGTAGTCAGGTCATTCAAAGCACCTATGTGCCCATGCCGCTGGATACAGTCAGCAAGGAGGACTTTATCAAGGATTGGGTCTCTTTTCAAACTTCACGAAGTAACCAGCAGAATGA